>NZ_CP061497.1:1070000-1399579 GCF_014678725.1 Thermomonas sp. XSG | reverse complement strand
CGACCAGCCCGGCACCAGCCGCAGCGGCACGCCCTGTTCCCGCAGCTCGGCGATGCGTGCCGGCGGCGTGCGGCGCTTGCGCCGCAGCACCAGCAGCGGTTCGATGCGCGCGCTGTCGCGTGCCGCGTTGACCAGCTGCAGCGCAACCTGTGTCGCCCCACCGGAGAAGCCGCCGGTGACGAAGTGGAGGACGCGCGGCAGGTTGCTCATGGCTGCCATCCGTGGCGAGCCAGCGCGCGTCCGGAGCGGCGCGCCCGCAACCACCAGCCGCGGCTTCGCCAGTCGCGCAGGATGGAAGCGGTTCCCTGCGGGAACAGTACTGCGTGCGCGTGGGCGAACGCATCGCGCAACGAGGGCTCCTGGTCGAGCGGCCCCGCTTCAGCGCGCCGCAGCATCGAGACGAAGCTGCGCAGCGCGAAGTACTCCACCGCCCGCTGCACGCTACGGCTGGAGGCATGGGCTGGTGTGGACAGGCCGCGTTGCAGCTCCATGATCGACGTCAATCCATCGCGGATGCGCTGTGGCGTCAGCGAGGCCAGGATGCTGGCACCGTGCTGGCGGTAGCCGACCCATGGGGCGGCAATGTGGGCGAAGCTCCCGGCTGCGATGACCAGCGGCGCGATCACCGCGATGTCCTCGAAGTAACGGCCTTCCGGAAACGGCGCGTGCAGCCACGCCTCGCGCCTGGCGATCTTCGACCACGCGTGCAGCTCGCCGGCTTCCAGCAGGCCCCTGATCAGCGCACCACGATCCCGGCATGCGCCACCGGTGCTGCCGGCGAAGCTGCGCACATGGCGTTCGCCGCGCAGCCGGTGCTTCAACGACCGCCGTTCACGCAGGTAGGCGAAGTCGCACAACACCAGGTCCGGCGCATCCTGCGCGATGACTGCGCGCAAGCCGGTGATCGCGCCCGGCAGCAGTATGTCGTCGGAATCCAGGAACCAGACGTAGCGTCCGCGCGCCTGCGCCAGCAGGCTGTTGCGGGCCGCCGACAGGCCGCGGTTGCGCTCGTGCCGCAGCAGGCGCAGCTGCCGGGGGTGTTGATGCGCAATACGTTCCACCTTCGCCCAGGAGTCGTCGCTGCCGGCATCGTCCAGCGCGAGGATTTCCACCCCGTCGTCGGCCTGTTCGATGATCGAATGCAGGCAGGCTTCGACGTAGGCGGAGACGTTGTAGACCGGCACCAGCACGCTCAACCATGGAGCGCCGGTCGCGCCGGAGGTTGACTCAGCGGCAGCCACGGGTGGCCTCCGCATCCAGCAGCCACCAGCGCCGCCCGTTGGCCACGTCCATGTCGCGCGCGCGCGCGCTGTCGATGCAGGCGGGCAGGCCTTGGCCTTCCTCCACCAGCAGCCAGCGCGCTCGCGGATGCGTGTGCTGCCAGCGCACGCCGTCGGCGAATTGCAGGGCGGCATCGCGCTTGAAGCCGAAATCGGCGGCCGGACGGTCCGCCATCAGCAGCTGCTGTTCGCGCCAGCCGACCAGGCCCAGTTCGGCTGCGGGGCCGATGGCCGCCCCCACGTCCCGCATCAGGCCGCGCGAGGAGCTGCCGTCGTTGAGCAGCGGCGCGCCGACCAGCGAGTACAGCAGCCACAGCCCGGTCAGCATCGCCACCAGCGCGGCGTGCGCGCGGCGGCGGCCGCACCACAGCGTGCTGCCCAGGCCGAAGCCGCCGATGGCCGCGAACATCCATGCCAGTCCGTCGGCGACGTGCGCATCGCGGCCCTCCATGAAACCGCGCTCGAAACCCGGCTCGCCCAGCAGCATCGCCAGGCCCGCGCCCAGCGCGGCCAGCGAGAACGCCAGCACGAAGCCCAGCAGCAGGCGCTGCGCATTCGGCCGCCGCAGGATGCCGGGCAGCAGCGGCGCCAGCGCCAGCGCCAGCATCGGCAGCGCCGGCAGGATGTACATGTCGCGCTTGCCGGAAGGGATGCTGAAGAACACGAACACCAGCAGCACCCAGCCCAGCGGGACCAGGAAGCGCGCATCGCGCCGTCGCAGCCGCCGCCGCCATGCCGGGATCGCCCACGGCAGCGCCAGCGCGGTGGGCAGCCAGGCGGTCAGCAACACTTCGATGAAGTACCACCACGGCTGGCCGTGGTGCCAGGAATTGGCGTAGCGGGTGACGGTCTGGCGCAGCAGGATGTCGTCGACGTAGGCGCGGTAGTCGCCGCTGCCGTTGCCCAGCGCGGCGATCAGCATCGGCACCAGCCACACGCCGCAGGCGGCGACGAAGGCCAGAGGCCCGAGCCAGAAGCGCGCATCGCGCGCATGGATGCGCACCCCGGCCCAACCGCGCAGCGAGGCGACGGCAGCGGGGATCAGGATCAGCAGCGCGATCACGCCGACGCCCTTGGTGATCGTGCCCAGTCCCGCCGCCGCCCAGCCCAGTGCCCACAGCCGCCAGTTCTGGCCCTGCAACACGTGCCGCAGCAGCGCATAGCAGGACAACGTGATCCAGAACACCACCATCGGGTCGATCTGCGCCTTCTTGGCCTGCCAAGTGAACTGGATGGTCAGCAGCGTGATCCAGCCGGCATACAGGCCGATCCGCCGCGTCCACAGCCGTGCGCCGAGGTCGGTCACGCACCACAGCGTGCCCAGTGCGGCCAGCAGCGAGGGCAGCAGGAAAGCGATGCGCAGGTTGCCGGTCAGCCACAGCAGCGCTGCCTGCATCCACATGAACAGCGGCGGCTTGTCCGAATACAGTTCGCTGCCGCGATGCGGGAACAGCCAGTCGCCGCTCTCCACCATCTGCTTCGCCACCAGCGCGAAGCGCGGCTCGTCGGCCGGCCACGGATCGCGCAGGCCCAGCCCGGTGGCCAGGATCAGCAGCGCAAACAGCCAGAACAGCCAGGTTTCCCGACGGGTTTGATTCATCGCCGAATGATAGTGGCGAAGGCTCAGGACTTTTGCAGCCGCGCGCAGAAAAAGCCATCCATGCCGGCTTCACCGGGCAGGCGCTGGCGGCCGAAGCCGGTGTCGTGGCCGAAACCCGCGTCCAGCGGCACCAGCGTGGCGTCGGGCGTGCGGGCGAGGAAGGCTTCGACCTGCGCGGCGTTTTCCGCATGCAGGATCGAGCAGGTGGCATACACCAGCGCGCCGCCGCGGGCGAGCAATGGCCACAGCGCGTCGAGCAGCTGCGCCTGGGTGGCGCGCAGGGCGGTGATGTCGGTGTCGCGCCGGTGCAGCAGTACGTCGGGCTGGCGGCGCACGATGCCGGTGGCGCTGCACGGGGCGTCGATCAGGATGGCGTCGAAGGCCGTGCCGTCCCACCAGCCGTCGGGCTGCATGGCGTCGGCCGTAACCACGCCGATGTCTTGCAGCCGCAGCCGCGCGAAGGTGTCCTGCATCCGCCGCGCACGGCGCGCGTCCACATCCAGCGCGGTGATGCGCAGGCTGGCATCGCGCTCGGCCAGATGCGCGGCCTTGCCGCCGGGGGCGGCGCAGGCATCGAGGACACGCGCACCGGCGGCAGGCGCCAGCGCATCGACCACGGCCTGCGCCGCGCCGTCCTGCACCGACACCAGCCCGGCGTCGAAGCCGGGCAGCTGTTGCACCGGCAGCGCGGTTTCCAGCCGTAGCGCGTCAGCCAGCGAAGGCGCCGGCGAGGCCTCGATGCCGGCTTCGTGCAGCAGCGCGAGATAGTCGTCGCGGCCGATCCAGCGGCGATTGACGCGCAGCCACATCGGCGCGATCTGCGCGCTGGCTTCGAAGATCTCGTCGGCTTGCCGGGGCCAGTCCGCGCGCACCTGTTCCGCCAGCCATTGCGGCCATGCCTGCGCGGGATCCGCCGGCGGCAGGCCTTCGCGTTGGGCGCGGCGCAGCAGCGCGTTGACCATGCCGGCCTGGTGGGCGCGGCCCAGCGCGCGGGCGGCGTCCACCGTGGCTGCCAGCACGGCGTGCGCCGGCAGGCCCAGCGTCAGCTGGGCAAGGCCAGCCAGCAGCAGCGCACGCAGGATGCCGTCGCGCTGGCCCAGCGGACGCGGCGTCCAGCCGTCCAGCGCGGCGTTGTAGCGCACCCGCTGGCGCAGCGCGGCCAGCACCATCGCTTCCACCAGCGCGCGGTCGCGCGGGTCGGCGAGGCCGGGCAGGCTGGCGCCCAGCGCCGCCTTCAGCGAGCGGCCGCGGTGCAGCACCTCGTCCAGGGTGCGCGCCGCGGCGACGCGGGTGGCGACGCCATCGCTCACGCGAACACGTCGCGGCGGGCGTTGCGGTAATCCTGCGCGCTGATCGGCTTGCCGCCGTCGCGCTGCAGCGTCTGCAGGCGCAGCACGCCCTTGCCGCAGGCGATGTCGATGCCTTCGCGCCCGGCGTGCAGCACGCTGCCGGGTGCGGCATCGTGGGTTTCGTCCAGTGCGCGGGCGGCATGGACGCGCACGCGCTCGCCCGCCAGCTGCGCTTCCGCGACCGGCCACGGGTTGAAGGCGCGCACCTTGTTGGCCAGCACCGTTGCCGGCTGCGACCAGTCGAGTTTCGCTTCAGCCTTGTCCAGCTTGTGCGCGTAGGTCACGCCCTCGGCTGGCTGTGGGTGCGGCGGCAGCTGGATGGTGGCGCGCAACAGTCCCAGCGCGTCGGACAGCACGCGTGCGCCCAGCTCGGACAGGCGGTCATGCAACTGCCCGCCGGTTTCCTCCGGGCCGATGTCGAGCGCCTGCGCCAGCAGCACCGGGCCGGTGTCGAGGCCCTTCTCCATCTGCATCAGGCAGACGCCGGTGCGGGTGTCGCCCGCCTCGATCGCGCGCTGGATCGGCGCCGCGCCGCGCCAGCGCGGCAGCAGCGAGGCATGCACGTTCCAGCAGCCGTGTTCGGGAATGTCCAGCACCGACTGCGGCAGGATCAGGCCATAGGCCACCACCACCATGACGTCGGGCTTGAGTGCGCGCAGCACGGCCTTCGATTCCGCCGAGCGGAAGTTTTCCGGCTGGTGCACGGGGATGCCCCGCTGCACCGCTTCAAGTTTCACCGGCGAAGGCGTCAACCCACGGCCACGACCGGCGGGCCGGTCCGGCTGGGTGTAGACCGCCACCACTTCGCCCTTGCTGGCGGCCGCGCGCAGGCAGGGGACGGCGAACTCCGGCGTGCCGGCAAAGACGATGCGCATGGGCTCAGGCGGCCCGCTTCGCCTTCAACAGCTTCTTGCGCACCATCTCGCGCTTCAGCGGGCTCAGGTAATCAACGAACAGCTTGCCCAGCAGGTGGTCCATCTCGTGCTGGATGCACACCGCCAGCACGCCGTCGGCCTCGAGCGAGAACGGCTGGCCGTGGCGGTCCAGCGCCTCCACCGTGATGGTGTCGCTGCGGGTCACGTCGGCATAGATCCCGGGCACCGACAGGCAGCCCTCCTGGTAGACCTGTTCCCCGTCGCGCGCGGTGATGACCGGGTTGACGAACACCAGTGGCCGGCTGCGGTCCTCGGTTACGTCAATGACCATGAACCGCTTGTGCACGTCGACCTGGCTGGCGGCCAGGCCGATGCCGGGCGCCTCGTACATGGTCTCGAACATGTCGTCGATCAGGGTCTGGAAGGCCGGCGTGGCCAGATCGGAGGGATCGACCGCGGCGGCCTGGGTGCGCAGGCGCGGGTCGGGGAATTCAAGGATCGGGAGCAGGGCCATGGCGAAAATCCGGAAACCGGCAGCCGGGCAGGCTGCGATGGCGACGATTGTATCGCGCCCGACCTGCACGGCCGCTTGCCAGCAGGCGTCAGTTGTGGGCTATATTGGTCAGGCTTCAGGGGGTTTTCGCCATACGGAGCGGGGAGATAGCGATCATGCTTGAACGGGTTTCCAACCTGGTGCGCACGGGTGCGCCGCGTCCGCGCGGTCTGCGCACCATGCTCGCGGCCGCGCTGTTGACGGTGGCCACCTATGCCGCGGCGGTCGAGCTGCGCGGCGACCACCCGGACAGCTACGTGGTGAAGCGTGGCGACACCCTCTGGGACATTTCCGCACGATTCCTGAAGAAGCCGTGGCTGTGGCCGGAAATCTGGCAGGCCAACCCGCAGATCAAGAATCCGCACCTGATCTATCCGGGCGATGTCATCAGCCTGGCCTACCTCGACCGCGTGGCGGCCAGGGTGCAGGCCGGCGAGCGCACGGCCAGCCCGGTCAACGCGGTGCCGCTGGAAGAGATCGAGCCGTTCCTGCGCGATACCCGCATGGTGTCGGACATCGACAGCTTGCCTTACGTGGTCGGGCTGGAAGAAAACCGCCTGCGCGGCGTGCGCGGCCACGTGGCCTACGTGCGCGGCCTCGAGGGCATTGCGCCGGGCCAGCGCTACCTGGTCGTCCGTCCGGAGAAGCGCTACCGGATGGTCGAGCGCGCCGGCCTGTGCTGCGATCTGTTCCAGAGCCAGGACCTCGACGCCCGCGGCCGCCCCGGCCCGGACGACGGCACGCTGTGGAGCAATGCGGTCTTCCCGAGCAAGAACACCGAGTTCATGGGCTACGAGCTGGTCACCCAGACCACCGGCACCGTGACCCGTGGCGAAGTCGGCGGCATCCAGGCCAGCACCGTGCTGCTGGACGCGGAAGGCCGCGAAGTGCGCGTCGGCGACCGGTTGGTGCCGGTCGAGGCGCAGCCTTACGACCTGCAGTTCTTCCCGCATCCGCCCAAGCAGCAGGCCAAGTACGGCCGCCTGACTGTGATGTCGGTGGCCGACCAGCTGACCTCCGGCGGTACCCGCGACGTGATCGCGATATCCGGCGGCGCCCGCGAGGGCATCGACAATGGCACCGTGTTCTCGCTGTGGCGGCGTGGCGACTCGGTCAGCGACCGGGTCAAGGCCGGGCTGGATCGCGACGAGGACGTGACCCTGTTTGAGAGCAAGGTGCGCCTGCCCGACGAGTTTGCCGGCCATGCCATGGTGTTCCGCACGTTCGATAACGTCAGCTACGCGCTGGTGATGAGCAGCGTCAAGCCGGTTCGGGTTGGCTATGAGCTGAAGCATCCGGACGCGCCGTACTGATTTTCAGGATTTCCTGACGCAAGACCGCAACGGCGCCCGAGGGCGCCGTTGCCGTTTGCGGGCGACGCTGGCCGCATGCCTGTCGCCCCTGACCACGAATCCCTGTTGCGTCTGCTCCAGAGCGGCGCGCCTGCATCCGCACTGCGTCGACTGCTGGACACCCATGGCGGGGCCGCCGCCGCCATTGCCGCGGGGCGTCGCGACTGGGCCAGCCATGGCTTCGACGCCGCCACCTGCGCGGCCCTGTTGCGTCCAGACGTTTCCGCGCTGGAGCGCAGCCTGCACTGGCTGGATGCGCCGGCGCACCATTTGCTGGGTTGGCGGGATCCGGCCTATCCACCGCTGCTGCGGCGGATCGCCTCGCCACCGGCGATGCTGTTCGTCGCAGGCGACGCCGATCTGCTGTGGCGGCCGGCAGTCGCCATCGTCGGCAGCCGTGCGGCCACCGCCGGCGGCCGCGCCAACGCGGGTCAGTTCGCCGCCGCGCTGGCGCGGTCCGGCCTGTGCGTCACCAGCGGGCTGGCGGCGGGGATCGATGCCGCGGCCCACCAGGCAACCCTGGACGCCGGCGGCATGACCGTCGCCGTGCTCGGCACCGGCCCCGATGTCGCCTATCCCGCCCGCCACCGCCCGCTGATGGCACGGATCGCGGAGGCCGGCGCCGTGGTCAGCGAGCACCCGCCCGGCACGCAGCCGCTGCGGACGCATTTCCCCAGCCGCAACCGCATCCTGGTCGGGCTCAGCCTGGGCATCGTGGTGGTCGAAGCGGCAAGCCGTTCCGGTGCGCTGATCACCGCGCGCCTGGCCGGGGACGCTGGGCGCGAGGTGTTCGCCCTGCCCGGGTCGATCCACAACCCGATGGTGCGCGGCTGCCATCGGCTGATCCGCGAGGGCGCGGCGCTGGTGGAAACCCCGGGTGAAGTGGTCGAGGCGCTGGCGCCGCTGGTGCGGGACCTGGTGCGGTCGTTGCGTGGCGAGTTGGCGCCTTGCCCGCCGCCCGCCGCCGGGCAGGACGGAATCGGGCTGCCGGACCTGCCCGACATCAACCGGTTGTGGCAAGCCCTTGGCCATGACCCAACCGGTATGGATGAACTGCTGGAACGTAGCGGATTGACGGCGGCGGCGGTGTCGTCCATGCTGCTGGCGCTGGAGCTGGAAGGACGGGTCGCGGCCGAACATGGCCGTTACAGTCGGATCGGGGTCTGAGACCAGCGATTCGCTTCCACGGTGCCTGCGGGCACGAGCCAAGGACAGATGGACATGAAAGAGAGCATCCTGGACGTCCTGCTCTACCTGTTCGAGCACTATTTCGCCAATGACGATGCGGCGCTGTCCGACGCGGCCTTCACCGCACGCGACGGTTCGCTGATGAACGAACTGGCGGCTGCCGGGTTCTCGCCCAGCGAAATCCACAAGGCCTTCGACTGGCTGGACGCCCTGGCCCGGCAGCGCCCGGCGCCCGGCCAGGCCCGCGCCAGCGGCCCGGTACGGGTGCTGCACGCGGCGGAACTGGACAAGCTGGACGTCGAGGCGCGGGGATTCCTGCTGTACCTCGAGCAGCACGGCGTGCTGGATGCCGGCCAGCGCGAGCTCGTGCTGGACCGCGCGATGGCGCTGGACCAGGACGAGCTGGACCTGGACGACCTGAAGTGGGTGGTGCTGATGGTGCTGTTCAACCAGCCCGGCTCGGAGGCGGCCTACGCCTGGATGGAAACCCAGATGTACCTGGACGAACCGGAGCCGGTGCACTGAGGACCGAGTCCGCATCCAGGGCGCCGCCGGGTGCCCGCCGCCGGCGGTGTCCGGGCGCGTGGCGCCCAAGGCCGGCATCCGCCGTGCTTGACAGCGCCGGCCCGTCCATGATTCCACTATAAATAAGCGCCCGGGGCATCTGCTCCGGGCGTTGGCATCTACGGTGGCCCGCCGCCGCCCTACCGGAACCCGCGCCACCATGGCCAAGAACCTGCTCATCGTCGAGTCGCCCGCCAAGGCCAAGACGATCAACAAATACCTCGGCAAGGACTTCACCGTCCTCGCCAGCTATGGCCATGTGCGCGACCTGGTGCCGAAGGAGGGCGCGGTCGACCCCGAGCACGGCTTCGCGATGCGCTACGAGACCATCGAGAAGAACGAGAAGCATGTCGATGCGATCGCCAAGGCGGCCAAGGCCGCCGACCACCTCTATCTGGCGACCGACCCGGACCGCGAGGGCGAGGCGATCAGCTGGCACATCGCCGAGATCCTGAAGGAGCGCAACCTTCTCAAGGACAAATCGCTGCAGCGGGTGGTGTTCACCGAGATCACCCCGCGCGCGATCAAGGAAGCGATGTCGCAGCCGCGCGACATCGCCGCCGACCTCGTGGATGCGCAGCAGGCGCGGCGCGCGCTGGACTACCTGGTCGGCTTCAACCTGTCGCCGGTGCTGTGGCGCAAGATCAAGGCCGGGCTGTCCGCCGGCCGGGTGCAGTCGCCGGCACTGCGGATGATCGTGGAGCGCGAGGAGGAGATCGAAGCCTTCATCGCCCGCGAGTACTGGAGCATCGAAGCCGAGTGCGCGCACCCGTCGCAGGCCTTCACCGCCAAGCTGGTCAAGCTGGACGGGAAGAAGTTCGAGCAGTTCACCGTCACCGACGGCGCAACCGCCGAGGATGCGCGCCTGCGCATCCAGCAGGCCGCCAGCGGCAAGCTGCACGTGACGGACGTGGCCAGCAAGGAGCGCAAGCGCCGCCCCGCGCCGCCGTTCACCACCTCCACCCTGCAGCAGGAAGCCGCGCGCAAGCTCGGCTTCACCACCCGCAAGACCATGCAGGTGGCGCAGAAGCTGTACGAGGGCATCGCGCTGGGCGACGAAGGTACGGTTGGCCTGATCAGCTACATGCGTACTGACTCGGTGAACCTGTCGCAGGACGCGCTGGCCGAGATCCGTGACGTGATCGCACGCGACTTCGGCACCGCCTCGCTGCCGGACCAGCCCAACACCTACCAGACCAAGTCGAAGAACGCGCAGGAAGCGCACGAAGCGGTGCGCCCGACCTCCGCGCTGCGCACCCCGGCGCATGTCGCGCGCTTCCTGACCGACGACGAGCGCAAGCTCTACGAGCTGATCTGGAAGCGCGCGGTGGCCTGCCAGATGATCCCGGCCACGCTCAATACCGTCACCGTGGACCTGTCCGCCGGCAGCGAGCACGCCTTCCGCGCCAGCGGCACCACCGTGGTGGTGCCCGGCTTCCTTGCGGTCTACGAAGAGGGCAAGGACAGCAAGGGCAAGGAGGACGAGGACGAAGGCCGCAAGCTGCCGCTGATGAAGCTGGGCGACATGGTGCCGCTGGACCGCATCCACGCCGACCAGCACTTCACCCAGCCGCCGCCGCGCTTCACCGAAGCGGCGCTGGTGAAGGCGCTGGAGGAGTACGGCATTGGCCGGCCATCGACCTATGCCGCCATCATCCAGACCCTGCTGGGCAAGCAGTACGCGGTGCTCGACGGGCGCGCGTTCAAGCCCACCGACATCGGCCGCGCGGTCGGCAAGTTCCTGTCCAGCCATTTCTCCAAGTACGTCGACTATGACTTCACCGCCAACCTCGAGGACGAGCTGGATGCGGTGAGCCGCGGCGAGGAGGACTGGATCCCGTTGATGGAGAAGTTCTGGGGGCCGTTCAAGGCGCTGGTGGACGACAAGAAGGCAACGCTGGACAAGGCCGATGCCGGCAGCGTGCGCGTGCTCGGCAGCGACCCGGCCAGCGGGCGTCCGGTCAGTGCGCGCATCGGCCGCTTCGGTCCGCTGGTGCAGATCGGCACCGTGGAAGACGAGGAGAAGCCGCGCTTCGCCTCGCTCAAGCCCGGCCAGAGCATCTACAGCATCACCCTGGACGAGGCGCTCAAGCTGTTCGAGATGCCGCGCAAGCTGGGCGTCGACGCCAACGGCGAGGAAGTCAGCGTGGGCATCGGCCGCTTCGGCCCGTTCGCCAAGCGCGGCAGTTCCTACGCCTCGCTGAAGAAGGAAGACGATCCCTACGTGATCGATCTGGCGCGGGCGATCTTCCTGATCGAGGAGAAGGAAGAAATCGCCCGCAACCGCGTCATCAAGGAATGGCCCGGCCATGACGTGCAGGTGCTGAACGGCCGCTTCGGTCCGTACATCAGCGACGGCAAGCTCAACGGCAAGATCCCGAAGGACCGCGAACCGTCTTCGCTGTCGTTGGAGGAAACGCTGAAGCTGCTGGAGGAAACCGGCAAGCCCGCGCGCAAGGGCTTCGGCGCGAAGAAGGCGGCGGTGAAGAAGGTCGCCGCCAAGAAGGCCGCGGTGAAGAAGGCGCCCGCCGAGAAGGCGGCGAAGAAGCCGGCCGCCAAGAAGGCCGTGGCCAAGAAAGCGGTGAAGAAGGCCACTGCCAAGAATGCCGCGCGTCCGTATTCGGCCGACATCGAACCCGCCAAGCCGCTGCTCACCGCGGCCAAGGTGGAGCCGGGCAAGAAGCGCGTGGTGAAGAAGCCGTCGCGGGACGAGGCGCCGTTCTGAGTCTCCGCCGTCACCCCGCTTCGACGGTGGTGACGGAAGAATTGCCGCATGAGCATGCACGCCAGCCTCGCCAACGTCGTTGCCGCCCTCCATCGGGGCGGCGTCATCGCCTACCCCACCGAGGGCGTATGGGGGCTGGGTTGCGATCCGCGCGATGAAGCCGCGGTGCTGCGCCTGCTAGCGCTCAAGCAGCGTGACGTGGCCAAGGGGTTGATCCTGATCGCGTCGAGCGAGGCGCAACTCGCGCCGTTCATCGACACCGCATCGCTTGGCGGATCACAGCTGGCCGAGGTGCGTGCAAGCTGGCCGGGGCCGAATACCTGGATCATGCCGGCGTCGAAGGACGCGCCAAGCTGGATCACCGGCGCGCACGACGGCATCGCGGTGCGTGTCACCGCGCATCCGCTGGTGCGCGCGCTGTGCGATGGCTTCGGCGGCGCGCTGGTGTCGACCAGCGCCAATATCGCCAGCGAGCCTTCACCGCGCACGCGCGCGGAACTCGACCCTCGCATCGTTGCCGGGGTCGATGCCGTCACCGATGGCGAAACCCTCGGGCGCGCGCAGCCCAGCACCATCCGCGACGCGCGCAGCGGCGCCGTCCTGCGCTGAAAACCGCGTCCGCCCTGCGTTTGCGGGCGAAAAGCGGTTTCTCCTGCAACGAAAATTTGTTCGCAAAACCCTCTTGTTGCGCTGCACAAACTATGCTCTAGTCGGGGTGCGCATCGGGTTCCACAGGGAGAGTCGGAACGCGGGCGTTCCACAACTCCTGCACGGACACGACCATGCGGCGCAGCCCGACCCGGGGTTTGTACGACCCTGCCAGTGAACATGACAGCTGTGGTTTCGGCCTGATCGCACAGGTCGAGGGCGGGGCGTCGCGGGCGATCGTCGATGGCGCGCTGGAAGCCCTGTCGCGGATGGCGCATCGCGGCGGCGTTGCAGCCGATGGCCTGTCCGGTGATGGCTGCGGCGTGCTGCTGCACGGCATCGACGGCTTCCTGCGCGCGCTGGCGAACGACGCCGGCATCGCGCTGCATGCCGGGCCCATCGCCGTCGGCAACGTGTTCCTGCCTCGGGACGCCGCCCTCGCATCGCGCTGCCGCGAGGTGCTGGCGCACGAGCTCGGCAACGCCGGTTTGCGCGTGGTCGGCTGGCGCGACGTGCCGGTGGATCCGTCGGTCTGCGGCGAACTCGCGCGCGCCTCGCTGCCGCGCATCGCGCAGGTGTTCGTGGAAAGCGATGGCGACGATGCCGATGCGTTCGAGCGCGCGCTGTACCTGGCCCGCAAGCGCGCCGAGCAGGTGCTGCGCGAGGCGCCCGACTTCTACGTTGTCAGCCTGTCCACGCGCCTGCTGGGCTACAAGGGCATGGTGCTGCCGAAGCATCTGCGGCAGCTGTTTCCGGATCTTGCGCATCCGCTGCTGGAGGCGCGCGCGGTGCTGTTCCACCAGCGCTTCTCCACCAATACCCAGCCGCGCTGGCCGCTGGCGCATCCGTTCCGCCGGCTGGCACACAACGGCGAGATCAACAGCATCGAGGGCAACCGTCGCTGGGCGCAGGCGCGCAGAGGCGTGTGGAAATCAAAGCTGCTGGACCTCGCCGGCATCGACGAAGTGGTGTCGATGCATGGCTCCGATTCGCAGTCGCTGGACAATGCGCTGGAGTGGCTGCTGCTGGGCGGCATGGACCTGCCCAAGGCGATGCGCATTCTGATGCCGCCGGCCACGCAGTCGCTGGAATACAAGGACGCCGACCTGTCGGCGTTCTACGAGTACTACGCGATCAACTCCGAGCCGTGGGACGGCCCGGCAGGCGTGGTCACCTGTGATGGCAGGCACGCCGCCTGCACGCTGGACCGCAACGGCCTGCGCCCGGCGCGCTGGCTGCTGACCACGGACGGGGTGTTCGCCATCGCTTCCGAAGCGGGCGTGCTCGACATCGACCCCGCGCGCGTGCAGGCCAAGGGCAAGCTGGGGCCGGGCGAGATGATCGCGGTCGATCTGGTCGCCGACCGGCTGCTCGACAACGACGCCATCGACGCGCTCAACCGCGCGCGCGCGCCGTACAAGCAGTGGCTCCGGCAGGGCATGACCTACCTGCACACCGAACTGATCGATCCGGCGCTGTGCGACGTGCCGTTCGACGACGCCACCGTGCTCGGCTTCCAGAAGCTGTTCCAGCTGACCCGCGAGGAACAGGAGCGGGTGCTGCGGCCGCTGGTGGAAACCGGGCAGGAAGCCATCGGCTCGATGGGCGACGACATCCCGATGGCGGCGATCAGCCAGCGAGTGCGGCCGCTGTACGACTGCTTCCGGCAGGCCTTCGCACAGGTCACCAACCCGCCGATCGACCCGCTGCGGGAGGCGTGCGTGATGACGCTGTCCACCCAGATCGGGCGCGAGGGCAATCTGTTCCACGACGGAGCGGACAACGTCGACCACGTGCTGCTGAACTCGCCGGTGCTGTCGCAGCGCAAGCTGCACCAGCTGCTGACGCTGCCGCGGTTCTCCGCCCGCTACCGCTACATCGACCTGTATTTCGATGACAGCTCCACGCTGGCGCAGGCGCTGGACCGCATCTGCGCCGAAGCCGAGGACGCGGTGCGCGCCGGCGACGAACTGCTGGTGCTGTCCGACCGCCGCCCGCGTCGCGCCGCCGCCGCCGTGCATGCGCTGCTGGCCACCGGCGCGGTCCACCAGCACCTGGTCCGCGCCGGCCTGCGCTGTGACGCCAACCTGATCGTGGAAACCGGCACCGCGCGCGACCCGCACCACTTCGCGTGCCTCATTGGTTTTGGCGCCACCGCGGTGTATCCCTACCTCGCCTACCAGACCCTGCATGCACTGGGCCGGCGCGGCGTGCTTGGCGGCAAGAGCGGCAGCGAGCCGGCGCAGATCGGCCGCAGCTACCGCCGCGGGGTGAAGAAGGGGCTGCTGAAGATCCTCTCGAAGATGGGCATCGGCAGCATTGCCAGCTATCGCGGCGCCGGCCTGTTCGAGATCGTCGGCCTGGCCGACGAGGTGGTGGCGCGCTGCTTCGACGGTACGCCCTCGCGGATCGGCGGCGCCGGTTTCGCGCGGCTGGAAGCGGATGCGCGGCAACTTGCCGCGCATGGCTGGGACGATGATGCGCTGCCGGAACTCGGTGGCCTGCTGCACTACGTCCACGGCGGCGAATACCACCAGTACAACCCGGAGGTGGTGCAGTCGCTGCAGCACGCGGTGCTGACCGGCGACCGCGCCGACTGGAAGACCTACGCCGCCCACGTTGATACGCGCCCGCCGGCGGCGCTGCGCGACCTGCTGCGGCTGAAAGCCGCTGCCACGCCACTGCCGCTGTCCGAGGTGGAACCGGTTGAAAGCATCGTGCGCCGCTTCGACAGCGCGGCGATGAGCCTGGGCGCGCTGTCGCCGGAGGCGCACGAGGCGCTGGCCATCGCGATGAACCGCCTCGGCGGGCGCAGCAATTCCGGCGAAGGCGGCGAAGACCCCGCGCGCAATGGCACCGAGCGGCGCAGCAAGATCCGCCAGATCGCCTCCGGCCGTTTCGGCGTGACCCCCGACTACCTGATCAACGCCGAAGTGCTGCAGATCAAGCTGGCGCAGGGCGCCAAGCCCGGCGAAGGCGGGCAGTTGCCGGGCAGCAAGGTCAACCCGTTGATCGCGCGGCTGCGCTACGCCAAGCCCGGCATCGGCCTGATCTCGCCGCCGCCGCACCACGACATCTATTCCATCGAAGACCTCGCGCAGCTGATCTTCGATTTGCGCCAGGTGAATCCGCAGGCGCTGATCTCGGTGAAGCTGGTCAGCCACGCCGGCGTGGGCACCATTGCCGCGGGTGTGGCCAAGACCGGCGCCGACCTCATCACCATCGCTGGCCACGACGGCGGCACTGGCGCGAGTCCGCTCGGCTCGGTGCGCTATGCCGGCGTGCCGTGGGAGCTTGGCCTGTCGGAAGCGCGGCAGGCATTGCAGGCCAACGAGCTGCGCGGGCGGGTGCTGCTGCAGACCGACGGTGGCCTGAAGACCGGGCTGGACGTGATCAAGGCGGCGCTGCTGGGCGCGGACAGTTTCGGCTTCGGCACCGCGCCGATGATCGTGCTGGGCTGCAAGTACCTGCGCATCTGCCACCTCAACAACTGCGCCACCGGCATGGCCACGCAGGACGAGCGGTTGCGCCGCGACCATTTCAAGGGTCTGCCCGAGCGTGTCGAATGCTACTTCCGCAACGTCGCCGAAGACGTGCGCGAATGGCTGGCCTTGCTGGGCCTGCGCACGCTGGACGAGGCGATCGGCCGCACCGACCTGCTGGAACAGCACCTGCGCGCGACCCGCGAGGATGTCGACGTGGACCTGTCGCGGCTGCTGGCGCGCGATCCGGCGCAGGCATCCGCCTACTGCGGTTCGCCCGCATTGCAGGCGCCGGCGGATGGATTGGCCGCGCAGCTTGACGCGGCTTTGGCCGACGCGATTGCCAGCGGTGCCGGCGGCGCCTTCGTCGGCAGCATCCGCAATACCGACCGCAGCATCGGCGCGCGCCTGTCCGGGCGCATCGCCCGCGTCCATGGCGATACCGGCATGAGCGCTACGCCCATCGACGTGCGCCTGAGCGGCAGCGCCGGCCAGAGCTTCGGTGCGTTCAATGCCGGCGGCCTGCACCTGCACCTGCAGGGCGAAGCCAACGACTACGTCGGCAAGGGCATGGCCGGCGGCCGCATCGTGCTGCAGCCGCCGGGTGGCAGCCGGTTCGCCTCGCAGGACACGCCGATCCTCGGCAACACCTGCCTGTACGGCGCCACCGGCGGCGAGCTGTTCGCGGCGGGCCGCGCCGGCGAGCGCTTCGCGGTGCGCAACTCCGGCGCCACCGCGGTCATCGAGGGCGCCGGCGACCACTGCTGCGAATACATGACCGGTGGCGCGGTGGTGGTGCTGGGCCGCACCGGCTTGAACTTCGGCGCCGGCTTCACCGGCGGGCTGGCCTATGTGCTGGATCTGGAGCGCGATTTCGTCGATCGCTACAACCACGAGCTGGTCGACATCTCGCGGATCACCCCGGAGGGGCTGGACGGCTACCGCCAGCACCTCACCGACCTGATCGAGGCGCATGCGCGGCTGACCGGCAGCGCCTGGAGCGCGCGCATCCGCGACGACTTCCGCGACTTCGTCGGCAAGTTCTGGCTGGTCAAGCCGAAGGCGGCGAGCCTGGAAGCGCTGGCCCACGAATTGAAGAGGGCGGCCTGATGAGCAAGCAACAGCTCTTCCAGTTCCTGGAGTCGCCGCGCGAGATGCCGGCCAAGGTGCCGCTGTCCGATCGCGTCGCCGGCAGTTTCGACGAGCTGTACGGGCGTTTCGGGCAGGCCGAGGCGGCGCACCAGGCCGGGCGCTGCCTGGATTGCGGCAATCCGTATTGCGAAGCCAAGTGCCCCGTCCACAACTACATCCCGGACTGGCTGCAGCTGGTGCAGGAAGGCCGCATCCATGAGGCAGCCGCGCTCTGCCACGAGACCAACCCGCTGCCGGAGATGTGCGGGCGGGTGTGCCCGCAGGACCGGTTATGCGAAGGCGCGTGCACGCTCAATGACGGCTTCGGCGCGGTCACCATCGGCGCGGTGGAGAAGTACATCGTCGATACCGCCTTCGCGCAGGGCTGGCGGCCGGACCTGTCGAAGGTGAAGCCTACCGGCAAGCGGGTGGCGGTGATCGGCGCGGGGCCGGCGGGGCTGGCCTGCGCCGACCGGCTGGCGCGCAGCGGCATCGAGGCCACCGTGTTCGACCGCTACGAGCAGATCGGCGGCCTGCTGCAGTTCGGCATTCCCAGCTTCAAGCTGGACAAGGCGGTGATCGCCACCCGCCGCGAGGTGCTGGAAGGGATGGGCGTGCGCTTCCGGCTCGGCGTGGACGTGGGCCGCGATGTCGGCATCGACGCGCTGCTGGACGAGTTCGATGCGGTGTTCCTCGGCCTCGGCGCCTATCGTTACACCGACGGTGGCCTGCCGGGGCAGGAGCTGCAGGGCGTGCTGCCGGCGCTGCCGTTCCTGGTGCAGAACGGCCGCATCGTCACCGGCCACGATCCGCAGGGCCGCCCGATTGCCGGCTGGGAAGACCAGCTCGTGCTGCCCGAGCTGCGCGGCAAGCGCGTGGTGGTGCTTGGCGGCGGCGATACGGGCATGGACTGCGTGCGCTCGGCGGTCCGCCTCGGCGCGGCCAGCGTGACCTGTGCCTACCGTCGCGACGAAGCCAACATGCCGGGCTCGGCGCGCGAGGTGGCGAATGCGCGCGAGGAAGGCGTGCAGTTCCTGTTCAACCGCCAGCCGCTGGAAATCATCGGCGACGGTCAGGTGCGCGGGGTGCGGATGGTGGAAACACGGCTGGGCGCGCCCGATGGCAATGGCCGTCGCGCCGCCGAAGCCATTGCCGGCAGCGAGTCGCTGCTGGATGCCGACGTCGTCATCATTGCCTTCGGCTTCAGCCCGCGCGCGCCACGGTGGCTGGAAACACTTGGGGTGCAGGCGCAGGCCAACGGCCGGCTGGCGGTGGGCGGCAACGGCCGGCTGCCCTACCAGACCGCGCATGACGCGCTGTTTGCCGGCGGTGACTGCGTGCGCGGCGCCGACCTGGTGGTGACCGCCGTGCAGGAAGGCCGCGATGCCGCGGCCAGCATCGCGCGCATGCTGCGCGGCGCCAAGGCGATCCCGGTGGCGCTGACGGCCGCCTGAAAGCGCGTGCGGCGCGGGGTTCCGCCGCGCGCGCCGACGCGCCAAGATGGGGCCATGCGCGTCGCCGCCCTCCTTGCCGCCTGCCTGCTGCTGCCGTTCACCGGCAGCGCGCGCGCGCAGGCCAAACCGGCGGCCACCGTCACCGTCTATCGCTGCACCGACGCCGCCGGCAAGGTCAGCCTGCAGGACGCGCCCTGCGCGAAGGGCCAGGCGCAGCAGGCGCGCGAGATGCTGCGCCCGGTCGATGCGCCGGCGTCGCCAACCGCCCCGGCGAAGCCGCACGCCGCCGTGCCCGCGCCGCAGGCGGAGCCGCGCACCGTGTACCTGGCGCCGCCGCGGCCGCTGTACGAATGCGTCACGCCCGAGGGCAAGCGCTACACCAGCGATGACGGCCGCGGCAATCCGCGCTGGGTGCCGCTGTGGACGCTGGGTTATCCGGTGGTGCGTCCGCGCTCGGTGCTGGGTGACAACATCGGCCACCCGGAGCGGGTGATGCGCCCGCCGCATCGCGACATCAGCTGGCCGGTCGCCACCGGCGGCGGCAGCTGGATTCGCGACGACTGCACGATGCTGCCCCCGGTCGAGGCCTGCGCGCGCCTGCGCGACCGCCGCAGCACATTGCGCACCCGCTTCTTCAACGCGCAGGAAAAGGAACGCGACCTGCTGCGCGAAGAGGAGCGCGCGCTCAACGCCCGCCTCGACAACGACTGCGGTGGTCGCTGAGATGCGGCTTGTCCTCGTCCTGGTCCTGCTGCTGTGCGCCCCGCTCGCGCTGCCCGCGCAGGACACCGTCTTCTACAAGTGCACCGATGCCAAGGGCAATGTGTCGATGCAGAACGGCGCCCCCTGCGCATCCGGCATGAAGCAGGAAATCCGCCGGATCGGTGCGGTGAAGACCATGCCGGTGCCGGCGCGGAAGCCGCAGGTGGAAGCCCCTGCACCGCCACCGCAGTACGGTGACTTCGTGCTGGTCAGTGGCCCGTCGATGCAGCGCACGCCCGCGCCCGAGGCCGCCGGCCTGCCGGCGCCGCCGCCGCTCTACCAGTGCCGGACCTGGGACGGCGAAACCTATTTCGGCGAGAGCGCCGAGCCGCCACCGCGCTGCGCGCCGCTGCAGGTGACCGGGCTCGACGGGCGCGCGCAGGTCGGCATGGCCAGCGCCTGCGAGATGAAGCAGGACAGCTGCGCCGCGGTGCCGGATGCGCAGTTGTGCGCGACTTGGTACCGGCGGCTGGACGAAGCCGACTTCAAGTTGCGCTATGCCGATGACGGCACGCGCCGCGAGCGCCAAGCCGCCCTCGATGCCATCGACGCGAAGATCAAGGCAAGCCGCTGCGCGACCAGCGTGCCGGCCGATCCCGCCGTGCCGTAAGCTGGCGCGGAACTGCACGGATAGGAACGGATGGACAGCGGCGGTCTGGAACTGGCACTTGTATTCCTGCTGGCAGCGGTGCTGGCGGTGCCGCTGTTCAAGCGTTTCGGACTGGGCGCGATCCTCGCCTACCTGACCGCCGGCGTGCTGCTGGGGCCGCATGAGCTGGCGCTGGTGCGCGACCCGGACAAGGTGTTGGCGGCCAGCGAAATCGGCGTGGTCATGCTGCTGTTCGTGATCGGGCTGGAGCTGTCGCTGCCGCGGTTGAAGGTGATGCGCAAGCCGATCTTCCTGGTCGGTGGCTTGCAGGTGCTGCTGTGCGGGCTGGCGCTGGGCGGGCTGGCGATGCTGGCTGGATTGGGCTGGAAGGCGGCGCTGGTGGTGGGGCTGGGCCTGGCGCTGTCGTCCACCGCGGTGGGCCTGCAGTTGCTGGCCGAGCGCAAGGAGCTGGCCACCGAGCATGGCCGGCTCGCCTTCGCGATCCTGCTGTTCCAGGATCTGGCGGCGATCCCGCTGCTGGCCGCCATCCCGCTGCTGGGCAAGGCCAAGAGCGTGGGCCTGGAATGGACCGAAGTGGTGCGCGCGGTGGCGCTGATCGCGGCGCTGGTGATCGGCGGCCGCTACCTGCTACGTCACCTGTTCCGGGCGATCGCCCGCACCGACCTGCCGGAGGTGTTCACCGGCGCCGCGCTGCTGGTGGTGCTTGGCAGTGCCTGGCTGATGCAGATGGCGGGCCTGAGCGCTGGCCTGGGCGCGTTCCTCGCCGGCGTGCTGCTGGCCGAATCGGAATACCGGCACGAACTGGAGGCGCAGATCCGGCCGTTCGAAGGCCTCCTGCTGGGCCTGTTCTTCATGGCGGTGGGCATGGGCATCGACGTGCAGCGGATCATGGCGGAGCCGCTGCTGATCGCGAGCGGCGTGGCGGTACTGCTGGCGGTGAAGTCGCTGCTGCTGTTCGCGCTCGGCCTGCGTCCGGGGCGGCTGGACGGGCGCGGCGCCTGCCTGCTGGCGGCGGTGCTGGCGCTGGGCGGCGAATTCGCCTTCGTGGTGTTCGGCGAAGCGGCGCGGGCCAGGCTGCTGGATGCCGCCACCCACGACCGCCTGACCGCCATCGTCGGCCTGTCGATGGCGGCCACCCCGCTGTTGCTGATGCTGGCCTCGAGGCTGCTGCCCGACAAGCTGGTCTCGGAAGCGCGCGAGTACGATGCGATCCCGCAGGATCGCCATCCGCAGGTGCTGATCGCCGGCTTCGGCCGCTTCGGCCAGATCATCGCCCGCCTGCTTCGCGCGCAGGGCATCGCTTTCATCGCGATCGACCCGGACATCGAACAGGTCAACCTGTCGCGGCAGATCGGCACCGACCAGATCTACTACGGCGATCCGACCCGGTTGGCGCTGCTGCGCTCGGCCGGTGCCGCGCGGATCCGCATCTTCGTGGTCGCCATCAACGGCGTCGAGGCCAGCCTGCGGATGGTGCGGCTGGTGCGCAAGCACTACCCGGAGGCGCGGGTGTTCGCGCGCGCGCGCGACCGTCGGCACGCGTGGCAGCTGGTGGATCTGGGCGCGCAGGCGCTGCGCGAAACCTTCTGCAGCAGCCTGGAGATCGGCCGCGAGGTGCTGGTGGCGCTGGGCATGGACCGCGAGCAGGCCGAGGACCGGGCGCGCCGTTTCCGCGAATGGGACGAGTCGCTGCTGGAGCAGCAGCGGCTGCTGCAGGACGACGAGGACGCGCTGCTGCAAGCCACCCGTGACGCGCGGCGTGAGCTGGACGGACTGTTCGAGGCGGATGCCGGGGTCGCCCGCGACGATGCCGCTTCCGGCGCCGCCTGAGGCCTGACCCGGCGGCATTGTTCGCGCAGCCGCTGGCGCTCTGCGTTCTTCCCGCAAGCGGGGATCGGCACGGTGGACCAGCGCGCGATGCGCGTGTTCCATGGGCGTCCGGCAGCGCAGCCGGCTGCGCGCCACCGGAGCAAGCCTGCGGGCTTTTTTCCCTGTGGCCTGGTGCTGCGTTACTCGCGCAGGAAGCGTGCCATCGAGACGCCAGAGGGCGGCGGCGCGACCGGCGGGACCAGCTCCGCGGCGATGTCGACGTAGCCGCGCATGAGCGCGACGTCGCGCGGCGTGCGCCCGGCCGCGTCCGCCTGGGCGGGGTCGCCGCCGGCGCGCAGCAGCGCCTGCACCGTGCGGCGCAGGCCATGCAGTGCGGCCAGATGCAGGGGGCCGTAGCCGCGCGCGTCGCAGGCGTCCAGCCGGACGTCTTCATCCAGCAGCCGGTCCAGCGCGGCCAGCAGCACGTCTTCGCTGCTCGGCGTGCCGGGCTCGGCACGCGCGCCCAGCAGCAGCAGCAGCGGGGTGGTGCCGTTCCTGGCCGCCAAGTGGGGGTCGGCGCCGGCCAGCAGCAGGCCGTCCAGCAGTGCCAGCAGGCGGGCGCGGTCGCGCGCGGTGAAGCCGTAGAGCGCGGCGCAGTGCAGGGGCGTCTGGCCCTGTGCATCGACCGCGTGCAGGTCGGCGCCGGCGCGCAGCAGCCGCGCCACCAGCTCCGGCAGGCCCAGCGCTGCGGCCAGCATCAGCACGGTGACTTCGCCCGGCAGCCGCTGCTCCAGGCTGCAGCCGGCCTGCAGCAGGCGCTCGACGATCTCGGGTTGGCGCATGCTGACTGCGGCGGAGAGGGCGGTGGCGCCGGTATTGGCAGTGCGGCCGGGATCGGCGCCGCGTGCCAGCAGGTCTTCGACCAGCCCGAGGTGTCCGCCACCCGCGGCGCGCAATAGCGCGGTGCAGCCTTGGCTGTCGGTGGTGTCGACAGGAAAGCCCAGATCGAGCAGGCGGCGCACCGCGTCGCGATCGCCGGTGATGGCAGCCGCCGGCAGGTCGGTGGCGCGCAGCGGGCGATGCGGCAGGGGCCAGCCGCGCCAGTCCAGCCAGTCGGCGAGGTCGCGGCGGCCGCTGGCCAAGGCGATGCCCAAGGGGGTCTGCCCATCGGCGGCGCGTCGATCCGGCGCGGCGCCGGCGGCCAGCAGCGCGGTCAGCATCTGCGGGCGCCCCAGACTGGCGGCGTAGTGCAATGGACTCATGCCGCGGCCATCGCAGGCATCGGGATCCGTGCCGTGGGCCAGCAACTGCAGCAGCAGCGCCTGCCAGTCCAGCCGCACCGCCAGCAGCAGCGGCGGCTCGCCGGCGCTCGAGACGGCGAAGGGATCGGCGCCGCGCGCCAGCAGTTCCAGCGCGAAGGCTTCGCCGCCCGGGTCGGCGGCGGGCGTCTCAAGACAGGCAGCCAGATAATCGGCCAGGCCACCCGCACCGGCCGGCGAGGCGCCGTATGCCAGCAGCCGGCGGGCGGCGGCCATGCCCGCTTCACCGCGGAGTAGCGCGGCCCGGAGGGGCGTGGGAGCGCCGGGGGGGCGGTACTCCGGGTTGGCGCCCTGGCGCAGCAGCCAGTCGGTGCGTGCGGGGCTGTCGGTGATTTCGGCATCGGCCAGCAGGCGGTCGAAGTCCTCGCGCTCCAGTCGCGCCGCCAGTCCCTGCAGGCGCGTCGCGTCGGCATCCTCCAGCAGCGCCTCCCGCAGCAGCAGGGAGGGTGGCCGCTCCGGCGGCAGTTCGTCCTCGCCGGGTGCCGCCGCCGGGCTGCGGCCGGGGTCGAGCAGGGCCGCCAGCGTCCAGCGGCCCGCGGCTTCGGCCAGGTCCACCGCGCTGCGACCATGCGCATCGGTAGCGTGCGGATCCACGCCCTGCGCCAGCAGCAGTTGCACCAGTGCCGGTGCGGGTGCCTCCGCGGTGCAGGCCAGGTGCAGCGCATTGGCGCCGGCGGCATCACAGGCGCCGGCGTCGGCGCCCGCCGCAAGCAGGACTTCCAGCGCCGCGTGCGCGCCGCAGCGGGCGGCTTCCAGCAGGGGCGTCCGGCCTTCGCCGTCGCGCACGTCGACTTCGGCCCCGGCTTCCAGCAGGGCTTGGCAGATGGCGGCGTGGCCAGCCACGGCGGCTTCGTGCAGGGCGCTGCGGCCGCGCCCGTCGCGGGCGTTGGCCTTGGCCTTGTGGCGCAGCAGCAGCAGGACCCCGGCGGGATCGTCCTCGTCGCTGCCGGCCGCCGCCAGCAGGGCGGGTTGTCCGCCTGCGGGTTCCGGGCGCGCGCCGCGTTCCAGCAGGAAGCGCGCGAGACGCCAGTTGCCGCAGGCGCAGGCGCTGCCCAGCGGCGACAGGCCGGCGCCGTTGAGCGCATCGATGGCTGCGGCGGCGTCGCGCAGCAGCGCGGCCACGCCGGGGTCGGAGCTGCGTGCGGCGTGGTGCAGGGGGGTGTTGCCGTCGGCGTCGGCGATGCGCGGGTCGGCACCGTTGGCGAGCAGGGTCATCACCGCTTCCGGGCGGCCGTGCCAGCTGTCGCGGGTGGCGGCCAGCAGCGGCGTCATGCCGTCGTGGATGGCATTGACGTCGACGCCGCGCTCGATCAGCGCGCGCAGCAGGCGCAGGTCCGGCAGCACCGCGGCCAGTACCGGCAGGCTGCGGCGGTCGCGCGCATCCGGTTCCAGCGGCGCATGCGGGTCGGCCCCGGCCGCCAGCAGCGCCAGCGCGCGTTCGACCCGGCCCAGCCGTGCCGCCGCATACAGCTGCCGGCCCAGGCCGGCGAGCTCGGCGGCGGAGCTCGCTTCGTCCGCGGCCGGCAACGGTGCGATGGCCGGCTCGCTGTCGAGGACATCCCCGGCCGTCGCGGCGTCATCGGGGCCGGCGTCCATTTCCACCACCGGCAGGCCATGCAGGGCGATGGCCGGTGCCGCCGATTGCAGGGCGAGGTGGGCCAGCGGCAGCAGCAGCGCGTAGGCAATGCCGGCGAACAGCCGGCCGTTGCCGGCCAGCAGGCCCGGCCAGCCCAGCAGCAGGCCGCCGGCCAGCAGCAGGAACACGGGCAGCGCGCCCAGCAGCAGGCCGCGCCAGGCGGCGGGGTCCTGCGCCTGGCGGGCAGCGAAGCGCGACTGCGCGCTGCCACCGCTGCGCTCCAGCGTGTGCCAGTCCGGCCAGCGCCACCACAGCGCTACCAGCAATGCTCCAGCCAACCCGGCCAGCGCCAGCGCATGTCCCAGCGACGGGGCTTCGCGCAGCCGCAGCAGCGGCCAGGCCAGCAGTGCCCCGGCCAGCAGGAAGCCGCCGCCCCAAAGCAGCGCCAGCCGGCCGGCATCGGCGGCCAGCGCCCGCCGGCCGCGGCTGCCACGCAGCAGCGCGATGGCCAGCGCCGCCGGCACCTGTGCCAGCCAGGCCAGCGCGAGGGCGGGACCATCGACGACGAGCCCCGCGCCGACGGCCGCTAGCAGCGCAAGGGCGAGCAGCGCGGCGCCAGCCACGGGCATGCGTTCAGGCATCGGTGCCCCAGTCGTCGCTCATCGGATCGATCACGGTGGGCGGGAACTGCAGGTGGAAGCCACGGCTGGTCAGGTTGCTGCGCACCACGTCGGGATTCTCGCGTGCCAGCCGGCGTTCCGGCGTCAGCCCCACTTCCAGCACGAACTGCAGGTTGCCCAGCTGCGCGCGCAGCGGTTCCGGCAGGCAGCCGAAATCGTCGCGCGTGGCGAGGTAGAGATAGGTATCGGCCTTTTTCAGGCTCTTGTAGACGAAGGCAAGCATCGCGATCCGGGGGAATCGGGTTTGCGGAATCAATCACGGATTGTGCGGTAAAGCGCGCTGCGGCGGAACCGCTGTCGGGACATCCGGCACAGGCGCGTGGAAAAGCGGCTGCTACGCTGCCCGATTCGTTTCGCCCCGGACCCGTTCATGCGCCTCCTCCCGCTTGCGTTCGCCCTGCTGTCCACCCTGCCCGCCGCGCACGCCGCGGAGCGCGTCAGCCTGACCCAGGCGATGGCCGACCCCGACTGGATCGGTAACCCGGTGGAGCGCGCCTGGTGGAGTTGGGACGGCAAGTCCGCCTACTTCCTGCAGAAGCGGGACGGCGCCAGCATCCGCGACACCTGGCGGGTGGGTATCGAAGGCGGGGCGACTGCCCGGCTGGACGATGCCGCGCGCGCCGACCTCGACGCCGATGGCGCGGTGGTCGATGCCGCGGGCAACCGCAGCGCCTTCATCCGCAATGGCGACGTGTTCGTCCGCGACCTGCGCGGCGGCGCGCTGCAGCAGCTGACCCGCGACAACCAGGCCGCTTCGCGCCTGCAGTGGAGCGGCAGCGGCGCGCTGGTGTGGCGCGCGGGCGAGGCCTGGTATCGCTGGGACGGCCGCGGCGTGGTGCAGGCCGCGGTGGCGAAAGCCGAGGACGCGCCGGGCACGCCGCCCAAGGCCGATGACCTGCGCGATCGCCAGCTGCGCCTGATCGCCACCCTCAACGACGACCGTGCCCGCCGCGACGCCGCGCGCGTGCAGGCCGACGACTGGCGCAAGGCGGATCCGACCCGCGCGCCGGCGCCGGTCTACCTGGGCAAGGGCGTGGAGATCGCCGACACCGCGCTGTCGCCGGATGGCCGCTGGTTGCTGGCAGTCACCCGCGAGAAGGGCGCCGACGGCGGACGCGCCGGCAAGATGCCGATGTACGTCACCGAATCGGGTTACGAGGAGTTCGAGGACGTGCGCACCCGCGTCGGTCGCGGTGATCCAGTGCCGCACAGGCTGTGGCTGGCCGACCTTGCCACCGGCAAGCTGGCCGAGCTGGCGTTCGACCCGCTGCCCGGTATCGCCGTCGACCCGCTGGCGGCAATGCGCAAGGCCGCCGGCAAGCCGGCCCTGCAGGGCAATCGCGCGCTGCAGGTTGGCGATGTGCAGTGGAGCGCCGACGGCCGCAACGCGGCGGTGATGCTGCGCGCCATCGACAACAAGGACCGCTGGATCGCCAGCGTCGAGCTTGACGGCGCGCGCCTGCAACCGCGCCACCGGCTCACCGACCCGGCATGGATCAACTGGGGCTTCAACGAATTCGGCTGGCTGCCGGATGGCCGCACGCTCTGGTATCTCAGCGAGGAAAGCGGGTTCTCGCATCTTTATACGTTCGACGGCGCGCGTCGGCGCCAGCTCACCCAGGGCCGCTGGGAGGCCTCGCAGGTCAGCGTGTCGCGCGATGGCGCCACGTTCCGGTTCCTGTGCAACCGTAGCGCACCCGGCGACTACGAGGTCTGCAAGGTACCCGCCGCCGGCGGCGAGGTGCGCGAGCTGACCGCGCTGGACGGGGTGGAGGATTTCACGCCCTCGCTGGACGAAACCAAACTGCTGGTCCGCCATTCGCTGGCCTACCTGCCGCCGCAACTGTCGGTGGTGGACGCCGGCGGTGGCGAAGCGCGCCGCCTCACCGACACCCGCAGCGCCGACTTCAAGGCGCGCAGCTGGATCCAGCCGCAGATCGTGCAGGTGCCCAGCAAGCACGGCGCCGGCACCATCTGGGGCAAGTACTACGCCCCGGAGAAGATGGAGCCGGGCAAGAAATATCCCATCGTGATGTTCGTGCATGGCGCGGGCTACCTGCAGAACGTGTCGGCGCGCTACCCCAACTACTTCCGCGAGCAGATGTTCCACAACCTGCTGGTGGACCAGGGCTACATCGTGCTCGACCTCGACTACCGCGCCAGCGAGGGCTACGGCCGCGACTGGCGCACCGCGATCTACCGCTGGATGGGCAAGCCGGAACTGGAGGATTACCTCGACGGCCTGGACTGGCTGGTGGAGACCAAGCAGGGCGATCGCGACCGCGCGGGCATCTACGGTGGCAGCTACGGCGGCTTCATGGCCTTCGCCGCGCTGTTCCAGAAGCCGGGCGTGTTCAAGGCCGGCGCCGCGCTGCGCCCGGTCAGCGACTGGTCCCAGTACAACCACGAATACACCAGCAACATCCTCAACACGCCCGAACTCGACCCCGAGGCCTACAAGCGGTCTTCGCCGCTCGAATACGCCGACGGCCTGCAGGACCACCTGCTGATCGCCCACGGCATGATCGACGACAACGTGTTCTTCAAGGATTCGGTGATGCTGGCGCAGCGGCTGATCGAGCTGCGCAAGGACAAGTGGGAGCTGGCGCCGTATCCGCTGGAACGGCATGGCTTCACCCATCCGGACGCGTGGTACGACGAATACCGGCGCATTTACGAACTGTTCGAGCGCACGCTGAAGTAATTCCGGATCTTCCCCATGTTGCGCATCACCGACCTCAAGCTGCCGCTGGACCACGATGAAGCCGCGCTGGCCGCCGCCATCGTGGCGCGGCTGGGCATCGCCCCGCACGAACTGAACGGCTACGCCGTCGCCAAGCGCAGCTACGACGCCCGCCGGCGCGGCGCGATCGTGTTGATCTACGCGATCGACGTGGACACCCCGCGCGCGGCGGAGCTGTTGGCGTGCCTGCGGGATGCGCCGCACCCGTCGGGCAGCAAGGTGCTGCCAACGCCGGACACGACCTACAGGTTCGTCGGCCAGGCACCCGCGCGGCTGCCGCTGCGCCCGCTGGTGATCGGGATGGGGCCGTGTGGCCTGTTTGCCGGGCTGGTGCTGGCGCAGATGGGGTTCCGCCCGATCATCCTGGAACGCGGCAAGGCCGTGCGCGAACGCACCCGGGACACGTGGGGCCTGTGGCGCGGCAAAGTGCTGACGCCGGAATCCAACGTGCAGTTCGGCGAGGGCGGCGCGGGCACGTTCTCCGACGGCAAGCTCTACAGCCAGATCAGCGACAAGCAGCACTACGGCCGCAAGGTGCTCACCGAATTCGTCGCCGCCGGCGCGCCTGAGGAAATCCTCTACGTCAGCAAGCCGCACATCGGCACCTTCCGGCTGGTGTCGATGGTGGAGAAAATGCGCGCCACCATCGAAGCGCTGGGCGGCGAGATCCGCTTCAGCCAGCGCGTCGATGACCTGCTGGTCGAGACCGATGCCGCCGGCACCCGCAACGTGCGCGGCGTGGTCCTGGCCAGCGGCGAAGAGATCCGCGCCGACCACGTGGTGCTGGCGCTGGGACACAGCGCGCGCGACACCTTCGAAATGCTGCACGCGCGCGACGTGTACGTCGAGGCAAAACCATTTTCGATCGGCTTCCGCGTCGAGCATCCGCAGGCGCTGATCGACACCGCGCGCTTCGGCCCGCAGGCCGGGCATCCGCTGCTGGGCGCGGCCGACTACAAGCTGGTCCATCACTGTCGCAACGGCCGCGCGGTGTACAGCTTCTGCATGTGTCCGGGTGGCACCGTGGTGGCCGCCACCAGCGAACCCGGCCGCGTGGTCACCAACGGCATGAGCCAGTACTCGCGCAACGAGCGCAACGCCAACGCGGCGATCGTCTGCAGCATCACGCCCGAGGATTTCGCACCGTACGGTGACGGCCCGCTGGCCGGCATCGCGCTGCAGCGCCATTGGGAGTCGCAGGCGTTCACCTTGGGCGGTGGCGATTACGAGGCGCCGGGGCAACTGGTCGGCGACTTCATCGCCAACCGCGCCTCGCGGGCGTTCGGCCAGGTCTTGCCCTCGTACAAGCCCGGCGTGCGGCTGGGGTCGCTGGACGCAGCGCTGCCGCGCTACGCGATCGAGGCGATCCGCGAAGCGCTGCCAGCCTTCGACAGGCAGATCCGCGGCTTTGCCATGCACGATGCGGTGTTGACCGGCGTGGAGACGCGCACCTCGTCACCCGTGCGGATCACCCGCGGTAAGGATGGGCACAGCCTCAACACGCGCGGCCTGTTCCCGGCCGGCGAAGGCGCGGGCTACGCCGGCGGCATCCTGTCGGCCGGCGTGGACGGGATCAGGACCGCCGAAGCGGTGGCGCGCAGCCTGCTGGCTGCGGCCTGAGACCGCGTTTCAACGCTCCAGGATCGCCACCACGCCCATCCCGCCGGCCGTGCAGATGCTGATCAGGCAGCGGCCGCCGCCGCGCTGCTTCAGCTCCTTGGCGGCGGTGGCGACGATGCGCGCGCCCGTGGCGGCGAACGGATGGCCGGCCGCCAGCGAAGAACCGTTGGGGTTGATCTTCGCGGGATCGATGCGGCCCAGCGGTGCGTCAAGGCCGAGGCGGGTCTTGCAGTACTCCTCGCTCTCCCACGCGCGTAGCGTGCACAGCACCTGTGCGGCGAAGGCTTCGTGGATCTCGTAGAAATCGAAATCCTGCAGTGCCAGTCCGTTGCGCTTGAGCATCTCCGCCACCGCAATCGTCGGCGCCATCAGCAGGCCTTCGCCGTGGACGAAATCCACCGCCGCGACCTGCGCATCGCGCAGGTGGCAGAGCACTTCGTGGCCGTGCTGCGCGGCCCATTCGTCGCTGGCGAGCAGGCAGGCGGAAGCGCCGTCGGTCAGCGGGGTGGAGTTGCCCGCGGTCAGGGTGCCCTTGCCGGACGTCTTGTCGAAGGCGGGCTTGAGCGTGGCCAGCTTCTCGATGCTGCTGTCCGGGCGCAGGATGTTGTCGCGGTTGACCCCACGGAAGCTCACCACCAGGTCATCGAAGAAACCGCGCGCATAGGCGGCGGCCAGCTTGTGGTGGGAGGCGGCGGCCAGCTCGTCCTGCGAATCGCGGGAGATGTTCCACTCTTTCGCCATGTCTTCGCAGTGCGCGCCCATCGACTTGCCGGTGCGCGGCTCGGCCACGCCGGGGAAGTCCGGCTTCAGTTCGGCGAAACGAAAGCCCTTGAACGCGGCCAGCTTGTCCTTGAAGGTCTTGGCCGCTGCGGCCTTGAGCAGGCGCTGGCGCAGCGCCTTGCCGTACACGATCGGCACGTCAGACGTCGTGTCCGAACCGCCGCCGATGCCGGCTTCGATCTGCCCGGTCGCGATCTTGCCGGCGATGTGCACGATCGTGTCCAGCGAGGTGCCGCAGGCGCGCTGCAGGGTGATGCCGGGGGTCAGCGGCGACAGGCCGGAGGACAGCGCGGCCTCGCGGCCGAGGTTCCAGTCGGACGAATGCTTGATCACCGCGCCCATCGCCACTTCGCCCAGCTGCTGCCCGTGCAGGCCGAATTTCTCGACCAGCGCGCCCAGCGTGCGCACCGACATGCCGAGGTTGCCGACGTCGGCATAGGCCGTGTTCTGGCGGCAGAACGGGATGCGGACACCGCCCAGGATGGCGACGGGACGACCGTGTTGCATGGGCTCACCTCGGGTCTGGCCCGCGGACGCGGGCATAATGGGTCGAGTGTAGCGTTGCTCTTCCGAGTCGGGACTCAACATGTCGTTCACTGCGCCAGACCCCGCCGTATTCCGCGGCGTCATCGCCATCGAGCTCCGCGACGGCGGCCTGCCTGAGCGCGCCGCGCTGCCCGCGGATGTCGCCGGGGAGGTGGCCGTGCTGCTGGGCCGAGACCTGGCCAAGCTCACCCCGGACGTGGCCGACTGCGAGCTGGCGCTGATGGCGGCGCATTTCGATCCGGCCGAGGCGCTGCGCCCCGGCTGGCCACTGCACCAGCGCGTCCTCGAGCTGCTGCAGCGCGCGCCGGGGCAGGCACAGGGCGCGCGGGTGATCGGGTTCGGTGCAGACGCGCAGGGCGACGTGCCGCAGCCGCTGCAGTGCGACCCAGCGCTGGCCGGCGGCGGGCTGCGGGTGATGCCATTCGTGCTGCGCGGGCCGGGCCTGGCGGCGGCCGCGGACCAGCTGGAGTCCAAGCTGTTCGACTGCGGGATGGCCCAGGCTGACGCGGCGCTGGCGCTGCAGGACGGGCTGGGTGCGCGGATCGAACACATCCGCTACCTGAGCCTGCACGACCTGCTGGCGATGATGGCGATGCAGTACCAGAACGTTGGCCTGGATGCGCTTTGGTCGCTGCTGGAGCACGCGCTGCTCGGGCCGATGCTGGCGGATAAGGATGCGGAGTTCCTGCTCGACGCGCCGCCGGAACCGCTGGCCCGCTATGGGGACGGCGAGGTGCGGATCGCGATGCTGTCACCGCAGGCCTGGCGTGCGCGCAATGCACCGCAAGAAACCGACAGCGGCAAGCTGGAGCGCGGCTACATCCGCTTCCAGGCGCGCCAGCGCCAGTACGCGGCGGTGCTGGAAGTGCATGGCGTGCCGGTGCAGTTCGTCCACTGCGGCGACGGCAACAGCGACTGCCTGCGCTGAGGCAGGCGCGCCTTTCGGCGCGCGCTGCCGTCATGCCCTGCTCAGGGCGCGGTCACCCGGATCAGTCCGCAGGCCACCCGTGCCCCGGCGTTGCCGGCCGGCTGGCTGCTGTAGTCGTCGGCGTTGGCGTGGACGATGAGCGCGCGGCCGGCGATGTCGTTGGCACTGCCGCCGCCCAGGCTGACCCCGGAGAAGTGGGCGTTGACCCGCGCCACGCCTTGCGAATCCGCCACCAGGTTGTCGCCATCGCCGGCATGGTGCGCGCCGTGCCCGGTGCGGCCATGCGGCTTCGCAGCGGGGTTGAAGTGGCCGCCGGCGCTGCTGGCATCGGCCGCGCTGCAGTCGCCCTTCTCGTGGATATGGAAGCCGTGGCTGCTGTTCGCCTGCAGCCCTCCGATCTCGCCGGTGATGTGCACGCCGTCGCCCATCGGCACCAGCGTCAGCCGGCCGCTGACCAGGCTGCCGGAGGCCGAGGCGAGGTTGGCGATGGCCTGCCTGGCGGTGCTCGCGTTGTGTGCGGTCGCGGCCGGGGCGGCGGGCGGCGCGGCTTCCTGGGGCGTGCTGGCACAGGCGGCCAGCGCTGCGGCGAGGGCGGTGACGAGGGTGACTCGGGGCAAAGGATGCATGGCAGTCTCCGGTTGCGGGAGGGGATTACTGTGTCGGGAGGCGGCTTCAGGCGCGATGAAGATATTGCAGGAAGCCGGTCGGGCGTCATCGCCGCTTGCGGGACGGGCCCAGCTTGCGGGTGACGGTGTTGCGCGACAGCCCCAGCAGGGCGGCGGCGTCGCTGCGGTGGCCGTTGCAGCGCTCCAGCGCGGTGTCCAGCAGGGTGCGGTCCAGCAGGTCGCGCGCCTGCGCGTGCAGCGCTGGCGTGCCGGCATCCAGCTGTGCGCGTGCCCAGTCGGCCAGCAGCAGGGTCCAGTCCGCCGGCGCTGCCGCGGTGCCGCCACTGGCGGGCAGTGCCAGCGCCAGGTCGGCCGCGCCGATGGTTTCGCCGGGGGCCAGCGCGGCCAGCCGCCAGCACACGTTCTCCAGCTCGCGCACGTTGCCAGGCCAGGCGTGCGTGCGTAGCCGTTCCAGCGCCGCTGCGGACAGCTTCTTCGGTGGCAGCTGCAGCTTGCGCGCGGCGTGTGCGAGGAAGCGCGCGGCCAATTGCGGGATGTCCTCGCGGCGCTGGCGCAGCGGCGGCAGTTGCAGCCGCACCACGTCGAGACGGTGCAGCAGGTCGGCACGGAAGCGGCCCTGTTCCACCAGCGTTTCCAGCGGCTGGTGGGTGGCGGCGATCACGCGCACGTCGACGCGGATCAGCTCGCGGCCGCCGACCCGGAAGAACTCACCCTCGGCCAGCACCCGCAGCAGCCGCGTCTGCAGCGCCGCCGGCATGTCGCCGATCTCGTCGAGGAACAGGGTGCCGCCGTCGGCCTGCTCGAAGCGGCCGATGTGGCGCCTGGAAGCGCCGGTGAACGCGCCTGCCTCATGGCCGAACAGCTCCGATTCCAGCAGTTCGGCCGGGATCGCGGCGGTGTTCAGCGCCACGAACGGGCGCGCTGCGCGCGGCGATTCGCGATGCAGCGCGCGCGCCACCAGCTCCTTGCCGGTGCCGGTTTCGCCGGTGATCAGGACCGACAGCGGCACCTGCGCCAGCCTGCCGATGGCGCGGAACAGCGCGCGCATGGCGGGTGCCTGACCGACCAGCGCCTGCGTCGGTTCGGGGACCGCCGCAGGCGGCAGGGCGGCGCGCTCGATCGCCTGTTCCGGCAGCGCGCGCCGCACCAGCGCCACCGCTTCGTCCATGTCGAAGGGCTTGGACAGGAATTCCTGCGCGCCCCCGCGGAATGCGCCGGCGGTGCTGGCGACATCGGTATGCGCCGACATCACGATCACCGGCAGGCGCGGGTGGCTGGCCTTGAGCTTGTCGAGCAGGGTCAGCCCGCTGTCGCCGGGCATGCGCACGTCGGTCAGCAGCAGGTCCGGCACGCGCCCACTGGCCAGCGCATCCAGCACTTCGGCGGCATCGGCGAAGGCGGTGACCCGGAACCCCGCCTCGCCCAGCGCCGCGGCCAGCACGAAGCGGACCGAGCGATCGTCGTCGACGACCCAGACCTGCGCCGCATCAGCCATCGGTCTGCTCCGGTTCGGCCGCCAGCGGCAGCAGCAGGGTGAACACGGTATGGCCGGGGCGCGAACGCCAGGTCAGCGCGCCGCGGTGTTCGCGCGCCACCTGCTGGGCCAATGCCAGCCCCAGCCCGGTGCCATCGGCGCGGCCGCTGACCAGCGGCAGCAGCAGGTGTTCGGCCAGTTCCGGGGGCACCCCGCGGCCGTCGTCGACCACCTCCAGCCGCAGCGCGAGTGGCAGCAGCGCTTCGCCCAGGCGCGCGCCGTGCTCGACGCGCGTGCGCAGGGTGACCGTGCCGGCCCCGGCCTCGATGGCGTTGCGCACCAGGTTCCAGATCGCCTGCGAGAGGCGGTCGGCGTCGCCGGCGAATTCCGGCAGCGACGGATCGTAGTCGCGTTGCAGCTGCACCGCCCAGCCGGCGTCGCTTTCAGCCAGCCGCAGCACGCGCTCCAGCACGGCGTGGATGTTGACCTCGGTGAACGCCTGCGGCGGGGCCGGGTTGAGCAGGCCGTCCACCAGCGCGGCCAGCCGCTGCACCTCGCTTTCGATGATGCCGGTGAGTTCGCGTGCGTCGGCATCCACCCGCCGGGCCAGCAGCTGCGCCGCGCCCTTGATGCCCAGCAGCGGGTTGCGCAGCTCGTGCGCGAGGCCTTTCAGCGAGGCGGCCAGCGCCGACGGCAGCAGTTGCGCGGGATCATCGCCGGGGAATTCGTCGACCGGATGCGCCTCCAGCCACAGGCCGTCGTCGGCCGGGGTCAGCCACAGGTCGGCGAAGCGCAGGGTGTCGCTGCCCGGCAGGGCCAGCCCGACCCGGCGCAGCCGTGCTGGCGCGTCCTGCGGCCGGGCCAACCGGGTGGCCAGCTGGTTGCCCTCGCGTTCCAGCGCGGCGGCATGCAGGCCGATCAGCCGGCGCCGGCTGACCCCCAACCAGCGGGCGGTTGCCGCATTGGCGAACGTCACCGCGCCCCGCGCATCCAGCTGCAGCAGCGGCGTGGACAGGGCGTCGAGCACGGGATCGGCGGGGTCATGCACGGGCATTGCACTAATTTAGTGCAATTGGGCCGGCTTCACATGTCCGCCAACCGGCTGCCTGCACGATCGGTACAGGTTCCGTCCGGAGAGTCCCATGCACCTGTTGCGTCCTGTCACCCCGGTGCTGCTGGCTGTGCTGTCGGCCTGCAGCGCACAGTCAACCGCCGAGGAGGCGGCGCGCGAGGCCAAGGAGGGTACAGCACCCCCCGCTGTGCAAGCCGCCGCCGCAGCGCCTGTATCCCCACCGGCGGCGGTTCCTGCGAACGCCGCTGTCGCGGCCGTCCCGCTGGTCGAGGCGGCGCCGGTGCTGGGTCCGCAGCCCGTCCGGGCCTGGGGCACCGGTCCGGACGCGGCGCAGGCCGCCGAGCCCGCCAGCCCGCCAGCGCCGGTGGCCGCCGCCGGCCAGGATGCCAACGATCCGGCGATCCTCACCGGCAAGTCCGGCGTGCTGCGCGCACAGGTGTTGTTGCTGCGTGCGCATTACTCCAGCGGCGAGATCGACGCCCTGGCGGGCAGGAACCTGGCCAAGGCGGTGCGCGGTTTCCAGAAGGCGCATGGGATCGAGCCCTCCGGCAAGCTGGATGCCGCGACCTGGGCGCTGCTCAACAAGGACGCGGCCCCGGTGCTGGTCGAGTACACGCTGACCGCCGGGGACGTCGCCGGTCCGTACGCGCCCACGCCCGAACAACCGGCAGACAAGGCGAAGATGGCGCGGCTGGTCTATGAGGACATCGGCGAAATGCTGGGTGAGCGTTTCAACAGCAAGCCGGCGCTGATCCGCGCGCTCAACCCGGAAGCGGAGATGGTGGCCGGCACCAGGCTGGTGGTTCCGTACACCCGCCCGGCCGAACAGCTGCCGAAGGCGGCGAGCCTGGTCGTGGACAAGTCGGACGGTGTGCTGCAGCTGCTGGACGCCGACGACCGGGTATACGCGCAGTTCCCGGCTTCGACCGGTTCAAGCCGTTTTCCATTGCCGATCGGCGACTGGAAGATCACCACGGTGGTGCGCGACCCCGACTACCGCTATGACCCGGACCTGCTCGTCAACCAGCCCAAGGGTGCCAAGCCCGCCATGTTGCCGCCAGGCCCCAACGGGCCGGTGGGGCTGGTGTGGATGGGGATCGACAAGAAGCACTACGGCATCCACGGTACACCGGAGCCCGCCGACATCAGCCGCGAACAGTCCAGCGGCTGCGTGCGGCTGACCAACTTCGCCGCGCAGGCCGTGGCGAGCGCGGTGGCGGTCGGCACCCCGGTCCACTTCCGCGAATGAACGCCGTGCGCGCCGCGCGTCGCACCCGCCGGCAGCTGCGGGCACTGATGTTCCTCGCGTTCGCGCTCGGGAGCATCGGCGTCGCCTGTCGCCGGGAAGCGCCGCCGCCGCCCGTGGCCGGGCCTGGCCCCGTGGCAGAGGTGGCCTCCACGCCTGCCAGTGCTGCGATCGATCCGCCGCGGGCAGCGACCACCGTCCCGCTGGCGTCGCCGGGCGAGGCGTCAACGTCGGGGCCTGCCGACGGCCTGCTGGTGCCCGTGCAGGGCGTCAGCGCGGAGCAGCTGCACGACACCTTCACCGATGCGCGCGGCAGCGGCGGCATGCACGACGCCATCGACATCATGGCGCCGGCCGGAACTCCGGTGATCGCGGTGGCCGACGGCACCGTGGAAAAACTGTTCGAAAGCCGCCGTGGCGGCACGACGCTGTACCAGTTCAACCCGGAGCGCACGCATGCCTACTATTACGCGCACCTGCAGGGCTATGCGCCCGGGATCGCCGAACGGCAGCTGCTGCGGCGCGGGCAGGTGATCGGTTACGTCGGCAGCACCGGCAACGCGAATCCGCAGGCTCCCCACCTGCATTTCGCCGTGTTCGCGCTGGGTCCCGAGCGGCGCTGGTGGGAGGGCGTCGCGCTCAATCCCTATCCGCTGCTGCGCCCCCGGGGCTGATCACTGCCCCAGTCGGAGCGCGGACAGTGCGTACAGGATGCGCAGGTCCTGCGCATCGAATGCCGCCGCCGGATCGTCGCCGTCGTCTCGGCCGCGGTAGTGGCGGTGGAAGGCGCGCACCGCGGCGGCACGGTCCTCCAGCGGGTAGCCGATCGCCGCCATCGCCAGCCACGGGTCGAAGCCGGCAGGCGGATCGACCAGTTCACCCTGCGGCCACAGCCCGTAACCGGCGTCGGCCAGGCGCTGCCACGGGAACAGCGCGCCGGGGTCGCGTTTGCGCGTGGGGGCGAGGTCGGCATGGGCGATCACCTGCGTCTTCGGGATCGACAGCCGGCTGGTGAGATCGTCCAGCAGTCGCAGCAGGGTGGCCACCTGCGCTTCGGTGAACGGTTCGCCCACCTCGTTGTCGATCTCGATCCCGATCGACGTGGAATTGAGGTCGGTCAGCGTGCCCCAGCGGCCGCCGCCGGCGTGCCAGGCGCGCTCGCTGTCGGCCACCAGCTGATAGAGCCGGCCGTCGTCGCCGATGAGGTAGTGCGAACTGACCGGTCCGTGGCGGTTGGCGGTGCGCAGGGTGTCCAGGCTCTGCTGTGCGGAAGCCTGCTCGGTGGCGTGGATGACGATCACCACCGGCCGGCGCTGGTCGAGGTTGGGCGATGGCACCCATTCGGCCAGCGGGTTGCGGGAAGGCGCCTCGACGTGCGCGCAGGAAGCGGCCAGCAGGCAGGCCGGGAGCAAGAGCAGGAATCGGCGCATGCCCGGATCTTAGCCCGTGCTTGGGCCCGGAGGGGCTGCTAGCCTGTCGCCACTAATCGCAAAGTGCATCCGGCAGCATGCCCCAGTCATTGCCCGCATCCATGGACATGTCGCATGCCGCGGGCCTCGCGTGGCTGCGGCAGCGACGCCTGCAGCAGCTGCTGTGGGTGCTCATGGCGGTGTTTGGCCTGCTGATCGTGATGAACCTTGTTTTCGGGCGCTACCGCAGTGCCGGACTGGAGATGGTGATTGTCTTGTCGCTGGCGCTGGCGATGCACTGGAACCAGCGCGCCCGGACAATGCATGCGGTCGGGCTGACGGTGGCCACGCTGCTGCTGGGGCTGTGCGTCCTCATGGTCAACAACCAGGGCCTGTACGACGAGGCGCCAATGGCGTTCCCGGCGCTGCTGCTGTTTGCCGGGCTGTTCGGCTTCAGGCGCATGTTCTGGGGCTTGGTGTGCGGCATGCTGGCTGTGGTGGCGCTGTTGTTCTTCCTGCACCAGGCCGGGGTGTTCCATAGCGCGCCGGTGATGCCGCTGGACTGGCGGCGGCCGTTCGTCATCGGCCTGATCGTGCTGGTCACCGGTCTGTTCGCGTGGCTGCTCACCAGTGACCTGATGCTGGCGATGCGCCAGCTGGAAGCGGAAAAACGCGCGCTGGAGGCATCGCACGCGCGGATCGAGGTGCTGGCGCAGCGCGACAGCCTGACCGGCCTGCCCAACCGTTCGCTGGCGAGCGAACGGCTGGGCTTCCTGCTGCAGCAGGCGCGGCGCAGCGGCGGCATGGTCGCGGTGATGTTCCTCGACCTCGACAACTTCAAGACCATCAACGATTCGCTGGGCCACGCCGCCGGCGACGACCTGCTCTGCCAGGTCGCCGACAAGCTGCGCGCCTGCGTGCGCGAGACCGACACGGTGGCGCGGGTGTCCGGCGACGAGTTCCTGATCCTGCTCGGCGACCTGCAGGACGAGGACGCGATCGTGGCGGTGGTGGCGAAGGTGACCCATCTGCTGGGCCGCGCGTTCACCGTCGAGGGCGTGGAGGTGCTGGCCACCGCTTCGCTCGGGATCGCGGTGGCGCCGCGCGACGGCGACAGCGCCGACCTGCTGCTGAAGAACGCCGACACCGCCATGTACCAGGCCAAGGATGCCGGCCGCAACACGTTCTGCTTTTTCGACGCCAGCATGAACGAGAGCGTCACCGAGCACCTGCATATCGCCTCGGGCCTGCGCTCGGCGCTGGCATCGGGTGAGCTGCAGCTGCACTACCAGCCGCAGTTCGACCTGCACAGCGGGCGCATCCTCGGCGCCGAGGCGCTGCTGCGCTGGCATCACCCGGAGCTGGGCTGGATCCCGCCCGGCAAGTTCATCCCGATCGCCGAACGCAGCGGCCTGATCAACGAACTTGGCACCTGGGTGCTGCGGCAGGCCTGCCGTGACGCCCAGGCCTGGCGCAGCGATGGCCTGGGCGAGCTGCGGGTGGCGGTGAACGTGTCGCCGCTGCAGTTCCGCCGCGACGACATCGAGCGCGAAGTCGCGCAGGCGCTGTTGGCCAGCGGCCTGCCGGCCACCGCGCTGGAGCTGGAATTGACCGAGTCGCTGCTGGTGGCCGACGCGCGCAACATCGGCGACGTGCTGCAGCGGCTGGGCGCGCAGGGGGTGCAGATCGCCATCGACGACTTCGGCACCGGCTATTCCAACCTCGGCTACCTGCGCCGCTTCTCGGTGCACCGGCTGAAGATCGACCAGTCGTTCGTGCGCCGGATGTGCATCAACGCCCATGACGAGGGACTGGTGCGCGCGATCATCGAAATGGCGCACTGCCTGGACCTGCAGACCATTGCCGAGGGCGTGGAGGACAGTCAGACCCTGGAGCGCCTGCACGCATTCGGTTGCGAATCCGCGCAGGGCTTCCACTGGTCGCCGGCGCTGCCGGGGGACGCCTTCGTCGAGTTCGTGCGCGATCGGCAGGCCGTGGCCGGCTGAGCGGCCACGGCCTGCCCGGTTTCAGCCGGGGTAGGCGGCTTCGCCGTGCGAGGCGACGTCCAGGCCTTCGCGCTCGGCCTCCTCGTCCACCCGCAGGCCGCCGCAGGCAAGGCCCGCGATCCAGAAGGCCAGCGCTGATACCACGCCGATCCAGCCCAGGGTGACCACCACGCCAAGGGCCTGCACGCCGGTCTGGGCAAGGATGTCGTAACCCGCCGCCACCGACCGGGTGCCGCCCAGACTGTCGGCGGAGAACACGCCGGTCAGCAGGGCCCCGATGATCCCGCCCAGCCCGTGCACGCCGAACACGTCGAGGCTGTCGTCGGCATCCAGCAGCCGCTTCAGTCCGGTCACGCCCCACACGCAGGCCATGCCGGCGATGAGACCCAGTGCGATCGCGCCGAACGGCCCCACCGTCCCGCAGGCCGGGGTGATCGCCACCAGCCCGGCGACCATGCCCGAGGCCACGCCCAGCGCCGAGGCCTTGCCCTTCGCCAGCTTCTCCACCAGCGCCCAGCCGAGCACCGCAGCCGCCGGCGCCAACAGGGTGTTGAGGAAGGCCAGCCCCGCGCCCGCGTTCGCCTCCAGGTTGGAGCCGGCGTTGAAGCCGAACCAGCCCACCCACAGCAGCGCAGCGCCGGCGTAGGTCAGGACGAGGTTGTGCGGCTTGATCGCCGCCTGTCCGTACCCCAGGCGCTTGCCGACGAACCACGCACCCACCAGCCCGGCCACGCCGGCGTTGATGTGGACCACGGTGCCGCCGGCGAAGTCCAGTGCGCCCTTCTCGAACAGGAAGCCGCCGCTGGCCCACACCATGTGCGCGAGCGGCAGGTAGCCGAGGCTGAACCAGATCACCGAGAACAGCAGCACCGCGCCGAACTTCACGCGCTCGGCGAAAGCGCCCACCACCAGCGCCCCGGTGATCCCGGCGAAGGTCGCCTGGAAGGCGGCGAACACGTATTCCGGCAGGGCCACGCCTTCGCTGAAGGTGGCGGCCAGCGATGCCGGGGTGACACCCCTCAGGAACAGCTTGCCGAAGTCGCCGATCCAGGCGCCCTCGCCGGAGAACGCCAGGCTGTAGCCGTAGCAGACCCACAGCACCACCAGCAGCGAGAACACCACGGCGACCTGGATCAGCACCGACAGCACGTTCTTGGCGCGCACCATGCCGCCGTAGAACAGCGCCAGGCCGGGCACCACCATCATCAGCACCAGCAGGGTGGAGACGAGCATCCAGGCCACGTCGCCCTTGTCGACCACAGGCGGGGCTGCGTCCTGTGCGAGTGCCGGCGCGGCGGCCAGGGCGAGGGTGGTGGCGAGCGCGAGCATTGCGGACAGCCGGGCTCTCCACCCGGAAGCGGAAACGGTTTTCATCGGGTTCTCCGTGGGGTGGTCAGAGGGCATCGGCGTCGAGTTCGCCGGTGCGGATGCGCACCACGCGATCGAGTTCGATCACGAAAATCTTGCCGTCGCCGACCTTGCCGGTGCCGGCGGAACGGGAGATCGCGTCGAGGGCGGCGTCGAACAGCGCGTCGGTGACCGCGACCTCGATCTTCAGCTTGGGCAGGAAATCGACCTGGTATTCGGCGCCGCGGTAAAGCTCGGTATGGCCCTTCTGGCGGCCGAAGCCCTTGACCTCGGAGACGGTCAGGCCGGACACGCCGGCGTCGCCCAGGGCTTCGCGCACGTCGTCGAGCTTGAACGGGCGGATGATGGCGGTGATCAGTTTCATGGGGTTCCCCGTTGCATGGTCAGAACGCCTTGGAGATCGACACCAGGAAGGTGTCGTCCAGGCCGTGGAGGTCGGTGTCGTTCCAGGACGCGGCCAGACTGACGCCGTTGCCGAAGGCCTTCGTGGCGCCCAGCTTCCAGTAGCCGTAGTCGAGGTCGCCGTGGTGGCGGACCCACTGCTTGCCCAGGCCGGCGTTGAGCGTCCAGCCCGGCGTGAGTTCCCAGTTGGCGGCCACGTCGAGGTCGCCGCTGCCGCGCGAACCCGGCACGCCGAACAGGTCGGTGGTGGCGTGGTAGTACTTCGCGCTGAGGATCCCGTAGCTCAGCCCGGCGTAGAGCTCGAGCGTGTCGGCGCTGTTGAATCCGGCGGGATAGCGGCCTGGATACCAGTAGTAGTTGGCGCCGACGTCGTAGCCGACGCCGCTATCGCCGAACGTGCCGGCGAACCCGGCGTAACCGTCCAGTTCGACTTGGCTGGACACCGCCGGATCGCTGTCCGACAGCCAGCTGATGCTGCTGCCCCAGGCGCCCGCGTAGGCGCCGTTGTCGGCCGTCCAGGTGATCCCGGCCTGCAGCGCGGGCTTGCGTTGGGTCTGGCTGACGCCCCGGAAAAGATAGTCGCTGGTGACGGCCACGTTGCCGCTGGTCTTGCCGGCTAGCGCGGCGGCGGGAAGTCCCGCCAGTGCGAGCGCCATCGCGGCGCCGCGGATGCAACGGATGGAACGGTGCTGAGACGACATGACGCAGGCTCCTCATAAGCGGCAGCCCTCCCCGGTCATTGCTTTCGTGCTCGTGCAGCGCAGGGACGCATCGTGTCCTGCCTGCCGCGATCGATGATCGCGATGCTCCTCCTGGTCTCCGTGTTGCGCGGCCCCGCCGCGCAGGGCTCGCTCCGCTCCCGCCCCATCCGAAAGGCCCGGGAGGGACGCACCCGTCGGCACGCCCTCCCGGCCCTCCGATCCTCGCCGGGGAGGGGAGCGAAGCGAGGATCAGCCTGCTCCGCTCCGACCTGCGTCAGATCGTGTAGTACATCTGGTATTCCAAGGGATGCGTCGCCGCGCGGAACGCGGTGACTTCCTTCATCTTCAGGCCGATGTAGGCGTCGATGAAGTCGTCGGTGAACACGCCGCCGGCCTTTAGGAACTCGCGGTCCTTGTCCAGCGCATCCAGCGCTTGGTCCAGCGAATGGCAGACGGTCGGGATGCCCTTCTCTTCTTCCGGCGGCAGGTCGTACAGGTCCTTGTCGCTGGGCGCGCCCGGGTCGATCTGGTTGCGGATGCCGTCCAGGCCGGCCATCAGCAGCGCGGCGAAGGTCAGGTAGCCACTGTTCATCGGATCCGGGAAGCGCATCTCGATGCGGCGCGCCTTCGGGTTGGCCACGTACGGGATGCGGCACGACGCGGAGCGGTTGGATGCCGAGTACGCCAGCATCACCGGCGCCTCGAAGCCCGGCACCAGGCGCTTGTAGCTGTTGGTCGTGGAATTGGAGAAGGCGTTGATGGCGCGGGCGTGCTTGAAGATGCCGCCGATGTACCACAGCGCCATCTGCGACAGGCCGCCGTAGCCGTCGCCGGAGAACAGGTTCTTGCCGTCCTTCGCCAGCGACATGTGCACGTGCATACCGCTGCCGTTGTCGCCGACGATGGGCTTGGGCATGAAGGTGGCGGTCTTGCCGTTGCGGTGGGCGACGTTCTTGATGATGTACTTCATCGTCAACAGGTCGTCGGCCTTCTTGGTCAGCGAGTTGAACTTGGTGCCGATCTCGCACTGGCCCGCGTTCGCCACCTCGTGGTGGTGCACCTCGGTCTCGATGCCGACCGACTCCAGCGTCTTGCACATCTCGGCGCGCAGGTCGTGCAGCGAATCCAGCGGCGCCACCGGGAAGTAGCCGCCCTTCACCATCGGGCGATAGCCGCTGTTGCGGCCGTCGTAGTCGCGGCTGGAGTTCCAGTGCGCCTCTTCCGAATCGACGTGGAAGAAGGTGTGGCCCATCTCGTTGCCGAAGCGCACCGAGTCGAAGATGAAGAACTCGGGCTCCGGCCCGAAGAAGCCCTGCTCGGCGATGCCGCTGGCCTTCAGGAAGGCCTCGGCGCGCTTGGCCACGCCGCGCGGATCGCGGGTGTAGGCCTGCATGGTGGTGGGGTCCAGGATGTCGCAGGTCAGCACCAGGGTCGGATCGGCGGTGAACGGATCCAGGAACGCGGTGGACGGATCGGGCAGCAGCACCATGTCGGAGTTCTGGATGCCGCGCCAGCCGTTGATCGAGCTGCCGTCGAACATCTTGCCGTCCTCGAACAGGCTGGCGTCGACGATGGACTTGGGGAAGGTCACGTGGTGCTGCACGCCGCGCATGTCGGCGAAGCGCAGGTCGACGAATTCGACCTTGTGGTCCTTGATGAGCTTTTCGACGTGTTCGAGGGACATGGCTGGCTCCGGGGCTGGGAATGGGGCACGAGGGTGCCGACAGTCACCATTAAGCATGCGGCGTGCCAATGGTGGAGCGGTCGCAACCCGTTGATTCTATTAGCTCCGCTCTTTGTGTGCGGGAGTGAGCGCACAAGAATGGTGCTTTTTAAACGGCAAATGCACAAATATTGCGCAAATTGTCTATCAGGTATGCTGCGCGACTGCCCGTGCGCCCGCGCACGCCTTGCCCGGCCTCTGCTCCCCCATGCATGAACTGCTTGCCGCCCTGCTGCTGGGCATCATCGAAGGCATCACCGAATTCCTGCCGATTTCCAGCACCGGCCATCTGCTGATTGCCCAGCACTGGCTCGGACCCCGCAGCGACCTGTTCAACATCGCGATCCAGGCCGGTGCGATCCTGGCGGTGGTGCTGATCTACTGGAAGCGGCTCTGGGGCATGCTGATCGCATTCGCCGGCCGTGATGCCCCGGCCGACTACGACCCGCTGGGCGTGCCCACGACTCCGGCGCAATCGCGGGACTATGCCTTCAAGCTGGCGGGCGCGTTCCTGGTGACGGCGGTGCTGGGACTGGCGCTCAAGAAGGCCGACCGCATCGGCGCGCTGTTCGGCCAGCAATGGACCCCGTTCCATCTGCCGGCCACCGTGCAGCCCATCGCCTGGGCGTTGATCATCGGTGCGCTGTGGATGTTGCTGGCGGAGCAGTGGGCGGCACGGCGCGCGGCGCGCGAGGGCGAGCGCACCGAGATCGCCTGGCGCACGGCTGTACTGGTGGGCGTGGCACAGGTGCTGGCGGGGGTGTTTCCCGGCACGTCGCGCAGCGCCGCCACCATCTTCGTGGCCCTGCTGGCCGGTACCACCAGCCGCGCGGCCGCCACCGAATTCGCGTTCCTGGTCGGCATTCCCACCATGTTCGCCGCCACCGGCTACGAGCTGTTGTCGGTGTGGAGCGGCGGCGGCTTCGCCAACGTCGATTGGAATGCGCTGGGAGTGGCCTTCGTCGCCTCGGCGGTGACCGCGTTCGTGGCGGTGAAGTGGCTGTTGCGCTACATCCAGGGTCACCGTTTCACTTCCTTCGCCATCTATCGTCTGGTGCTGGGGGTGGCGCTGCTGCTGTGGTTGCCGGCAGGCCAGTGACGGGCGCGGCCTGGGGAGGATGGACATGCATCAACTGCCGTTGATCGTGCTGGGCGTGGCGCTGCTGGCCGGGTGCCAGCCAGCCGTGGCGCCGGCCGCGGTGCCCGCGCCGTCGGGGCAGGAAGCGCAGGCGGTTCCGCCTGCGCGCGCTGAGCCATCGCCGGAATTGCAGCAGGCAGCGCCGGCGCCTCCCGGCGCGTTGCGCGCGGTGCTGGCCCTGACCCGCCACCACTGGCGTCTGGCCAGCGCGGTCGACGTGGGCGGCAGCCGCATCGACGCGCTGTTCGTGCGCCCGGAGCTGCCGCTGCAGCTGGACTTCAATGCCTCGCTGGTCAGCGTGGGCAATGCCTGCAACGTGATGAGCGCGCGCCATGCGCCGACCGCGGACAGCCTGTCGGTGGAGCCGTTCAGTGCGGCGATGACGCCCTGCGCGGACCCGGCGCTGGGCCGGCTGGATGGCGAGGTGGCGAAGCGGCTGCAGGGACGGCTGGCGATGCGCTTCGAACCCGGCGACAGGCCGCGACTGGTGCTGGTCAATGCCGCCGGTGACGTCTTCACCTTCGATGGCGTCGACGATGCGCGGGTGGCGCCGGCCGGCGGCTGAGCCGCAGGCAAAAGAAAACCCGCCGTGGGGCGGGTTCTCCGGAAGGGCAAGGCAGGCGCGCAATGCGCCGCGACTTACTTGATCTTGCCTTCCTTGTACATCACGTGCTTGCGAACGACGGGGTCGTACTTGCTGACCTCCATCTTGTTCGGGGTGTTCTTCTTGTTCTTGTCGGTCGTGTAGAAATGACCGGTGCCGGCCGAGGAAATCAGACGGATTTTATCGCGCTTGGTAGCCATGATTCAGTCCTCCTCAGACCTTCTCGCCCTGCTTGCGCAGGTCGGCCAGGACGGCATCGATGCCGTTCTTGTCGATGGTGCGCAGCGCGGCATTGGAAATGCGGAGCTTGACCCAGCGGTTCTCCGAAGCGACCCAGAAGCGACGCTCGTGGAGGTTGGGCATGAAGCGACGACGGGTCTTCCGGTTCGAATGCGAAACATTGTTGCCGGAGATCGTGCGCTTGCCGGTGACTTGGCAGACTTTGGACACTGTGCACCTCGATGGTGTGTGGTTGTCGCCCGTAGCCCGGGTGACGGCGGCCCCGGCGTGGAATCCACGACGGGAAGCGCTGCAGGAAGCAGCGAGCCGCGCATTATGCGGGCTTTTCCCTTTGCGTGCAAACACTTGGCGTCGCGGGGGGGCGGTGAACCGCGTGGATCAGGGCGCGGCGGCCTGGACCGAGGCCACCCACGCGCGGATCTGCGCGTCCAGCACCGGCAGGGGCACCGAGCCCTGCGACAGGATGGCATCGTGGAAGGCGCGCACGTCGAACTTCGGCCCCAGCGCGGCTTCCGCGTCGCGGCGCAGGCGCATGATGGTCAACTCGCCCAGCTTGTAGCTCAGCGCCTGGCCCGGCCAGCTGATGTAGCGGTCGACCTCGGTGGTCACCTCGTGCTCGGACAGCGCGGTGTTGTCGCGCAGGTAGGCCAGCGCCTGTTCGCGGGTCCAGCCCTTGTGGTGGACGCCGGTGTCGATGACCAGCCGGCAGGCGCGCCACATCGCGTAGGTCAGCCGGCCGAAATCGTCGTAGGGCGTCTCGTAGATGCCCATTTCCTTGCCCAGCCACTCGCTGTACAGGCCCCAGCCTTCGCCATAGGCGCTGATGTACTCCCGGCGGAAGCCGGGCACTTGGCCCTGTTCCTGCACCAGCGAGCCCTGCAGCGCATGGCCGGGGGCGGATTCGTGCAGGGTCAGCGCCGGCAGGTTGTACAGCGGGCGGCTGGGCAGGTCGTAGGTGTTCACCCAGTAGGTGCCCGCACCGCCGCGGCCGGCGGTCCAGAACGGCGCGATCGCCGGCGGCACCGGCACGATGGTGAAGCGGCCGCGCGGCAGGGTGCCGATGATCCTGCCAATCTGCCCGTCCACGCGCTTGCTGATCCAGGCGGCGTGGTTGAGCAGCTCCTGCGGGGTCTTGGCGTAGAACTGCGGGTCGGTCCGCAGGAAGGTCAGGAAATCGTTGAAGCGGGTTGCCTTCGACTGTCCAGCGAAGCCCAGCCCCTCGATGATCGCCTCCATCTCCGCGCGGATGCCGGCCACTTCCCGCAGGCCGATGGCGTGGATCTGGTCCGGGGTCAGGTCCAGGGTGGTGTACTTGCGGATCTGCTCGCGGTACCAGGCTTCACCGTTCGGCATCGCTTCCGCCGCCAGCGTGGCGCGCGCGTTCGGCATGTACTCGCTGCGGAAGAACCCCAGCAGCTTGGCGAACGCGGGAATCACTGCATCGCGGATCGCGGCGCGGCCTTCGGCGCGCAGTGCGTCCTGCTCGGCGGCGGGGATGCCGGCCGGCATGGACTTGTAGGGCGCCCACAGCGACGCGGCTTCCGGGTCTTTCAGCTCCGCGGTCATCGCGATCGAAAGGTCGCGACCGGGCAGCACGGCGCGCGGCACCGAGAAGCCGCGCGCCAGCCCCGCGCGCATGTTGGCGATCTGCTGGTCGAAGTAGCGCGGCACGTCGCGCAGGCGCGCCGCATAGGCGCGGTAGTCGTCGGCGCTGCGCAGGTTGGCGCGGGCCATGAAGTCGAGGTTGGACCAGAACGAGCTGTCGGAATTGAACGGCATCTCGTGATCGCGCAGGCGGATCTCCGCCGCCTTGTGTTCGATCTGCGGGCGGTAGATCGCGTAGTTCACCTGCTCGCCCGGCGACAGCGCGGCCACGTCGATGCCATCGAGCTGGCGCAGCACGCCGTCGAGATGGGCCAGTTCCTTCTGCAGCGCCTTCGGGCTGACGTCGGGCAGGGTGCGCGAGGGCTTGCGGCCGGTTTCATCGCTGTCCTCGGTCCACGCCCCGGCCAGCTGCATCCGCCATTTCCATTCGTCTTGGTAGACCGCGCGGAACGCGGCATCGGCGGCATTGGCCGACTGGGTGACGGCCGGCGCGGCTGGCGGCGTCTGTGCAAGGGCGAGGGCGGGCGACAGGCACAGGGCCAGCAGGCTGGCGCGGACGAGGGACTTCACGGGGCGGGAACCGGCGGTGGCGGGGTGCCGGGATCGTAGCACCGGCGGCACGCGGCTCAATGGCCGGCGCGGTCGCGCTTCCAGCCGCGGTGGCGGATGTCCAGGTACAGGCTGTAGCAGGCGGTGAAGCTCGGGAACAGGTTCTGCAGGATGCCCACGGCGTCGTTCTTGCCGAACACGAAATAGCTCAGCGTCATCAGGCTGCCGAGGATGCTCATGTACCAGAACAGCCGCGGGATCACCGGCTTGCCGTGGCGCTTGCTGGCGATGAACTGCACCAGCCAGCGGCCGCCGAACATCAGTGCGCCGACCAGTCCGATCAGCTTCCAAGGACTCATGTGGATGCCGGTCCACGCAAGCGCCGCCAGCGGCGTGTCCATGAAGCCGACCGGCGGCGCCGCCAGCATCGCGATCACCGCGGCAGTTCCTCGGTGCCGGTGCGTCGGCTGCGCTGGATCAGCCAGGACACGCCGAACAGGTCCTTGATGCCGACGATGGCGCGGCCGAGGTTGTTGTACTTGGACACGCCGGCGGTGCGGTGGCGGTGGTTCACCGGCACGCTGACGGTCTGCCAGCCGGCGCGCTGCATCAGCGCCGGCAGGTAGCGGTGCATATGGTCGAAGTAGGGCAGGTCGAGGAAGGCCTCGCGCGCGAACAGCTTGATGCCGCAGCCGGTATCCGGGGTGGCGTCGCGCAGCATGCGGCTGCGGATCGCGTTGGCGAATTTCGACGCCCAGCGCTTGCTGCCGCTGTCCTGACGGTTGACCCGCCAGCCGGCGAACAGCTTCACCTCCGGTGTCGAGGCATCGCGCTTGGCCAGCAGGTCGGGGATGTCGGCCGGATCGTTCTGGCCGTCGCCGTCGAGGGTGGCGATCCACGGCGCGCGCGCGGCCTTCACCCCGTTGCGCACCGCGGTGCTCTGGCCGGCGTTGGACAGGTGGCGGACCACCCGCAGTTCCGGCGTCGCCGCCTGCAGCTCGCGCAGGCGCGCCAGGGTGGCGTCGCGGGAGGCGTCGTCGACGTACACGATCTCGAAGTCGATACGGCCGCGCAGCGCGGCGAGGATCTCGCCGACCAGCGGGGCGACGTTGTCTTCCTCGTTATGGACCGGGACGACGACGGAGAGTTGCGGCGATCCGCTCATGCGCGCTGTGTCCTCACGACCGGTTGCGCAGCCGCTCCAGCACGCCGTCCAGCGCGTCGAGGTTGGCGTAGTGGATCACCAGCTTGCCCTTGTTGCCACGGCCGTTGAGCACGTTGACCCTGCTGCCCAGCGTCTCCGACAGCTCGCGCTCCAGCGCGGCGATGTCGGCCTGCGGCGGCTTCGCCTTGGGTGTGGACTTCCGGGGCTCCACCGGCACCTTGCCGGCGGCGATCTGCTGGACGCGGTGTTCGACCTGGCGCACCGACCAGCCTTCCTCGGCCGCCTGTTTCGCCAGTGCCACCGCCATCGGTTCGGCCAGCGGCAGCAGCGCGCGCGCGTGGCCCATTTCAATCGCGCCGGTCTGCACCAGCACGCGCACGGCTTCCGGCAGCTCCAGCAGCCGCAGCAGGTTGGACACCGCGGCGCGCGAGCGGCCCACCGCCTCGGCTGCGGCGGCGTGGGTCAGGTCGAATTCGTCGATGAGGCGCTGCAGCGCCTGCGCTTCCTCCAGCGGGTTGAGGTCCTCGCGCTGGATGTTCTCGATCAGCGCCATCGCCACCACGGTGCGGTCGTCGACTTCGCGCACCACCACCGGCACTTCGGCGAGGCCTGCGCGCTGCGACGCACGCCAGCGGCGCTCGCCGGCGATGATCTCGTAGGTGCGGCCGCCCTTGCCGTCGGCGCCGAGGCGCTCGCGCACCACGATCGGCTGGATCACGCCCTGCGCGCGGATCGACGCGGCCAATTCCTCCAGCTTGGCGTCGTCCATGGTGCGGCGCGGCTGGTACTTGCCCGAGACCATCGCATCCACCGGCAGCGTGCGCAGCACGTCGCCCGGCATCGCCTGCAGCGCCGGTGCCTCCGCCGCGGCCTTGGGGCCGAGCAGCGCTTCCAGTCCGCGGCCCAGGCCGCGCTTCTTGGCACCGCCCTTTGCGGCCTCCTTGCCAGCAGTCATGCGGCGGTCTCCTTCTGTTTCTGGCTGCGCTCGCGCTGGCGGCGCAGGACTTCGCCGGCAAGGCCAAGGTAGGCCACGCTGCCGCGGCTGGCCTTGTCGTAGCCGAGGATGCTCTGGCCGTGGCTGGGCGCTTCGGCGAGGCGAACGTTGCGCGGCACGATGGTGCGGAACACGAGGTCGCCGAAATGGTTGGTGAGCTCGGCCGACACCGCGTTGGCGAGGTTGTTGCGCACGTCGAACATGGTGCGCAGCACGCCTTCGATCTCGAGCTGCGGGTTGAACCGGCCCTTCAGGCCTTCGATGGTGTCGATCAGCGCCGACAGGCCTTCCAGCGCGTAGTACTCGCACTGCATCGGCACCAGCACGGAATCCGCCGCGGTGAGCGCGTTGAGGGTGAGCACCGACAGGGAGGGCGGGCAGTCGATCAGCACGAAGTCGTAGCGGCCGCGCAGGGTTTCCAGTGCCGCTTTCAGCCGCCCTTCGCGGTTGGCCGCGTCCATCAGCTGGATCTCGGCGGCGGTCAGGTCGATGTTGCCGGGCAGCAGGTCGTAGCCGTCGGCGCAGCCCACCACCGCATCCGCCGGCAGCGCCTCGCCCAGCAGGACGTCGGTCACCGAGGCGCCGAGCTCGCGCTTGTCGACCCCGCTGCCCATGGTGGCGTTGCCCTGCGGATCCAGGTCCACCAGCAGCACGCGCTTGGGCGTCCGCGCCAGCGCGGCGGCGAGGTTGACGGCGGTCGTGGTCTTGCCGACCCCGCCCTTCTGGTTGGCAATGGCGATGATGCGGGCCATGCGGCGTGTGTTCCCGAGGCTGGGCCTGCGCCGGGGCAGGCAGGCGACAGAGGATTATGCCTTATGCCCGGGTACGGACGATTTCCAGCAGATGGCGTTCGGCGGAAAGCCCCGGCACGCGCAGCGGATGGATCGCGGCGACCCGCCAGCCGGCCGGCAGCGCAGCGATCTCGTCTTCGGGCAGCACGCCCTTCATTGCCAGCAGCCTGCCGTCGGCCCCGGGCAGATGGCCACCCAGCTCCAGGATCAGCGGCAGGGTGGCCAGTGCGCGCGCGGTGATGGCATCGAAGGTGGTGCCTGGCCGGAATGCCTCGATCCGCGATTCCGCCACCTGCACGTTGGCCAGCTTGAGCTGGCGCACTGCCTCGCGCAGGAACCGGGCCTTCTTGCCGTTGCTTTCGACCAGGGTGACCTGCAGGTTCGGCGTGGCGATGGCCAGCGGGATGCCGGGCAGCCCGGGGCCGGTGCCGAGGTCCGCGAGCGTGGCGATGTCGCGCACGAACGGCTGCATCGCCAGCGAATCCAGCAGGTGCTTGGACAGCATCTCGCGCGGGTCGCGGACCGCGGTGAGGTTGTAGGTGGCGTTCCAGCGCGCCAGCAGCGCCAGGTAATCCAGCAGCGGCGGCGCCAATGCGGGATCGAGCGAGAGTTGCGCAAGCCCGGCTTCAAGCTCGGGGCGCAGGGCGTTGGTGTCCACGGTCATGTGCACAGTATGCCGCGGCGCGTGCCGCCTTCACGCCGCGTGGGCATCGCTGAACGAGTGGACGGCGACGCGAACGCGGTCATCACATGGGCTGGGGAAGACTGCAGCCGCCCCCCGCCATCGTGCGCCGGGTCAAGGCAAGCCAAGCCCATCCGGGCCCCAAATTCCATCAGGAGGCACGCAATGAATCTCATCATCTGGTTGATCATCGGCGGCATCATCGGCTGGCTGGCCAGCCTGGTCATGAAGACCGACGGCCAGCAGGGCATCATCCTCAACGTCGTCGTCGGTATCGTCGGTTCGTGGCTCGGCGGCTGGCTGATCGCCCCGCTGATCGGTGGCGCCGGCGTGATGGCCTACGTGTCCGCCTTCCTCGGCGCGATCATCCTGCTCGCCATCGTCAACCTGTTCCGTCGCGGCCGCGTGCGCTGAAACACGGCTTGACATGGATGTCAGGACAGGGAGGTCCCACGAAGGCCCGGTAACCCCGGGCCTTCGCCTTTTCAGGCGCGCGGGCGACGCCGCTCAGTCCAGCACGACGAATGCCGGGGCGTGGTCGCTGGGGCGCTCCCACTGGCGCGGCGTGCGGTCGATGCCGGATGCCACCGCCGCGCCCCGCAGCCCCTCCGAAACCAGGGTCAGGTCGATGCGCAGGCCGAGGTTGCGGCGGAACGCCGCCTGCCGGTAGTCCCACCAGCTGAAGATGCCGCCCTCGTCGTTGTGCAGGCGGAAGCCGTCATACAGCCCCAGCGCCAGCAACCGCTGCAATGCTTCGCGCTCGGCGGTGGAGGTCAGGATGTGGTCGTCGTTCCAGACCGCCGGGTCGTGCACGTCGCGCGCGTCCGGGGCGATGTTGAAATCGCCCAGCACCACCAGCTTCGGATACCGGCGCAGCTCGTCGCTCAGCCAGGCATGCACGGCCTCCAGCCAGCGCAGCTTGTAGGCGTATTTCTCGGTGCCCACGTCCTGGCCGTTGACCACGTAGAGATTGACGATGCGTACCTCGCCCACGGTGGCCGCGATCGCCCGCGCCTGCGGATCGTCGAAGCCCGGGATGGCGACCTGCACGTCGGCGATGCTCCGGTCGCGCGCCAGGATGGCCACGCCGTTGTAGGTCTTCTGGCCGTGGAACACGCTGCGGTAACCGGCCTCCAGCAGGGCGTCGTCGGGGAAGCGGTGGTCCTCCAGCTTGGTTTCCTGCAGCCCCACCACGTCGGGCGAGAATTCCGCCAGCCACTGCTGCAGCTGAGGCAGCCGCACATTGAGGGAATTGACGTTCCAGCTGGCGATCTTCATGCAGACTCTGGGCGCAGTGCGGGTCGGATGCGGCGCAGCCTACCGCACTGGGCGTCGATGGTCGCACCGCCGGCCACCCGCAGCTGCGCACGCCACCCGGAACCCGAATGCGTCGTCACGCCCGCCCTGGCCCCTGCTTTCTCTACGTGCTGCGCATGAGCGGCGCGGAGGCGCATCGTGCGTTCGGCGCCGATCTATCCGGATTGGCGCCGGGGGACGTGCTGCGGATGCTGGGCCTGCACGTCTAGGCCGGGGGCGGATACAGCGGCTGGCAGCGTTCGCAGTAGAAGGTCCGCCGGTTGCGCGCTCCCATGTGCTGGCGAGTCAGCATGCCGCCGCACTCCGCGCACTGCGACTTGTTGTGTACCAGCCAGTGCTGGCGCAGCACGTACCGCTGCTTCCATTCGAGGAACTGGAAGCTGTAGTCGCGCCCCTCCCGGATCATCCTGCCCAGCAGGCGCGGTGGTAATGCGCCGACTTCGCTGGCGGGATGCACGCGGATGCGGAACAGCACCTCGTTCTTGATGATGTTGCCGACCCCGGCGAACACGTCCTGGTCCAGCAGGGCGTCGCAGACCAGCACTTCGGGCTGCTGCCTGAGCTTGCGCCGGGCGAGTTCCGGATCCCATTCCGGCGCCATCACGTCGCCCCGCCAGTCGTAGGTGTCCTCCAGCGGGCCTTCGATGTACTTCAGAGAACAGGCGTAGAGGTTGAGCGTGCCGTTGTCGAAGCGCAGCGACACCCGCGGTGTTGCGTCCTTCTCCGCGTCGATCAGCCAGGACCCGAACATCAGCAGGTGCGCGCGCAGGCTGAAGCCACGGAACCCGATCAGGAAGTGCTTGCCCCAGCTGCGCAGCGAGACGACCCTGCGGCCGTGCATGCGCCGCAGGTCGAGCTTGCTGTTGCCCCCGACCTCACGCACCGTCCGGTTGCGGAATTTCGCCGCCGCCTCGCGCAGGATGACGATGGACGGGCCTTCAGGCATCGCCGTGGCTCGCTGCCGCGGCCGTGGCCAGCAGCTGTTGCAGGCGCAGCGCGTTGGGGATGGCGTGGCCGCGCGCGGTGTTGTCGAAGATCACCGAGGCTTCGCGCACCGCGCCGGCGTCGGCGATCGCGGTCGCCAATACCCGCAGGCGCGGCAGCGGATAGTCGCTGTGATAGATGTCCGGAGAACCGTGCCAGCGCCAGTAGCGCCAGCGGGGATCGCCACCGGGAACGGCGCCGATCACGGCGCGCGGCGGATCGGCCGCAACGCGCGAAACCCCGTGCTCCGCCAGAAGGGCGTCCGCGGACGACGTGAACCAGCTTGGGTGGCGTGGCTCGCAGGCAAGTGGCGCGCCGCTGTGCTGGCGGTACGCGCGGAAGAATGCGTCAGCGTCGTCCGCATCCAGCGCAAGGCTCGGCGGCAGCTGCAGCAGGAACCCGCCGAGTCTGTCGCCGAGCGCACCGGCCTCGTCGAGGAAGCGGTCGAGCAACGCATCGGCATTGCGCAGCCGTCGCTCGTGCGAAATCGCGCGCGGCATCTTGACGGAAAAACGGAAGTCCTCCGGCACGCTGCGCGCCCAGCGCACGTAGGTCCTGGCCTGGTGCGGCCGATAGAACGAGGAGTTGATTTCCACCGTGGAGAAGGTGGTGGCATAGCGCGCGAGCGTGCTCTCGCCATCGCCGAACAGGTCGCGATGGCGCGCTGGGATCGACCAGCCGGCGCAGCCCACGCGGATGCGGACCGTTTCCGGCTTGCGGACGGCCGACAGTCGCCGCCCGCCGTCGATTTCATCCGCGGCGGAGGTGGGTGGCGGCAAGACGCCAAGCAGCGATTTCGCGGCGGACACCATGCGGACAAAAGAACCGTCCCGACGATGAAGGCGCCGTGATCAGGCGGATCGGTGGCGGGTCATTCGTTCATGTTGCGAGGCGGTCGCGCCGGAGGCGCCCGCCGTCATCCGGTATCGCCCTGGTGCCTATCGCACGATCAGGTCGATCAGCCACTTCGCTTTCGAGTACGGCGGCTTGAGCAGGTCGCCGCCGGTGCGTCGCGCCTGCCACAGCACCGGCAGCAGCTTGCTCATCGCATCGAAGCCGGCGCGGCTGTGGTAGGCGCCCATGCCGCTGGCACCGACGCCGCCGAAGGGCAATGTGGGGACTGCGAAATGGAACAGCGTGTCGTTGACCGAGACACCGCCCGCCAGGGTGGCATGCAGGACTTTCTCCACCGACGCGCGGTCGTGGCTGAAGGGATACAGCGCCAGCGGACGGTCGTGGCCGTTGATGTAGCCGATCGCCTCGTCCAGCGTGCGGTAGCTCTTCACCGGCAGCAGCGGGCCGAAGATTTCGTCCTGCATGATCTTCGCGTCATCGCCCGGCTCCAGCAGCACGGTCGGCGGCAGCAGCCGCTGCGCCGGGTCGGCGCTGCCGGCCAGGGTGACGATGTCGACACCGCGCTGCCGCGCGTCGTCGAGATAGCCCTGCAGGCGCGCGTACTGGCCGTCGTTGATGATGCGGGTGTAGTCGTCGCGGTTGCCGAGGTCGTGGCCGTAGCGCGCCTGGATCTCGCGGCGCAGCGCTTCGACGAAGGCATCGCGCTTGCCGGCCGGGACCAGCACGTAGTCGGGCGCGATGCAGGTCTGGCCGCAGTTGAACCACTTGCCGGTAGCGATGCGGGCGGCGGCCTTCTCGACGGGATAGTCGTCGCAGACCAGGGCCGGCGACTTGCCGCCCAGTTCCAGCGTCAGCGGGGTGAGGTGGGGCGCGGCGGCGGCCATCACCTTGCGGCCCACCGCGGTGGAACCGGTGAACACCAGATGGTCGAACGGCAGCGCCGCGAAGGCGGCACCAAGATCGGCGCCGCCGGTGGCGACGGCAACGCGGTCGGTCGGGAAGACTTCCGCCAGCAGCTCGCGCAGGAAGGCGCTGGTGCGCGGCGTGTGCTCGGATGGCTTCAGGTAGACGTGGTTGCCGGCGGCGATCGCGGTGGCCAGCGGAATCAGCGCCAGGTTCACTGGATAGTTCCACGGTGCGATCACGCCGACCACGCCCAGCGGCATCGGCAGCACCTGCGCGCGCGCCGGCAGGAAGCGCCAGCCCACGCCGACCCGGCGCGGTTTCATCCAGCCGCGCAGGTGGCTGAGCAGGTGGTCGATCTCGTTCAGCGCGGTCATGCCGTCGGCGATGCGGCTTTCATCCAGCGAGCGGTGGCCGAAGTCGGCGGCAATCGTGCGCGCCATTTCGTCCAGCCGCCGCTTCAGCGCGTCGCGCAGGCGCTGCAGGTCGTCGCGGCGCTGTGCATGGTCCGGCTTGTTCGCCTGCCAGGCCGCGCGCAGGCGGGCGAGGGTGGGTTGCAGGTCGTGGAGCGGGGTGTCAGCGGTGTCCATACGGGTCAGTGTAGTCGCGCCGGCGCTAGAATCCAGCCATGAACATCCGACCCTACCGCGGCATCACCCCCACCCTCGGCGCGCGCGCCTACATCGACCCCGCCGCCTGCGTGATCGGCGACGTGGTGCTGGGCGACGACGTGTCGGTGTGGCCGTTCACGGTGATCCGCGGCGACGTCAACTTCGTCCGCATCGGCGACCGCACCAACATCCAGGACGGCTCCGTCATCCACGTCAGCCACGACGGCCCACACGCCAAGCTGGGCGGCTTCGCCACCCGCATCGGCAGCGACGTCACCATCGGCCACAAGGCGATCATCCACGCCTGCACCATCGAGGATGCGGTGCTGGTGGGCATGGGCGCGATCGTGCTGGACGGCGCGGTGGTGAAGAAACACGCCTTCATCGGCGCCGGCGCGCTGGTGGCGCCTGGCAAGGTGGTGGGCGAGGGCGAACTGTGGCTGGGCAACCCGGCGAAGAAGGCGCGGATGCTCAGCGAGGCCGAGATCGAAGCGCTGTACTACAGCGCCGGCCATTACGTGCGGCTGAAGGATGCCTATCTCGCGGGTGACGTGCCGGCCTAGTCGCCGGTGACCAGCGCATCTTTGCGGGCACGCAGCTCGGCATACACCGCTTCGGTTTCCGGGCGCACGCCGTGCCAGAGCAGGAAGCTCTCCGCGGCCTGCTCCACCAGCATGCCGAGCCCGTCCAGCGCCTGCGTGCAGCCGGCGGCGCGGGCCCAGGCCAGGAACGCCACCGCCGCCTCGCCATAGCTCAGGTCCACCGCCACGCTGCGCTGGCCGGCCAGCGACATCGGCAGCGCCGGCAGGGTGCCGCCGCGGGTGGCGGAGGTGGCATTGATGAGCAGGTCGAATTCGCCCAGCCGGTCAAGGTCGTCAAGGCTGCGCGGATGGACGCGGCCGGGCTCGCCCAGCGCATCCGCCAGCGCCTCGCTGCGTGCCGGCGTGCGGTTGGCCACGTAGAGCGAGTGGACGCCGGCATCCAGCAGGGCGGGCGCCACCCCGCGTGCGGCGCCGCCGGCGCCCAGCAGCAGCACGCGGCGCTCGCGCAGGTCCAGGCCGTGGCGCTCGGTCAGGTCGCGCACCAGCCCGCTGCCGTCGGTGTTGTCGCCACGCCAGCCGTGGCCGTCGCGGATCAGGGTATTGGCCGCGCCGGCGCGCTGCGCGCGGGTGCTGGCATTGCCCATGCACAGCGCGAACGCGTCTTCCTTCAGCGGCAGGGTGACGTTGGCGCCGCGCACCTCGCTGGCGGCGAGCTTCGAGGCGAAGTCGGCGTGGCCGGCCTCGATGGCGACGTACTCCATCGCAATGCCGCATTGCCTCGCAAACGCGGCATGGATGCGCGGCGACTGCGAGTGGCTGATGGGTGATCCGAAAACGGCGTAGCGTTGCATGTGCTCTCCCTGCCTGTAGTCGCCGCGTCAACCTCTTCCTGCGCTTTGCCTGTAGGAGCGCACCGCAGGGGAGGACGCTCCAGGCGTGATCTTGCGGACGCGTTCGCGCCCGTTCCGTGCTCCTACGGGATCAGGCCTTCATCCAGCGCGCGGCGTCCAGCGCGAAGTAGGTGAGGATGCCGTCGGCGCCGGCGCGCTTGAACGCGGTCAGTGCTTCCATCGCCACCATCTTCTCGTCGATCCAGCCGTTGGCCGCGGCGGCCTTGATCATCGCGTACTCGCCACTGACCTGGTAGGCGTAGGTCGGGCGCTTGAAGTGCTGTTTCACCCGGTAGAGCACGTCCAGATACGGCAGGCCCGGCTTGACCATCACCATGTCGGCGCCTTCGGCGAGGTCGAGGCCGACTTCGTGCAGCGCCTCGTCGGAGTTGGCCGGGTCCATCTGGTAGGTGTACTTGTTGCCCTTGCCGAGGTTGCCGGCGCTGCCCACCGCGCTGCGGAACGGGCCGTAGAAGGCGCTGGCGTACTTGGCGCTGTAGGCCATGATGCGGGTGTGGATGAAGCCGCTGGCTTCCAGCGCGTCGCGGATCACGCCGATGCGGCCGTCCATCATGTCGGACGGCGACAGCACGTCCACACCGGCGGCGGCGTGCACCAGCGACTGCTTGACCAGCGCTTCGATGGTTTCGTCGTTGAGGATGTAGCCGCTGTCGTCGATCAGCCCGTCCTGCCCGTGGGTGGTGTACGGATCCAGCGCCTGGTCGGTCATCACGCCGAGTTCGGGGAAGCGCGACTTCAGCGCGCGGATGGCGCGCGGGATGATGCCGTTCTCGTCCCAGGCGACGCGGCCGTCGGCGGTCTTGGCGGACGGATCCGGCACACCGAACAGGTCGAGCACCGGGACGCCGAGCTCCAGCGCCTGCTCGCCCACCCGCAGCAGTTCGTCGATCGACAGCCGTTCCACGCCCGGCATCGAACCGACCGGCGCGCGGCCCTGTTCCTCGTGCACGAAGACCGGGTAGATCAGGTCGTTGGTGGTCAGCACGTGCTCGCGCATCAGCCGGCGCGAGAACTCGTCGCGGCGCATGCGCCGCGGACGGACGGGAAAGCGTTGGGCGGGCGTGTTCATGCGGGCATTTTACGCCCGCCGCCGGCGATCAGAGGATGCCGCCGCCCAGCATCAGCCGCAGCGAACCGATGCCGATCGCGAGGATGCACAGGAGCAGGCCGATGATGCCCGACACCCGGCCCTTGCCGCTGGCGATGGCGATGATGGCGAGGATGGCGCCAACCGCCGCGAACGGGATCATGAACCAGTTGCCCCAGCCCAGCAGCGGCACCAGCGCCAGCAACATCCACAGCAGCGAGAGGATGCCCCAGATCAGGCTGACCAGTCCCATGCGCGTTCCCCCGGATTGATGAGACCCACGATATGCAGGATGTCGCCCGCCAATGCAAGCGCGGCGTCGGCTCAGGCGTGGCTGCCGTCGATTTCCACCAGCAGCTCGCGCCGGCAGACGTGGCCGTGCAGCACGACCCGCGGAACAAAGGGCAGGCGCGCCTCCATCAGCGCGTCGACCCGCGCCAGCGCGTCGGCATCGCGCACGTACACCTTCAGCCGCGACGCCGGGCCCGGCTGCGCCGGCAGCGACGGCCGCTGCGCGCGCGCGGTGGCGATCAGGCTGCGCAGGTTCACCAGCACCTCGTCCAGCTGCGCTTCCAGCGAGTCGCCGTGCTGCGAGGCGTGGCCGACCACCGCGGCGGTGCCGGACAGCAGCAGCGGCATCGCGTCCGAGGTCGGCAACAGGGCACGGGCGAAGCCGGGCGGTTGCGGCCCGTACTGCCGCGGGTAGCGCCAGGCCTGCAGTTGGCGCGGATTCTCCAGCGGCGTGCCGGCCTGTTGCGCGGACAGCCAGTACAGCTGGAAGCGGCCGCTGCGCTGCGGGTGGCCGATGGCGGTGGCGGCGGGCAGTTCACCCGGCGCCAGTTCGCGGCCGATGCCGCGCGCGCGGCCGACGCAGAAGCGCCGGTAGCGCTCGTTGTCACCGTCGCCTTCGGTGATCGCGTCGAGGTAGTTCCAGATCCGCAGCGGATGCGGATGGTCGCTGCGCGACAGCCACTGCTGCAGGCGCCGGTAGGCGGCTTCGGCGACCGCCTCGATATCGCCGTCGTCGGCCAGCTCCAGTGCGCCGAACTGCAGCCCGCCACCGCGGCTCCAAGCGATGTCGCCGTCGCGGCCGTGCGACACCGGGCCATCCACCCGCCAGCATTCCAGCGGCGCACGGCCATGCGCCGGGGCCAGCGCCACCCGCAGGTGGCGGGCGTCGTCGTGGCGGGGCGCCGGGGTGGCGTCGAATGCGAACGCCGCCAGCAATCCCGGTTCGGCCAGCACGGCCTCCAGCGACGCGTCGACGAGGTCGATGCGCAGCGGATTGGCGGGCGGGGAGGCGACGGTGGGAAGCGAGGACATCAGGGCGCGAATGATAGCGCGCCGGCATGAGGCGCCGGTCACGGCCCCGACCATTGGCACGGGCGCCGTGGCGGCGCGCGCGCTAGGATCGCCGGCGATGCGCACGGGCGCGAGGACTCTCGGGGATGCAATGGCACGACATTCGAACGCGGTCTGGCTGGCGGGGGCGCTGCTGATGGCGGGCGCGGGCACGGCGACGGCGCAGGCGGTCACCACGGCCGACTACGAGCGCGCGGTGAAGATGCTGGGTGATCGCACCGCACCGCTGTTGGACCAGGCGTTGAGCGGCGCCAGCTGGTTGGACGACAACACACTGGTGTACCGGCTGGCCGACAACGGCAAGGTGCAGGTGCTGCGCTTCGATCCGGGCACCGGCAAGTCCGCGCCCGCGTTCGACGCGAAGGCGCTGGCCGCGGCGATGAACGCGGCGGCAAGTGGCAAGGGCAAGCCGGTCGATCCCGACAAGCTGCCGCCACTGCAGGTCGAGCGCGAAGCCGACGGCAGCCTGCTGCTGCGCAGCCGCGGCAGTGCGTTCCGCTGCGCCGCCGACGGTTGCAAGGTCGAGGCGAAGCCCGCGCCGAAGTCCGGCAGCGAGCCCGGCGCGGCCTCGCCCGACGGCAAGCGCGCGGCCTTCATCCGCGACTGGAACCTGTGGCTGCGCGACCTCGCCAGCGGCCAGGAAACCCAGCTCACCTTCGACGGCGTCCGTGACTACGGCTATGCCACCGACAACGCCGGCTGGAAGCACACCGACAACGCCATCGTGGTGTGGTCGCCGGACGGCACGAAGATCGCCACCTTCCAGCAGGACCAGCGCAAGACCAGCACCATGACCATGGTCAGCACCAATGTCGGCGCGCCCGAGGTGCAGCAGTGGAAATACCCGTTCGCCGGCGACAAGGACGTGACGCTGATCGAGCGCGTGATCATCGACCTGTCCGGCGCCAGGCCGAACGTCGTGCGCCTGCAGATGCCGGCCGACCAGCACCGCTCCACCTGCAGCGACGACATCGTCTGCGATGACGGCTGGGAAGACGTGCAATGGGCGAAGGACGGCAAGACCCTCGCCTTCGTCAGCACCGACCGGGGCCACAAGTCGGCCACCCTGCGCGTAGCCGATGTCGCCACCGGCAAGGTCCGCGACGTGTTTACCGAAACCGTGGCGACCCAGTACCAGAGCGCGCCCACGCTGAGCTCGGTGAACTGGCGCTACCTGCCGGAGAGCAACGAGTTCCTGTGGTTCTCGCAGAAGTCCGACTGGGGTCATCTGTACCTGCACGACCTGGCGACCGGCAAGCTGAAGCGCCAGCTCACCAGCGGCGACTGGAACGTCACCAGGATCCTCCGCCTGGATCCGGCCAGCCGCCAGCTGTGGGTCACCGGCGTCGGCCGCGAGGCCGGGCGCGACCCGTACTTCTCGCACCTCTACAGCGTCTCGATGGACGGTGGCGAGCCGCGGCTGCTGACTCCGGAAAACGCGAACCATGCGGTGACCCTGTCCGAGGACGGCAAGTACTTCGCCGATGTGTATTCGACGATCGCCGACGCCCCGGTGGCGCTGGTGCGTGATGCCGACGGGAAGCAGGTGGCGGCGCTGGCAAAGACCGACCTGACCCGCCTCAAGGCGGCCGGCTGGGTGGCGCCGGAATCGTTCACGGTCAAGGCCCGCGACGGCAAGACGGATCTGTACGGCCAGATGTTCAAGCCGTCCAACTTCGATCCGGCCAGGAAGTACCCGGTCATCACCTACATCTACCCCGGCCCGCAGGTGGGTTCGGTGCGCAGCCGCAGCTTCCAGCCCGCGCACGGCGACCACCAGGCGCTGGCCGAGCTGGGCTTCGTGGTGATCGCCGTGGATGGCATGGGCACGCCGCTGCGCAGCAAGTCCTTCCAGGACGCGTGGTACGGCGACATGGCCGACAACACCCTGCCGGACCAGGTGGCGGCGCTGAAGCAGCTGGGCGAGCGCCATCCGTGGATCGACACCACCCGTGCGGGCATCTGGGGCCACTCCGGCGGCGGCAACGCCACCGCCGCGGCGATGTTCCGCTACCCGGACGTCTACAAGGTCGGCATCGCCGAATCCGGCAACCACGACAACCTGACCTACGAGGACGACTGGGCCGAGCGCTACCACGGTCTGCTGGAAAAGAAGGCCGACGGGTCCACCAACTACACCGGCCAGGACAACGCCGCGCTGGCGAAGAACCTCAAGGGGAAACTCTTTCTGCTGCACGGCATGATGGACGACAACGTGCCGGTGCAGTCCACCCTGCAGGTGGTCGATGCGCTGATGAAGGCCAACAAGGATTTCGACCTGCTGTTGCTGCCGCATGCGCGCCATGGCTTCGGCGTGGACAGCTACTACGTGATGCGTCGGCGCTGGGACTACTTCGTGAAGAACCTCATTGGCGCCGAGCCGCCGAAGGCGTTCGAGGTCAAGCCGCAGTTCTGACGCTGCGGACAGGATCGCAATGCACGACGGCGCCGCAGGGCGCCGTCGTCGTTTCCGGGCTCAGCGCGGGCCCTGTCCGAACAGGATCTTCTTCTCCTCGTCCGAGAGCGGCTTGCCGGTGGCCGGGTTGACCTGCTGCGCCAGCGCGTAGGCGCGCTGGGTAGCCGGGCGCGCGGCGATCGCCTCGCGCCAGCGACGGACCTGGGCGAAAGGTTCAAGATCCAGCGGCGCGGAGGTGTAGGCGCCAACCCACGGATAGCAGGCCATGTCGGCGATGCTGTACTCGTCGCCGGCGATGAAGGCGCGGCCTTCCAGCCGCCGGTCCAGCACGCCCAGCAGGCGTTCGGCTTCCTTGCGGTAGCGCTCGCGTGCATAGGGCACCACTTCCGGCGCGTAGACGTGGAAATGGCCGTACTGGCCGGTCATCGGCCCCAGCCCTGCCATCTGCCAGAACAGCCATTCATCGACCACGATGCGCTGGCGCAGCGCGGCCCGCGCGTCGGCGCCGGCGGCCACGCCGGTGAAACGACCGGCCTTGTCGGACAGGTAGCGCAGGATCGCGCCGGATTCGAACACGCTGATCGGCTCGCCGCCGTCGGCGGGGGCGTGGTCGACGATCGCCGGCATCTTGTTGTTCGGCGAGATCGCCAGGAACGCTGGCTCGAACTGCGCGCCCTTGCCGATGTCCACCGGATGGATGGCGTAGGGCAGGCCGGCCTCCTCCAGCAGCAGGGTGATCTTGTGGCCGTTCGGGGTGGGCCAGTAGTACAGGTCGATCATGGCGGGCGCTCCGTGGGGGAAGGCGCCACTGTAACGCCGCAGTAGCGGCCGGCCAGCGACGGACCAGGTGGCCGGCCGCCTGATGTGTCGGGCAGCGCCAGGCCACGTTGGACCTGCGGCGCGCGGCAGCTGCGCCGCTCCGCCGGATCGCCGCGACGGCGGCGTGGCGCCTAGTGCCCGCCGCCGGCGCCCAGTCGGTCGAGGTCGATGCCCTGCCGGCGCAGCGCGCCGCTGGCGGTGACGGCATAGAACGCGAGGTAGGCGAAGCAGGCCACGCCGACCCAGAAGCTCATGTGCACGCCCACGCGGTCGGCCAGCGCACCCTGCGCCAGGCTGACCCAGCCACCGCCCATGATCATCATGATCAGCAGGCTGCTGCCCTGGTTGGTATGGCGACCGAGGCCGGCGATCGCCAGCGCGAAGATGCACGGCCACATCGTGCTGCAGAACAGGCCGACGCTGATGAAGGCGACCACGCTGGTCTTGCCGGTGGTGAACATGCCGACCAGCAGCGCGGCGATGCCGCACAGCGCGAAATACAGCAGCATCCGCGCCGGGTTGCCGCGGCTGAGCCAGGTGGCGGCGATCATCAGCAGGATCACTCCGGCGTAGCCGTAGAACTGCGACACGTCGTGCCGGGCGATCGCATTCACCGCCAGATACACGCCGAAGGCCAGGAACGGCAGGATCAGCATCAGCATCCTGCGCACGCCGGCGTCCACCTCGAACGCACCGGCCGCGCCGGTCCAGCGGCCGATCATCAGGCTGGCCCAGTACAGCGACACATACGGCGCCAGGTGGTGGTTCTCGATTCCCAGGCCTTCGTGCAGGTAGGCCGGCAGGTTGGAGATGGTGGAGACCTCCACGCCGACGTAGACGAAGATCGCCAGCATCCCCAGCGCCAGCTGCGGATAGGCGAAGGCCGAGGACTTGTGCGCAAGCTTCGAGCTGTCCTCGGCCTCGTCCGTGGCCACCGCCTCCAGGTCGATGTGGTTGGGCACCGACGAGAACCGGATGAACAGGGCCACCAGCACGAACGCCGCGCCAAGCACCAGGTAAGGAACCTTCACGCTCTCGATGCTGGCCTCGGTGTTGCCGGTGGCCAGGCTGCCGAAGATGGCGAAGCTGACCAGCAGCGGCCCGATCGTCGTGCCGAAATTGTTGACGCCGCCAGCCATGGTCAGGCGCTGCGCGCCGGTGGCCGGGTTGCCCATCACGATCGCCAGCGGGTTGGCGGCGATCTGCTGCAGGGCGAACCCCAGGCCGACGATGAACAGGCCGCTCAGCATCAACGCGAAGGAGCCGGTGTTGGCGGCCGGATAGAACAGCAGGGTGCCGAGTGCCGATACCAGCAGGCCCAGGCAGATGCCGTTGCGGTAGCCGATGCGGTCCAGCAGGTCGCGGCCCAGCAGCTTCGACGCCGCCATGTAGGCCAGCGAGCCCACCGTGTAGGCCACGTAGAACGCCATCGAGACCCACTGGCTCTGTGCTTGGGTCAGCCCGAACGCCTTCTTGAACACAGGGATCAGGATGTCGTTGCTGGCGGCGACGAAGCCCCAGAAGAAGAACACGGTGATCAGGACGCTGAACTGCGCCCATCGGGTCTGCTGCTGTGCCATGGTGCCCCGCGTGTAGGTGGTCGTCATCGACGGGCGAGCGTCCATCGCCGCCGGGCCCGCTCCCCAGTCCGGGCAGTACAGCGCCGCAGCGGCGGCTTGTACAGGTCCGCGGGCGGCTCTGCAAACGTTTTCCCAGACGGTTGACGGCGCTGCCGCCAGCCGTTGCAATGCAGCATTCCCTGCCGACCCACCCCCGCCGATGCAGCCTGAAACCACCCCCCGCCTGTCGCCCCTGGCCGCCCTGATCTTCTCCTCGCGCTGGCTGCAGCTGCCGCTGTACCTGGGCCTGATCGTGGCGCAGGCCATCTATGTCTGGCAGTTCGGGGTGGAGCTGGTGCACCTGATCGACCAGGTGTTCCTGGGCGGCCACGCGGCGGAGGTGGCGGCCAATGCCGCGGTGCCGGCCGAGCCCGAGAAGAGCGCCGAGATCGTGATCATGCTGATCGTGCTCGGCCTGATCGACGTGGTGATGATCTCCAACCTGCTGGTGATGGTGATCGTGGGTGGCTACGAGACCTTCGTCTCGCGGCTGCGCCTGCACGGCCACCCCGACCAGCCGGAATGGCTCAGCCATGTCAACGCCAGCGTGCTCAAGGTCAAGCTGGCGATGGCGATCATCGGCATCTCCTCGATTCACCTGCTGAAAACCTTCATCGAAATCGGCGACCTCGGCGCTCCCGGCAACGGATTCACCGAGGCTGGGGTGATGTGGCAGACCATCATCCACTGCGTGTTCATCTTCTCGGCCGTCGGCATCGCCTGGACCGACAAGCTCATGCACGGCGTGTCCAACGGCAAACAGGCACACTGAGGCAGGGACGGCGTGACGCCCCGGTAGAATGGTGGGATGGATGTTTCCCACCTTCTCGATGGGCTGAACCCGGCCCAGCGCGAGGCCGTTTCCGCCGCGCCCGGGCACTACCTCGTGCTGGCGGGTGCCGGCTCCGGCAAGACCCGCGTCCTCACCCACCGCATCGCCTGGCTGCACGAGGTGTTCGGGGTGCCGCTGCACGGCATCCTCGCGGTGACCTTCACCAACAAGGCCGCCGGTGAGATGCGCGCGCGCATCGCCGCGCAGCTGGGCGGCGAGCCGCGCGGCGCGTGGATCGGCACCTTCCACGGCCTGGCCCACCGCCTGCTGCGCCTGCACTGGCAGGAAGCGAAGCTGCCGGAAGGCTTCCAGGTGCTGGACAGCGATGACCAATTGCGCCTGGTCAAGCGCGTGGTGCAGCAGCTGGAGCTGGACGACGGCCAGTTCCCCCCGCGCCAGATCGCGTGGTGGATCAACGCGCAGAAGGACGAAGGCCGCCGCCCGCAGCACATCCAGCCGGCCGCGAACGACCCGTGGAACGACGCCCTGCTGCGCGCCTACGCCGCCTACCAGGAACGCTGCGAGCGCGCCGGGTTGGTCGACTTCGCCGAGCTGCTGCTGCGCGCGCACGAACTGCTGCGCGAGAACCCGGCACTGCTGGCGCACTACCGCCACCGTTTCGGCCAGATCCTGGTGGACGAGTTCCAGGACACCAACGCCATCCAGTACGGCTTCGTGCGCCTGCTGGCCGGCGACAGCGGGCAGGTGTTCGTGGTCGGCGACGACGACCAGGCCATCTACGGCTGGCGCGGCGCCAAGGTCGAGAACGTGCAGCGCTTCCTGCGCGATTTCAGTGGGGCGCAGACCATCCGGCTGGAGCAGAACTACCGCTCCACCAGCAATATCCTCAATGCCGCCAACGCGGTGATCGCCCACAACGACGACCGCCTGGGCAAGCGCTTGTGGACCGAGGCTGGCGAAGGCGAGGCTATCGACCTGTACGCCGCCTACAACGAGATGGACGAGGCCGCCTACGTGGTGGACCGGATCTCGCAGTGGGTGCGCGACGGCGGTAGTCACGGCGACGCCGCCATCCTCTATCGCAGCAACGCGCAGTCGCGCGCGTTCGAAGAGGAGCTGCTGAAGCGGCAGATCCCCTACCGCGTCTACGGCGGCATGCGCTTCTTCGAGCGCGCCGAGATCAAGGACGCGCTGGCCTACCTGCGCCTGCTGGCCAACCGCGATGACGACGCGGCGTTCGAACGTGCGGTCAACACGCCGGTGCGCGGCATCGGTGACCGTACGCTGGACGAGATCCGCCGTGCCGCCCGCGAGCATCGCGAGTCGCTGTGGCGGGCCTCGCGCCGGCTGTGCGAGCACTCGACGTTGGCCGCGCGCGCGCGCAACGCGGTGGCAGGTTTCCTGCAGTTGATCGACGCCTTGGCCGGCGAAACCGCGGCGATGCCGCTGGCGGAAAAGATCGACCACGCGCTGGCGCGATCCGGCCTGCGCGTGCACTACGAGAACGAATCGCGCGGCCAGCAGGACTCGCGCACCGACAACCTCGACGAACTGGTGTCGGTGGCGTCGCGCTTCGTGCGCGGCGACGAGGAAGACGCGGCGTCGATGCCGGAGCTGGTCGCGTTCCTCGCCTACGCGGCGCTGGAAGCCGGTGAGGGCCAGGCGCAGGCCGGCGAGGACGGCGTCCAGCTGATGACCCTGCACAGCGCCAAGGGCCTGGAGTTCCCGCTGGTGTTCCTGGTCGGGCTGGAAGAAGGGCTGTTCCCCAACATGCGCTCGGCCGAGGAGCCAGGCCGGATGGCCGAGGAGCGCCGGCTGGCCTACGTGGGCATCACCCGCGCGCGCCAGCAGCTGGTGCTGTGCCATGCCGAATCGCGCCGCATCCACGGCAGCGACATGTACGGCCTGCCGTCGCGCTTCCTGCGCGAGATCCCCAAGCCGCTGCTGCGCGAGATCCGCCCGAAGCCGCAGGCCACATTCGCGCGCGGCGGCTTCACCCCGCAGCCGCGCCGCGACTTCGGCCACGCCCCACTGGAAGCGCCGCCGGTGCGGCTGGGCGCCAACGTCCGCCATCCGAAGTTCGGCACCGGCTTCGTCACCGACGTGGAAGGCAGCGGCCCGCACGCGCGCGTGCAGGTGAATTTCGACGAGGTCGGCTCGAAGTGGCTGGTGCTGGCGTACGCGAACCTGACGCCGGCGTGATGACCCGCGTGCTTACCAGCTGAACAGCTTGTAATAGGTCATCGGCCCGCCCTTGGCGTCGGCGTCGTTGACCACGCCGTCGCCGTTGCGGTCGTAGATGTAATAGGCGGGGCCGCGCGCGGGCACCACCTTGACCATGGTCAGGCGCCCGCTGACGCGGTATTCGGTGACCACGTCGCCGTTGGCTTCGGTGCGGGTGGCCGGCACCGCATCCGTCGGCAGCATCTCTTCCGGGGAGGCGGTGGCACAGGCGGCCAATGCCAGCGTCAGTGCGAGGGGCAGGGCGATGCGCATGGCGTTGTCCTCGGGAAGGGTGCGGCAAGTATGCGCGATACGCGGCGGCCGGGATCAGCCGCCCGCCAACGCATCCAGTTCCAGAAAGCCGCCCGACTGCCGCTTCCACAGCTGCGCATACAGGCCGCCGCGCGCGAGCAGTTCCTCGTGCGTGCCGGTTTCGGCGATGCGCCCGGCGTCCATCACCACCAGTCGGTCCATCGCCGCGATCGTGGAGAGCCGGTGCGCGATCGCGATCACCGTCTTGCCCTGCATCAGCCGGTACAGGTTCTCCTGGATCACCGCCTCGACTTCGGAGTCCAGCGCCGAGGTCGCTTCGTCCAGCACCAGGATCGGCGCGTTCTTCAGCAGCACGCGGGCGATGGCGATGCGCTGGCGCTGGCCGCCCGACAGTTTCACGCCGCGCTCGCCGACCTGCGCGTCCAGCCCGCGCCGGCCTTGCGAATCCACCAGCTCGGCGATGAAGCCGTCTGCGTTCGCCTGGCGCGCCGCGTCGAGCAGGTCCGCCTCGCTCGCATCGGGCCGGCCGTAGAGGATGTTCTCGCGCACCGAGCGGTGCAGCAGCGACGTGTCCTGGGTGACCACGCCGATCTGCGCGCGCAGAGAGTCCTGCTGCACGCCCGCCACGTCGATGCCATCGATGGTGATCCGCCCGGCTTCCACGTCATGGAAGCGCAGCAGCAGGTTCACCAGCGTCGACTTGCCGGCGCCGCTGCGGCCGACCACGCCGATCTTCTCGCCCGGCGCGATGTGCAGGTCGAGGTGCTCGATCACGCCGCTGCCCTTGCCGTAGTGGAAGGCCACGTTCTCGAAGCGCACATCGCCACGCACCTGCGGCAGTGCCGGTGCACCCGGGGCGTCATCGACGGTGGGTGGCAGCGAGATCGAGCTGATGCCGTCGTGCACGGTGCCGATGTTCTCGAACAGCGCCGACAGCTCCCACATGATCCAGTGCGACATGCCCAGCAGGCGCAGCGCCAGCGCCGACGCCACCGCCACCGCGCCCACGCTGACCATGCCCTGCAGCCACAGCCAGATGCCGAGCGCGGCCACCGCGAACAGCAGCGCCATGTTCAGTGCGTACAGCAGGCTGTAGACGTTGGTGGCCAGCCGCATCTGCCGGTACACGGTGGACAGGAACCCGTCCATCGCTTCGCGCGCATACGCCTGCTCGCGGCGCGAATGCGAGAACAGCTTGACCGTGGCGATGTTGGTGTAGCTGTCCACGATCCGGCCGGTCATGGTGCTGCGTGCATCGGCCTGCTCCTGCGAGACCTTGCCCATCTGCGGCACGAACCAGCGCATCAGCAGCCCGTAGCAGGCCAGCCACCCGGCGAACGGCAGCATCAGGCGCCAGTCCGCGCTGGCCGCCACCAGCAGGGTGCCGCCGAAGTACACCAGCACGTAGTTGCCGATGTCGAACAGCTTGACCACGGTCTCGCGCACGGCCAGCGATGTCTGCATCAGCTTGGTGGCGATGCGCCCGGCGAACTCGTCCTGGAAATAGCCCATCGACTGCCGCAGCAGGTAGCGGTGCACGTTCCAGCGGATCCGCATCGGGAAATTCCCGAGCAGGGTCTGGTGCTGCACCGCCGAGTTCAGCCATACCAGCAGCGGCAGCCCGAACAGGACCAGCACCGCCATCCAGGCCAGCCGCGGGCCTTCCGCGGCGAGGAACCCGGCCACGCCCAGCGCGTTCATCCGGTCCACCAGCGCACCGACGTAGGCGTACAGCGCCACTTCCGCCAGCGCGATGGCGGCGGTGGTCGCGGCCATCAGCAGCAGCCAGCGCTCAGCGCCGCGGGTGAAATGGCGGCAGAACGCATACAGGCTTGCCGGCGGCTGCGCGGGCGGCGCGTCGGGGAAGGGATCGAGGCGGGATTCGAACCAGCGCAGCATGCGGGTGTTCCAGGCGGGGCAGCGCATTGTGCCGTGCGTCCGCCGTTCCTGCCTTCGCGTGGCCGCGGCATTAGAATCGCCCGATGACGAAGCTCGTGCTGATCGACGGTTCCTCCTACCTCTACCGCGCCTTCCACGCGCTGCCGCCGCTGACCAACGCGGCCGGCGAGCCGACCGGCGCGCTGTTCGGCGTGGTCAACATGCTGCGCGGCCACCTGAAGGAGAAACCCGAGCACATCGCCTTCGTGGTCGATGCGCCCGGCAAGACCTTCCGCGACGAGATGTACCCCGAGTACAAGGCCAACCGCCCGCCGATGCCGGACGAGCTGCGCGCGCAGATCGAGCCGATGATGGAGATCGTGGCGGCGCTGGGCATCCCGATCCTGCGCGAGCAGGGGGTGGAGGCCGACGACGTGATCGGCACGCTGGCGCTGCAGGCGGCGGCGCAGGGCCTGGAGGTGACCATTTCCACCGGCGACAAGGACTTCGCCCAGCTGGTGCGGCAGCCCGCAGCCGGCGCGGGGTCGGTCGCGCTGGTCAATACCATGAGCGGCAGCCGCATGGACTCGGACGCGGCGGTGATCGACAAGTTCGGCGTGCGCGCCGGCCAGATCGTCGACCTGCTGGCGCTGATGGGCGATGCCATCGACAACGTGCCCGGCGTCGACAAGTGCGGGCCGAAGACCGCTGCCAAATGGCTGGCCGAATACGGCAGCCTCGACGGGGTGATCGCCAACGCCGCCGCGATCAAAGGCAAGGTTGGCGACAACCTGCGCACGGCGCTGGCGCGGCTGCCGATGAACCGCGACCTGGTCACCATCAAGACCGACGTGACGCTGGCGCAGGCGCCGACCGACCTTGCGCTGCGCGAGCGCGACGTGGATGCGCTGCGCACGCTGTACGCGCGCTACGGCTTCAACCAGGCGCTGAAGGAGCTGGACGGCGGCGCGTCGACCGGCACGGTGGCGAACCGGGAGCCGGGTGTGGCGCGCGGCGGCGGCTTCGTCGCCCCGGCCACGCCTGCGATGCAAACGGACATCGACCCCGCGCTGTCCGCGCCGGGCGAATACGAAACGGTGCTGGCCGAAACGCAGCTGGCAGACTGGATCGCGAAGCTGCGGGCCGCCGACGAATTCGCCTTCGACAGCGAGACCGACAGCCTCGACCCGCTGCGCGCCAACCTGGTCGGCCTGAGCTTCAGCGTCGAGCCCGGCAGGGCCTGCTACGTCCCGCTGGGCCACGATTATCCCGGTGCGCCCGCGCAGCTGCCGCGCGAGGCGGTGCTCGCGGCGCTGCGCCCGCTGCTGTCGGATCCGGCGAAGAAGAAGCTGGGCCAGCACGGCAAGTACGACCTGCACGTGCTGCGCCGGCACGGCGTGGACGTGCGCGGCTATGCCGACGACACCATGCTGGAGAGCTTCGTGCTCAGCGCCGGCATCGCCCGCCACGACATGGACTCGCTGGCCAAGCGCCATCTCGGCTACGACACCATCAAGTACGAAGCCGTGGCCGGCAAGCGCGCCAAGCAGATCCCGTTCTCGCAGGTCGCCATCGACGACGCCACCCGCTATGCGGCCGAGGATGCCGACATCACCCTGCGCCTGCACCGCGTGCTGCGCGCGAAGCTGCAGGCCGAGCCCGCGCTGGACGCGGTCTACCGCGACATCGAGATGCCGCTAGTGCCGGTGCTGGCGCGGGTGGAGGCGAACGGCGTGCTGGTCGATGCCGACGAACTGCGCCGCCAGTCGGCGGAGCTGGGCCGGCGCATGCTGGCCGCGCAGCAGCAGGCCACCGAACTGGCCGGCCGCAGCTTCAATCTCGACTCGCCCAAGCAGCTGTGCGCACTGCTGTTCGACGAGTTGAAGCTGCCGGCACTGGTGAAGACCCCCAGCGGCGCGCCGTCCACCAACGAGGAGGCGCTGGAAGCGATCGCCGACCAGCACCCGCTGCCGCGGATCATCCTGGAATACCGCGGTCTGGCCAAGCTGCGCAGCACCTATACGGACAAGCTGCCGGAGATGGTCAACCCCGACACCGGCCGCGTGCATACCAGCTACCACCAGGCCGGCGCGGCCACGGGGCGGCTGTCATCGTCCGACCCCAACCTCCAGAACATCCCGATCCGCAGCGAGGAGGGCCGGCGCATCCGCACCGCTTTCATCGCGCCGCCGGGCCGCAAGCTGGTGGCCTGCGACTACTCGCAGATCGAGCTGCGCATCATGGCCCACCTGTCGCAGGACCCGGCGCTGCTGCGCGCGTTCGCGGAGGGCGCCGATATCCACCGCGCCACCGCCGCCGAGGTGTTCGGCAAGCCGATCGCCGAGGTGTCGGGCAACGAGCGCCGCGCCGCCAAGGCGATCAACTTCGGCCTGATCTACGGCATGGGCGCGTTCGGGCTGGCCAAGCAGCTGGGCGTTGGCCGCGGCGAGGCGCAGGACTACATCGCGCTGTACTTCAGCCGCTATCCGGGCGTGCGCGACTACATGGAGCGCACCCGCCAGCAGGCGCGCGATGCCGGTTACGTCGAAACCGTGTTCGGCCGGCGGCTGGCGCTGGACTACATCCACTCGCGCAATGCCGCCCAGCGCGCCGGCGCCGAGCGCGCCGCGATCAACGCGCCGATGCAGGGCACCGCCGCCGACATCATTAAGCGTGCGATGGTGCGGGTGGACGCCTGGCTGGCCGACCAGCGCACCGCAGCAGGTGGAAGCCGCTCACTGATGATCCTGCAGGTGCATGACGAACTGGTATTCGAGGCCGACGCCGACTTCGTGCCCGTGCTGCTGGAACAGGTGCCGGCGCTGATGGCGGGCGCGGCCGACCTGCGGGTGCCCCTGGTGGTGGACAGCGGGGTGGGCGACAACTGGGACGAGGCCCATTAGGCGGCAGAAAGCGTGAACTGGTGCGTGTTCCGAAGGCTTCCGCGGAAATGCAATGAATCATTCCTGAACCCAACGGTTTTTTAACTGGAATCTTCACGAACCATCCATGTTGGAAGTGGTCATATAGCTCGCAACAGGTGCAACGCCTGTTGCCGATCACTACCCCTCCCCTGGTGTGATCACCCGGAAGGTGCAGGTCCTCCCCAACCGGCCTTCCCCGGCCCCGCAGTCCCCCCTGGCTGCGGGGCTTTTTTATGGACGTCTTCTGGCGGCCGCAAACAGCGAGGTCAGCCGCTGTCGTTGCGCCCCCTTGCTGATGGCGCTTTGCTCCATGCGGATTTCATGCGGGCCGTGCGTTGCTAATGTGGCTAGCGGGCACCAGCGGAGGAATCCACATGTACGAGCTGTTCCATCTTTCCGCGCCTTGGTGGCACTTCGTGCTGCGGGCCTGCGTGATCTACGTGCTGGTGATGGTGCTGGTGCGGGTCTCCGGCAAGCGCGCAGTGGGGCAGTTCACCCCGTTCGACCTGGTATTGCTGATCCTGATCGGCAACGCCGTGCAGAACGGCATCAATGGTGGCGACAACTCGCTGACTGGCGCGGTGATCATGGCCACCACCCTGATCACACTCAACTACCTGGTGGCTTGGCAAACCTCGCGCAACCGCATGGTGGAGCGCTGGGTCGAGGGCGAGCCAGTGGTGCTGGCGCGGGATGGAAAGGTTTTCAGGCAGGTGCTGCGGCGCGAGCTGGTCAGTCACGACGACTTCGCCGAAGCGCTGCGGATGAACAACATCGACGATGTCGGTGACGTGCGCCTTGCCCTGCTCGAGACCAACGGGCGGATCTCGGTGATACCGCGGGAGCACGATTAGGTCGCGTACGCGACGTTCATCCTGGGTTGGGTTGGCGCGTCCGGCATGCACGTCTGCTTCACGCCGCAGCAGAGTAAATGACCGCACCCCCGACAGTGAAGGAGTCCCCATGAAGCGCTTGATCGCCCTGCTGATGCTGGTCATGTTCTCCAGCATGGTCCTGACCGCCTGCAACACCGTTGCCGGCGCGGGCAAGGATGTACAGAAGGCCGGTGAAAAGGTCGAAGAAAAGGCCCAGGACTGCAAGGACATGAAGTGCTGATGGCTTCCCCCGCGCCGCCCACCCTGCAGGGACGCAGGTGGAGACGGCGCGGGGGGCAGGCTTGCCTGGGCTCCCTCTAGACCGGTAATGTCCGCCGGATTCCGAGGAGAACCCCATGAAGCAGATGAAGATGGCCCTGGTGGCGTTGGCCTGCCTGGCTTTCCTGGCTGGCTGCAACACCATTGCCGGTGCAGGCAAGGATATCCAGAAGGCCGGCGAGAAGATCGAGGGCGCGGTCAAGTGACCTTCCGCGCCGGCAGGTGACTCTCGACGGTGCCATCGCTCAACGCCCCGGCGGATCTGGAACGAAACCGCCAGGGAAGGCGCGCGGTTGCGGCCAGGTCTGCGCCTGGTAGCGACGCGGCAGCACGCCCATCGCCACCAGCGCCTGCACGCTGTCGTAGCGCAATTCGCTGACCTGCTGCGGGCCCGAACTGGCGCGCTCGAACGTGGTCTGTCCGACCGGCGCCCGCTCGCGTTGTCCGTGGCCGGTGCCGATGCGCTGCGGCATCGCTTCCATCGCCATTGCGCGATCGGCGCTCGCACCGGCCTTGGCCTGCGGTGCAGCCGCAACGGGCGGCGCCGGCGCCGGCAGCGGACGCTGCCAACGTTCCCGGAACACCGCGATGCCCACCACGCCGACGTTGTCCGGCCGCCCGGTGCGCGCGGCGTAGCTGTCCGGCAGGTCGGTGAACAAGAACTGCGCGATGTCGTCCAGCGACTTGCGCCAGCCGCCGATCTCGGTGCTTTCCCACGGTCCCAGTACATAGCCCGCCTGCGACGGCGCGGCGGTCTGGCCGCTGACGGCGTTCACCCCATCCACCGACAGCACCACCAGCACCCTTTCACCGGTGGTGTTGGTCAGGCGCACCGCGTATCGGTGGCCGGGCGTGCCGGCCACCCAGCCGCGGCCGCGGTGGCGGTACTCGGGCAGGACTTGGGCGGTGTCTCGGTCCACCAATGCCAGCTCCACCAGCGGTTGGACGGGCAGTGGTGCGCGCGCGGTCGCAGGCGTGCAGGCGGCGATGGCGGCAAGGGCGAACAGCAGGCGGTGGAACATGGCTCTCTCCTGAGGTGCAGGCATTGCGCTGCACTGCTGCCAACGCGCGGCGCCGGCGAACGGGGTTGCCGGGTGTCGCGGGTACACTGTGTGGCCCACCTCCCGCGTTCCGACAGCGTCCACCGCATGAGCAAGACCCGCATCCTGACCGGCATCACCACGTCCGGCACGCCGCACCTGGGCAACTACGTCGGCGCGATCCGCCCGGCGCTGGCCAGCGCGCAGGCCGCCGATGTCGAGAACTTCTATTTCCTCGCCGATTTCCATGCACTGGTGAAATGCGGCGATCCGGCGCGGGTGCAGCGCAGCACGCTGGAAATCGCCGCCACCTGGCTGGCCTGCGGGCTGGATGTGGAAAAGAACTGGTTCTACCGCCAGAGCGACATCCCGGAAATCCCCGAGCTCACCTGGTTCCTGACCTGCGTGGCCGGCAAGGGCCTGCTCAACCGCGCCCACGCTTACAAGGCGGCGGTGGACCGCAACCGCGCCGAAGGCGAGGACGATGACGCTGGCGTCAACGCCGGGCTGTTCATGTACCCGGTGCTGATGGCCGCGGACATCCTGATCTTCAACGCCAACAAGGTGCCGGTGGGCCGCGACCAGATCCAGCACATCGAGATGGCGCGCGACTTCGGCCAGCGCTTCAACCATCTCTACGGCGAGCACTTCGTGCTGCCCGAGGTGGTGATCGACGACAACGTGGCCACCTTGCCCGGCCTCGACGGCCGCAAGATGAGCAAGAGCTACGACAACACCATCCCGCTGTTCGCCCCGCGCAACGAGTTGAAGAAGCTGATCGCCGGCATCCTCACCGACTCGCGCGCGCCCGGCGAGCGCAAGGACACCGAAGGCTCGGCGCTGTTCCAGCTCTACCAGGCGTTCGCCTCGAAGGAGGAAACCGCCGCCTTCGCGCAGGCCTTCGCCGACGGCATCGGCTGGGGCGATGCGAAGCAGAAGCTGTTCGAGCGCATCGATGCGGAAGTGGCCCCGCTGCGCGAGAAGTACGAGGCGCTGATGGCGAAGCCGGCGGAGATCGAGGCGGTCCTGCGCGACGGTGCGGCGCGCCTGCGCGCCACCCATGCCACCCCGACGCTTGCGCGCCTGCGCGCGGCGGTGGGCCTACGCGATCTGTCCACGGTCGCGGGCGACGACGCCACGGCCGCGGCGAAGAAGGAAGCCGAGGTGTTGCCCGCGTTCAAGCAGTACCGCGACGCCGACGGCAAGTTCTATTTCAAGCTGGTGCAGGGCGAACGCGTGCTGCTGCAGAGCGTGGGCTTCGATTCGCCGCGCGATGCCGGCCAGCGCGTGGCCGCGATCAAGCAGGGTGAAGTGGGCGACGATGCCAGCGACTTCATGCTGGGCGAGGGCGTGACCAGCGCCGAAGTGAACGCCGCGCTGGCGGCGTTCGTGGCGGCGGCGCTGGAAGGCGAGGGCGGCAAGGCGTGAACAACCTCGCGGCGTTGCCGGTGCTGGCGCTGGTGCTGTTCGCACCGTGGTTCCTGATCCTGTCGGCGCTGTACTGGCTGTATCCGCGCCAGCCGCGCACCGACGCGCGCCGGCGCTTCGACGCCATCGCCCTGCTGATGGCCTACGCCGGCTGCCTGCTCAGCCTGTACTGGAGCTTCGACCACGCCGACCGCAGCCACGGCGCGCTGTGGCCGCAGGTGCTGGCCACCTCGGTGGGCTACGGGGTGTTCCTGCTGGTGCTGGCGGTGGCGTTCTGGCTGCGCCGGCGCCGGTTCGCGCCGGCCTGATCAGTCCCAGGCGTTCCAGGCCACGCCGCGGTCCGGATATTTGCTCTTGACCACGCAGAAGCGCTGCCCGGTCGGCGCCTCCATCACCCACCAGCGCTTCACGAAGGCCACCTTCTTCGCGCCCAGCCGTTCCAGTCGCGCGGCTTCCGCGTCGACGTCGTCGGTTTCGATGTCGAGATGGACCCGCGACGGGTGCCCGACCTTCTGCACTTCGATGTGCAGCTCGCCCGGCGTGTCGCCCAGCATCTGGTAGTCGGCGGTAGCGTCACCCGCGTCGCGGTCGGCGACGCTACAGCCCAGCGCCTGCGCCCAGAAATCGGCGGCGTCGTCGAGGTCGCCGGTGTTGCAGTCGATGATGAAGCCGGAGAGGCGGCTGCGGTGGGGCATGGCGGGCTCCTGCGGGGTGGCCGTGACGTTTGATTGTGGCCATCAGTCAGGGTTGCGGAGGTGAAAGTGATGGTTTAGTGTTGTACTTCAATACAACACTAGGATTAGCGCCATGCGTTCGCCCCTCTTCCTGGCCGTCGCCCTTGCACTGGTCACCGTGTTCCCGCTTCCCGGCCCCGCCGCCGCAGCGCCCGCGGACGGGCCCGGATCGGCATCGCCGATCGCGCTCGGCGATTTCATGGGGCGCAAGCGGGACATCACGGTCAAAGTGGCGGGCCAGCAGGGCAGGTTCCTGCTGGATACCGGCGGCGGCGTCACCGTCCTAGACAAGGCCTTCGCCAAGCGGATCGGCTGCGCGCCGTGGGGCCAGATTTCCGGGTTCCGCCTGACCGGCGAGCGCCTGGACATGCCGCGCTGCGAGAACCTGCGGATCGCGCTGGCGGATGGCCGCACCCTGGCCCCCATCACCGCCGGCGTGTTCGATCTCGCGGCGGTGCTGGCCAAGGGCGACGAACCGGTGGACGGGTCGCTGGCGCTCGATGCGCTGGACGGCCAAATCTTCACCCTGGACCTGCGGGCCGGGACCCTGACGTTCGAAACGCAGCAGAGCCTGGCGGCGCGCGTGGCGGATGCGGTGGAGGTGCCGATCCGGGTGAGCCGCTACGGCAGCAGCGCGCGCGGCGTGGGCGTCTACGCGCGCTCCAAGACCGACAAGGGTGACCTGTGGCTGGAGCTGGACAGCGGCGGCGATGCCCCGGTGCTGCTGCCCACCGCGATGGCCGCCGAGGCCGGTGCCGACCCCGCCGTGGAGAAGGCCCAGCCGTACCAGCTCACGTTGAACGGCAAGGTGCGCGACCTGACCCTGAAGACCCGCGCGCTGGTGCGCGACATGGTGCGCGATGGCGTGGTGGGCATCCCGGCGCTGGTGCACTGGCAGCTCACCTTCGATCTGGCCACCGACCGCCTGTGGATTGCGCCGACCAAGGGCTGACGCTGGCGCGTTGAGCCGCCGGCAGGCGGCGGTATATCTCGCAATTGCATGCGGGGCGGGGGCATTCGCCCCGCCCCGCTGCTTCTTCTATTCCGGCTGCGATGCCGGCGGACCTTCCGAACAATCAATGCCCGACGAAGGTGTGGCGGCAGCGGCACAGCCGAGGCCGCCGCGGCTTCGGCTCAGTTCGGCAGCGCCATGTCGTCCAGCAGCGCCTTCAGGAAGCGCGCTGCCTCGCCACCCGTGCATGCGCGGTGGTCGAAGGTCAGGCTGATCGGCATGCGGCGGTGCACCTCGATGCCGCCGATCACCGCCACCACGTCATGGCTGAGCTTGCCGGCGCCGACGATGGCCACGCACGGCGGCACCACCACCGGGGTGGCATAGCGGCCGGCGAACATGCCGAAGTTCGACAGCGAGATGGTGTAGCCACTCAATTCGCTGGCCGGCAGCGTGCGCGCCTCCACCTGTGCGCGCAGGCGGTTGATGCCTTCGCGGATACCGCGGGCATCCAGCATGTCGGCATTGCGCAGCGCGGGCACGAACAGCCCGTCGTCGGTGTCCACGGCGATGCCGATGTCGACGTTGGGGTGCATGGTGCGGCAGAGCGCCTCGCCGTCGAACCAGGCGTTGAGCGCCGGCACCGTCTTGCAGGCTGTCACTATCGCGCGCACCAGGCGCGCGGTGATGTCCTGCTTGCCGATCCAGGCATGCAGGTCGGCGTCGTCGCACAGGGTGGTGGGCACCACCTTGGCGTGGGCATCGGCCATCACCCGTGCCATGTTGCGGCGCACGCCCTTGAGCTGTTCCGGCTGGCCGGTGGCCGCCACGCCGGGTGGCTGGGTTCGCATCGGCTTGCCGGACTGCGAGAGGGTGCTGCGCCCGGCCGGCGCGGCAGCAGGCGTGGCCGCAACCGGTGCCGCGGCGCGTGCCGGCGCGGGCGTGGCGCCCGGCTTGGCCGAACCGTCGGCCGCCGCGCGCTTCACGTCGTCCATGCTGACCGTGCCGTCCACGCCGCTGGCGCGAACGCGAGTGATGTCGACGCCGAGCTTGCGCGCCATCGCGCGCACCGCCGGCACAGCCTTGACTCCCCCGACCGCAACCGCGGCCTCGCTGACCACGGCATTGCCGACCTGCATCGCGCCGACCACGGTGCCGGCGTCTTCCGGCTCCGCCTTCGCGGCGGCTGCCGGGGCGGGTGCGGCCGGTTCCGGGGCGGCGTGCGACGGGCCGTGGTGGTGGCCGGTGTCCTGGCCTTCCGCGCGCTGCGGCAGGCTGGGGTCGATTTCGAATTCGGCCAGCATGGTGCCGGTGACGATCACGTCGCCCGGGCCGCCGGCCAGCTTCAGCACCTTGCCGGAGACGGGCGAGGGCACGTCGACCACCGCCTTGGCGGTCTCCATCGAAACCAGGTTCTCGTCCAGGCGGATCACGTCGCCTTCCTTGACGTACCACTCCACGATGGTCGCGTCCGGCAGGCCTTCGCCCAGGTCGGGAAGGAGGAATTTCTTGCTCATGGGCTGTCCTTTACGAATAGGCCTTCGCGCGCTTGGCGGCGGCGACGATCTTGTCCACGCTCGGCAGGTACTTCATCTCGAGGCGGAACAGCGGGATGTGGGTGTCGTAGCCGGTGACGCGCTCGACCGGTGCCAGCAGGTCGAACAGGCATTCCTCGGCGACGCGCGCGGCGATTTCCGCACCGAAGCCCGCGGTCTTGGCGGCTTCGTGCACGATCACGCAGCGGCCGGTCTTGGCCACCGATTCGGCGATGGTGGGGAAGTCCAGCGGGGTCAGCGTGGCGACGTCGATGACCTCGGCGCTGATGCCCTCGGCGGCCAGCTTCTCGGCGGCCTCCAGGGTTTCCTTCACCTGCGCGCCCCAGGTCACCAGGGTCACGTCGGCGCCGTCGCGCAGCACGTAGCACACGTCCAGCGGCAACGCCTCGCCGTCATCCGGCACCAGTTCCTTGTACTGGCGGTAGATGCGCTTGGGTTCCATGTAGATGACCGGATCCGGGTCGCGGATCGCGGCCAGCAGCAGCCCGTAGGCGCGCTGCGGGGAGCTCGGCATCACCACTCGCAGGCCGGGCACGTTGGTGAAGATGGACTCGTTGGCTTCGGAATGGTGTTCCGGCGCGCGGATGCCACCGCCCCACGGCACCCGAAGCACCATCGGGCAGGTCAGCCGGCCGCGGGTGCGGTAGCGCATGCGCGCGGCGTGGCAGACGATGAAATCGACCATCGGGTACATGAAGCCGTCGAACTGGGCCTCGGCGACCGGCTTCATGCCCTGCGAGGCCATGCCCACGGTGAGGCCGGCGATGGTGGTTTCGTCCAGCGGCGTGTCGAGGATGCGTTCGGTGCCGAACTGCGCGGACAGGCCGGCGGTGGCGCGGAACACGCCGCCGTTGACGCCCACGTCCTCGCCCAGCACCACCACGGATTCGTCGTTGCGCAGTTCGTAGGCCAGCGCCTGGGTGATCGCCTCGATCAGGGTGATGGGTTGCGCGCTCATGCCCGGCCCTCCAGCGCGATCGCGGCGTCGCGTTGCGCCAGCACGTCCGCCGGCATGTCGCCGTAGAGGTAGTCGAACATCGCTTCCACCGGCTGCACCGGGGTTTCCAAGTAGGCGTTGATTTCCACGTCCACGCGCTTGCCGCTCTCCTCGATCCAGGCTTTTTCCTGCGCCTCGTCCCACAGCCCGGCATCGGTCAGGAACTTGCGCAGGCGCAGGAACGGCTCCTTCAGCCAGGCCTGCTTCACTTCGTCCTCGCCGCGGTAGCGGCGGGCATCGTCGGCGGTGGTGTGGTCGTGCAGGCGGTAGGTCATGAACTCGATGACGCTGCCGCCCTGGCCGGCGCGCGCGCGCTCGTGGGCGCGGCGCATCGCTTCCAGCACCGCGACCAGGTCGTTGCCGTCCACCTGCAGGCAGTGCAGGCCGCCGGCCAGGCCTTTCTGCGCCAGCGTCTCGGCGCCGGTCTGGGCCTTGCGCGGCACGCTGATCGCCCAGCCGTTGTTGACCACGCACAGCACCAGCGGCAGCTGGTAGGCGCCGGCCGAGTTCACCGCGGCGTAGAAGTCGGTTTTCGAGGAGCCGCCGTCGCCGCAGACCGCCACCGCCACCCGGTCCTGCTTGCGCAGCTTGAAGCTCAGCGCGGCGCCGGAGGCCATCAGCATCTGGGTGGAAATCGGCACGCACCACGGATAGTCGTGGGCCGGCGCGCCGGTCAGCAGGTTGCCGCGTTCGTCGCCGCCCCAGTACATCAGCACTTCGCGCGGGCGCATGCCGCGTGCGAACTGCGCGCCATATTCGCGATAGCTGGGGGCGAACACGTCCTCCGGCTGCATCGACGCGCCGATGCCGACGTGGGTGGCCTCGTGGCCCAGGCAGGCGGCATAGGTGCCCAGCTTGCCGGTGCGCTGCAGGGCGATGGCCTTGCTGTCGAAGGTGCGCAGGAACAGCATCTGCTTGAACAGCGGCAGCAGCGCCGCCGCATCGGCCACCGCGGGCGGCAGCGGGCCGGCCAGGGTGCCATCGGGCTTGAGGTATTGCAGGTATTCGATTTCGAAGCTGGCGGCAGTGGTCATGATCGCCTTGAGGTTGGAGCAATTGCTCCATGATACCGGCGATGTGTTGGCAATCCGTTGCGCGCTGCGGCATCGCAAGGCATTTGACGGCGGTCAGCGCGACGCCGCAGGCGGCATGCGAGAATCGCGCGATGAGCAGCGAACACGACACCGCCAGCGCCAACCGGCGCGACCTCGAAGCCGATATCCACACCGATCTGGCCGGTCGCATCACCTATGGCGGCTACCTGCGGCTGGACCGCCTGCTGTCCGCGCAGCAGCCGCTGTCGAACCCGCCGCACCACGACGAGATGCTGTTCATCGTCCAGCACCAGACCAGCGAGCTGTGGCTGAAGCTGCTGATCCACGAGCTGTCCGCGGCGGTGGAGCACCTGCGCCACGACCGCGTCTGGCAGTTCGGCAAGGTGGCCGCGCGCTGCAAGCGCGTGCTCGACCAGCTGACCGCGCAGTGGTCGGTGCTGGAGACGCTGACGCCGTCGGAATACATGGAGTTCCGCGACATCCTGGGGCCGTCGTCCGGCTTCCAGTCGCTGCAGTACCGCACGGTGGAGTTCCTGCTCGGCAACAAGAACGCGGCGATGCTCAAGGTGTTCGCGCATGACCCGCAGGGACAGGCGTCGCTGGAGGCAGTGCTGCGCGCGCCCAGCCTGTACGACGAATTCCTGCGCTACCTCGCCCGCTGGGGCCATGCCGTGCCGGCCGCGCATCTGGAGCGCGACTGGTCGCAGCCGCATGTGCTGGACGGGTCGCTGGTGCCGGTGTTCGAACGCATCTACGAGGACACCGACCGCTACTGGCGCGAATACCAGCTGTGCGAGGACCTGGTGGATCTGGAAACCCAGTTCCAGCTGTGGCGCTTCCGCCACATGCGCACGGTGATGCGGATCATCGGCTTCAAGCGCGGCACCGGTGGTTCCAGCGGGGTGTCCTTCCTCAAGCGCGCGCTCGATCTCACCTTCTTCCCGGAGCTGTTCGAGGTGCGCACCTCGGTAGGCCCGGGCCGCGCTTCCGCGCCTGCCTGAGGGCCGCTCGCGCGCCGCATCTGTTGCGGTGCAGCACGTTGTCCTGAATGCGCGCGGTTTGACGTTGCCTGCGCGCCTCGGCGATGCTCCCCCGGTTCCCGGCCCGTGTCAGGCCGGTTCGACACGCCATTCCAATAACTCAAGACGGGGGGATTCCGCATGAGCGGAGCCGCTAACACGACGCCGGGCGCGATTCCGGAATACAAGCAGCTGATGGGTCATCCGCGTCCGCTGTGGATGCTGTTCATGACCGAGTTCTGGGAGCGCTTCGCGTTCTACGGCATCCGCTGGGCGCTGGTGCTGTACATCGTCGCCCAGTTCCACGGCGGCGCCGCGTCCGGCGAAGCCAGCGCGAACCAGACCTATGGCGCTTACCTGGCGCTGGTGTACGCGGCGGCGATCTTCGGCGGCTACGTGGCCGACCGGATCATCGGTTACCAGCGTTCGATCCTGGTCGGAGCGACCATCATGGCCGCTGGCCTGTTCATGATCGCGATGCCGGACGAGAACGTGTTCAAGCTCGGCCTGGCGACCATCATCGCCGGCAACGGCCTGTTCAAGCCGAACATCTCGACCATGGTCGGCAAGCTGTACGTGCAGGGCGATGAACGCCGCGATTCCGGCTTCACCCTGTTCTACATGGGCATCAACCTGGGCGCGATGCTGGCGCCGATCCTCACCCAGTTCCTGGCCCAGAGCCTGCTGGGCGGCACCGTCGACATGCCGGCCTACAAGGTGGTGTTCATCGCCTCCGGCGTGGGCATGCTGGTCTCGCTGGTGTGGTTCTGGTTCGGCCGCAGCCAGCTCCACGGCGTGGGTCGCCCGCCGGAAGGCGCAGAAGGCGCCGGCCGCGTGCTGATGACGGCGATCGGCGCGCTGGTGGCGATCCCGGTGATCTACTTCCTGCTGTCGATGGGCGCCAGCTCGCTGCAGTGGATCCTGACCGCGATGTTCGTTGTGCTCGGCATCATGCTGCTGGTCGAGGGCGTGCGCGAGGGTTCGGTGTCTCGCGACAAGACCATCGCGATGCTGATCATCTTCGCCTTCAACGTGCTGTTCTGGATGTTCTTCGAGCAGGCCGGCAGCTCCTTCAGCTTCCTGTCCGACAAGATCGTCAACCGCGACCTCGGCGCCCCGGGCGGCTTCATCTGGCCGAACGCCTGGTTCCAGTCGGTGAACTCCATCGCCATCATCACGCTGGCGCCGGTGTTGGCCTGGCTGTGGGTGAAGATGGGCCGCAACAATCCGTCGATCCCGCGCAAATTCGGCCTGGGCCTGATCTTCAACGGCCTGGCCTTCCTGCTGCTGATGTTCGCGCTGTCCAGCCTGGTCGACCCGCAGACCCTGAAGATCCCGTTCTGGACGCTGTTCATGGTCTATGTCATCCAGTCGGTGGGCGAGCTGTGCCTGTCGCCGATCGGCCTGTCGATGACCACCAAGCTGGCGCCGACCAAGCTGGTCGGTTTCGCGATGGGCGGCTGGTTCCTGTCCACCGGCATCGGCAATAACCTGTCCGGCATCTTCGCCAGCCATGTCAGCGGCACCGAGGGCATGAGCGTGGCGTCCGCGCTGAGCGGCTACACGTTCGGCTTCTGGGCGCTGGTGATCCCGGGCGTGCTGCTGTTCGTGATCGCGCCGCTGATCCAGCGCCTGATGCACGGCGTCAAGTAAGACCTGCCAGCCGCGCCGGCGGACGGCGCGGCTGGGTGATGCAAGCGCGGCGGCCCCAGGGCCGCCGCGTGCGTTTCGCGGCCGCTGGAAATCAGCCGGCTGCGGCCTGACTGGTGGCCTCGACCCGCAGTTCCAGTTCGTCCAGCCGGTCGAGCAGGCGGAACAGCAGGGCGCGCTCGTCCGCCGGCATGTCACCGAGCAGCTGGCGCTCGAAGCCCAGCGCCAGCGGCACGATCTGGTCGTAGATCGCGTAGCCGGCCTCGGACAGGCGCAGCACCGAGCGGCGCCGGTCGTCGTCGTCGAAACTGCGCAGCAGACGACCGGATTCCAGCAGGCTGGCCACCGCGCGGCTCACCGCCACCTTGTCCATCGCGGTGCGCTGCGCCACCTGATTGGCCGACAGGTCCGGGCTGCGGCCCAGCACCGCCATCACCCGCCATTCGGTGACGCCCAGGTCGAAGCGCTGCGAGTACTCGCGCGCGATCGACCCGCTGATGCGGTTGGAAAGCACGCTGAGCCGGTAGGGCAGGAAGCGTTCGAGGGCGAGGCTGGCGTGGTCGGGCATGGCAGGTGGCCGGAAGAGGGGGTGCTTGAGATAGTTGCAAGTGCAACCATAGAATGCGCATTCCCGGCGTTGAGGACCACCCGCATGAACGCGCAACCCAATCTTGGCATGCAGCCGACCACCTTCGACAACCCGATGGGGATCAACGGCTTCGAGTTCGTCGAATTCGCCGCCCCCGCCGGCCAGGGCCCGCGCATGCGCGAATACCTGCAGCAGCTGGGCTTCACCGCCATCGCCCGCCATCGCGGGCGGCCGATCACCCTGTTCCGGCAGGGCACCATCAATTTCCTGCTCAACGAGTCGGAAGATTCGTTCGCCGCCGATTTCGCCGCCCAGCACGGTCCGTCCGCCTGCGGTTTCGCGATCCGCTTCCGCGAACCCACGGACAAGGTGCTGGCGCACGTGCTGGCCAACGGCGGCGCGCAGGTCGACCACAAGCCGGACACCGGCGCGGTGGCGACGCCCGTGATCAAGGGCATCGGCGACTGCATGCTGTACCTGGTCGACGACGGCCGCGCCGACCTGTACGCCGACTACGAACCGCTGCCCGGCGTGGACCAGCATCCGAAGGGCTTCGGCCTGACCTTCATCGACCACCTCACCCACAACCTGTTCGTGGGCAACATGGCGAAGTGGTCGGACTACTACGAGAAGCTGTTCAACTTCCGCGAGATCCGCTACTTCGACATCAAGGGTGCCAAGACCGGCCTGCTGTCCAAGGCGATGACCGCGCCGGACGGCGTGGTGCGCATCCCGCTGAACGAGTCCAGCGACGACAAGAGCCAGATCAACGAATACCTGCGCGAGTACAACGGCGAGGGCATCCAGCACATCGCGCTGTTCACCGACGACATCTACGACTCGGTGGAGCGCATGCACGCGGCCGGGGTGAAGTTCCTCGACACGCCGGACACCTACTTCGACGTGATCGACGTGCGCGTGCCCAACCACGGCGAGGACGTGGAGCGCCTGCGCAGGAACTCGATCCTGATCGACGCCGACATGGAAACCAAGTCGCGCAAGCTGCTGCAGATCTTCACCCAGAACGCGTTCGGCCCGATCTTCTTCGAGATCATCCAGCGCAAGGGAAATGAAGGCTTCGGTGAGGGCAACTTCCAGGCGCTGTTCGAAAGCATCGAACGCGACCAGATGAAGCGCGGCGTGCTGTGATCCCCGCCCGCCGCGCGGCGGGCATCCACTGAGCGAGCAGACCATGGCGATCCACAGCAACGGCTACCAGACCGGTTTCGGCAATGAATTCGCAACCGAGGCGCTGCCCGGCGCGCTGCCGGTGGGGCGCAACTCGCCGCAGCAGGTGGCGCATGGCCTGTACGCGGAGCAGCTGACCGGCACCGCGTTCACCGCGCCGCGCCACGCCAACCGGCGCAGCTGGCTGTACCGGATCCGCCCGGCGGCGGTGCACGGGCGCTTCGAGCCGTTCGCGCACGCGGGCTTCCACAACGACTTCGGCAGCGGCCCGGTGACGCCGGAAAAGCTGCGCTGGAATCCGCTGCCGCTGCCGGAGCAGGCGGTCGATTTCATCGACGGCCTGTTCACCGTGGCCGGCAACGGCGGCCCGGAAGCCGGCACCGGCGTCGGCCTGCACCTGTACGCGGCCAACCGCGACATGGACGGCCGCTTCTTCTGCAATGCCGACGGCGAGCTGATGCTGGTGCCGGAGCTGGGGCGCCTGCACATCGAAACCGAGCTTGGCGTGCTGGACGTGGAGCCGCAGCAGATCGCGGTGATCCCGCGCGGCGTCCGCTTCCGCATCGCCCTGCCGGAGGGGCAGGCGCGTGGCTATGTCTGCGAGAACTTCGGTGCGCTGTTCAAGCTGCCCGACCTCGGCCCGATCGGCAGCAACGGCCTGGCCAACCCGCGCGACTTCGAATACCCGCAGGCGGCGTTCGAGGACGTGGAGGGCGAGTTCGAGCTGCTGACCAAGTTCCAGGGCCACCTGTGGCGCAGCGACATCGGCCATTCGCCGCTGGACGTGGTGGCCTGGCACGGCAACTATGCGCCGTACCGGTACGACCTGCGCCGCTTCAACGTGATCGGTTCGATCAGCTACGACCACCCGGATCCGTCGATCTTCCTGGTCCTGCACTCGCCCAGCGACACCCCCGGCACCAGCAGCGTGGACTTCGCGATCTTCGCGCCGCGCGTGCTGGCGATGCGCGACACGTTCCGGCCGCCGTGGTTCCACCGCAACATCGCCAGCGAGTTCATGGGCCTGCTGCACGGCGTGTACGACGCGAAGGCCGAAGGCTTCGCCCCCGGCGGCTGCTCGCTGCACAACTGCATGACCGGGCACGGGCCTGACGCCGCCACTTTCGAGAAGGCCAGCACGGCCGACCTGAGCCAGCCGGACTACATCGACGGCACCATGGCCTTCATGTTCGAGACCCGCGCGGTGATCCGCCCGACCGCGCAGGCCATGGCCGCGCCGCATCGCCAGCAGGACTACCCCGACTGCTGGATGGGCCTGCGCAAGCGTTTCCAGCGCTGAACCGCTGGCGCCTCAGCCGCCCACCAGCTTGAGCTGGGGCGCGGCCTCCCGTGGTGCGCGTGGCGTCGCGGTCGCATCCAGCCGCGGCAGCAGCGGCTCCGGCAACACCTCGCCCAGACGCGCCAGCACGCGCTGGCCATAGCTGTCGTTGGTCAGCCGCAGCAGCACCTGCAGGCCGTCGAGGAGGGCCTCGACCAGTTCGTCGTCGTTGCCGCAGAACTGGATGCGCGCCTTGCGCTCCACCGCATCCGGGTCGCGCTGCAGCGACAGCATGTCGATCATGTACATCTTCGCCGCCACCAGCGAGCGACGCTGGCCGCGCGTGGGCGCTGGCGCGGCGCCAGCCGGCACCACCAGTGGCGCGGTGCCGCCAGCCTGCGCCGGGGAGGCGATACCGGCCTGCGTCGGCGCCGGCCGCGGGCTGCCGGCGCGGATCTGTTCGGTGCGTGCCTGCAGCGCTTCGGTGGTGGCGCGCAGCAGGCCGGTGAACGCGCCGGCCACGCCGTTGGTGGGGGCAACCACGGCGGTGTCCCTGGCGTCGGCCGGGCGGATGTAACCATCCTTCAGCAGGCGGTCGATGGCCGGCAGGATGTCGGGCCCCAGCATCGCCATCACCTCGTTGAGCGTGCGCTTGCCGTCGGTGACGATCAGGATGCGCCGTTCCGCCAGGCTCAAGCCGGCGCTGGAGCCGGCCTGCAGGGCGCTGTGCGCGAGTGCGGTCTTGTTGAGCAGCATGGGTGGTCCCCGGTTCGACGCGCGCCACGCTAGCCGGCGCGGATGTCGCGCGAATGACGGTTGCGTGGCGGCGAGGGCGAAGGCGGTTCGCGCCGCGTTCACCGCGGCTGGCGACACTGCAGGCTTCCCCGTCTTGCTGGAGTTCCGCCATGCGCCTGCTGCCGGCCGTGATCGTAGTTGCCGTGCTTGCCGGCTGTGACCGCGCACCGGAGCGCGCGGTCGATGTACCTGCCACGCCGGCCACACCCACCACGCCAGTGCCGTCGAGCGCCCCGGCGCAGCCTGCGCCTGCCGCCCCGGCAACACCGGCGCCGACGGCGGAGCCGGGCCTGGCGGGGTTTGGCGGCTACGGCGATGTCCGGCTCGGCACCGCCGCCGCCGGCATGGAGCAGGCCTGGGGTGGTGCGCTGGAACGGCTCGGGCCGCCGCCGTCGCCGGCGGATGCCTGTCATTACCTGCGTCCGAAGCGCGCCGCGCGCTCAGTCGAAGACCCGGCCTTCATGCTGGAAGGCGGCAGGTTCGTCCGCTACGACATCCACGGCACGCGCGTAACCGCGCCGGGCGGCGGCAAGGTCGGCATGCGCAGGGCCGACATCGCCCGGCTGTATGCGGACCAGGTCGAAGCGCGGCCGCACCACTACACCGACGGCGAATACCTGCGCATCCGCGATCCCGCCGGCGGCACCGGCGTGCTGGTGTTCGAGACCGATGGCCGCGGCGAGGATGCGAAGGTGGTGGCGTGGCGGGTGGGCCTGCCGCCGCAGGTGGACTACGTGGAAGGCTGTTCTTGACGCCAGTGCGCGGGTAGCCAGCGCGGTGCGGCTTCTATAATGCGGGCGATGACTACGCACGCTTCCGTCCTTGCCCGCGCCCAGCACGCGCTGGCCGAATTCTTCCGCCTTGAAGCCGCCGGCGGCATCGTCCTGATCGCCGCGGCAGTGCTGGCGATGGTGGCCGCCAACTCGCCGTTGGCGCACTTCTACGAAATGTTGCGCGACACCCCGCTGGGCGGCGCGGACTGGGGCAAGTCGCTGCACTGGTGGATCAACGACGGCCTGATGGCGGTGTTCTTCCTGCTGGTGTCGCTGGAGATCAAGCGCGAGGTGATCTCCGGCCAGCTGTCCAGCCGCGACCAGCTGGTGCTGCCGGTGGTCTGCGCGGTGGCCGGCGTCGCCGTGCCGGCGCTGTTGTACACGGCGATGAACCACGGCGATGCCGGGGCGATGCGCGGCTGGGCCATTCCCACCGCAACCGACATCGCCTTCGCCCTCGGCGTGCTGGCGCTGCTCGGCGCGCGGGTGCCGCTGGGGATGAAGCTGCTGCTGTCCACGATTGCCGTGGCCGACGACCTGATCGCGATCCTGATCATCGCGTTCTTCTATTCGCAGGGCCTGCAGTGGGGCGCGCTGGCCGGTGCGGCGCTGGTGGTGCTGGCGATGGCCGCGCTCAACCGGCGCAAGGTGACGCGGCTGGCGCCCTACCTGCTGCTGGGCCTGCTGCTGTGGGCGCTGGTGCTGGCATCGGGCGTGCACGCCACGCTGGCGGGGGTGGTGACCGGGCTGATGATCCCGCATTACGACCGCAGCAACGCGGTCGACGACGCCAACGAGCATTCGCCGCTGGAGACACTCGAACACACGCTGCATCCGTGGGTGGCGTTCGCCATCCTGCCGTTGTTCGCATTCGCCAACGCAGGGTTGGCGCTGGGCGGGCTGCGCCTGCAGGACCTGGCGTCGCCGCTGCCGGCGGGCATCGCGCTGGGGCTGGTGCTGGGCAAGCCGGTGGGCATCGTGTCGGCGGCGGTGGCGATGCGCGCGCTGGGCTTGGCGCGGTTCCCGCAGGGCATGGACCTGCGTTCCATGCTGGGCCTCGGGCTGCTGTGCGGAATCGGCTTCACCATGAGCCTGTTCATCGCATCGCTGGCCTTCACCGGGCATCCGCTGCACTACACCGAGGGCGTGCTGGGCGTGCTGGGTGCATCGGTGGTCGCGGCGCTGCTGGGCAGCGTATGGCTGGCGCTGGTGCTGCCGCGCAACGCCCGCGCATGAAAACGGCGCTGGTGTTCGGTGGCAGCGGGCAGATCGGCGCGGCGCTGTTGGCGCGGCTGTGCGACGGGGGCTGGCAGGTGCTGGCGCTGTCGCGCGAGGCACGCGCCGATGGCCCCGGCCTGCGCTGGCTGCGCGGCGGCTTTCCCCGGCCGCCGGGACTGCCGGAGCAAGTCGATGCGATCTTCAGCTGCGGCCCGCTGGACGCGTTCGCGCAGTGGTACGCGCAGGCCGGCATCCGTAGCGCGCGGGTGATCGCGTTCGGTTCCACCAGCGTCCACGTCAAGCATGCCTCCGGCGATCCCGGCGAGCGCGACGTGGCGCGGCGCCTGCGCGAGGCGGAAGCCAGCCTGTTCGCGACCGCGAGGGCGCGCGGTGAAGCCGCCATCGTGCTGCGTCCGACGCTGGTGTATGGGGTCGGGCGCGACGCCACCCTGACCCGCATCGCCCGCCTGGCGCGGCGCGCTGGTCGCTTCGTCCTGCCGCGCAACGCCAGCGGCCTGCGCCAGCCGGTGCATGTCGATGACCTGGCCGATGCCGCGCTGGCGGCCAGCCACGGCGCCGCCGCGCACGGCCGCGGCTATGACCTGCCGGGCGGTGAAACCCTGCCATATATCGAGATGGTGCGGCGGGTGCTGGCCTGCCTCTCGCCGCCACTGCGCCTGCACCTGCTGCCGATGGCGCTGTTCCGCGCGCTGCTGGCGGCGGCGCGTGCCGGGGGCATCGCGCGCGACCTCACCGGTGACGCAATCGCACGCATGCGCGATGACCTGGTGTTCGATGCCGGGCCGGCGGCGCGCGACCTCGGCTATGCACCGCGCGCCTTCGCGCCCGCTGCGGCGATGTTCGACGCGCCTCAGCCCAGCAGCGGCGCGCCGTAGAACCGGCGCAGGTGCGCGGCGACCTCGGGCATTGCCGCCTGCAACGTGCGTGCGTCGCTGAAGTGGTATTCGGTGCACACCGCGAAGAATTCTTCCGGCGCTTCCGCGGCATAGGGGTCGATGGCGGTGTCGTGGCCGGCGTCCACCTCGGCGCAGAAACCGTCGTAGGCACGCTGGAAATCCGCCGCCCACTGCCGCTGCCAGTCGCGCGGCAGCGGCGGGGTGCCGTCCATCGCGCCGTCCAGTGCGTCGAGCTTGTGCGCGATCTCGTGCGCAGCCACGCAGAAACCGTCGTTCGGTGCGGCGATGTCGCTGCGCACGTCGGCCCAGGACAGGATCACCGGGCCGCGCTCCCAGGCTTCGCCGATCAGATCCTCGGCTCCTTCGTGGAGGATGCCGTGGGCATCGACATGGCTGCGCCGGGCGCGGAACGCGGCCGGATACACCAGCAGCTCCTTCCATCCATAAAGGCCTTCGCGGCCGAATTCCAGCAGCGGCATGCAGCACAACATCGCCAGCCGCAGCCGCTGCACCTCGTCCAGGCGCAGGCCGTGCAGGGGGGTGATGGCCTTGTCGGCCAGGAACTCGGCGGCCAGCGCGTGCAGGCGCTGCTGGCGCGGCGGATCGAGGTCGCACAGCCACGGCAAACCGGCCGCGGCCTGACGGCACAGCGAGGGGTCAAGTGCAGGAGCGGTGCGCGGGCGGCGCAGGAACGGCCAGATCACGCGGAAACGCAATCGCTCAGCGGAACATGCCGGGCAGGAAGCTGTGGAAGCGCGACGGCATTGCGCGGCTGTCGCCGGAGGCGCGGGCGGGACCCGGCGCCTGTGCCTTCGGCCGCGGTGCGCGCGGGGTATGCGCGGCGGCCGCAGTGACGTCCAGGTCGCCCTCGTCCAGCCGCTCCATCGACGCCGGCTGGGGCTCCGTCGGCGGGGGGCTTTCCGGTGCCATCTGCCGCAGTTCGCTGGCGCCGGCATGGCCAAAGGCGCCCGCCAGGGCAAGGCAGACCAACAGCTGACGCGTCATGGACAGGCGCATGGAGGGTCACCGGATGAATGGGCGTACGCAGCGCACGGCCCGCCCGCGACTATAGCAGCCGGCCGGGCCGGCGGATGCTGCGACGCAGCAGGCGCGGAGGCGGCCGGCTCTGCACACTGGCGGCATGTCCGATACCGCCCTGGCCACCAGCGCCACGCCCACTGCCGTCACCGCCGCCGCGCTGCGCCGCGCCCTGATCGCCGGAGCGCGCCGGGTGATCGCCGCGCGCGACGAGCTCAACCGCATCAATGTGTTCCCGGTGCCCGACGGCGATACCGGCAGCAACCTCGCCTCGACCCTGGGCAGCGTGCTGCACGGCGCGCTGAGCCGGCGCAGCCGCCATGCCGGCGAACTGCTGCTGCGGGTGGGCAACGACGCGATCGACGGCGCGCGCGGCAATTCCGGCGCGATCATGGCGCAGTTCCTGATGGGCCTGGGCGAGCAGGCGCGGGCCTTGTCGCAGCTCGACGCCGGCGAACTGGCGGCGGCGGTGCGGCGCGGCGCGGACAGCGCGCGCGCGGCGCTGGCGCAGCCGGTGGAAGGCACCATCCTGAGCGTGATCGCGGCGTTCGCCGAGGCGCTGGAGGAGCAGGCGCGCCGCGTGGGCGCGCAGCCGTGGCAGGCGTTCGCGGCGGCGCTGCCGCGTGCGCGGGTGGCGCTGGCCGACACCCCGCGGCAGATGCCGCTGTTGCGCAAGGCCGGGGTGGTGGACGCCGGTGCGCGCGGATTCGTGGACTGGCTGGAAGGCATTGCCGCCTATGCCGAAGGCGGACCGCGCGCGCTGGATCTGCGCGGCGCGACTGCCGATGGTGCGGACGCCGCTGCGACGCATGTCCACCTGGACGTGGATCCGGATAGCCGCTACTGCACCGAATGCCTGCTGGTGGGCGAGCGGATCGATCGGGTCGCGCTGCGCACGGCGCTGGCGGCGATCGGCATCGAATCGCTGGTGGTGGCCGGCAGCGACAGCCGGGTGCGCGTGCATGGCCACGCGGCGCAACCGCAGGTGTTGTTCGATGCCTGCGCCGGGTTTGGCCGGGTCGAGGCGATGAAGGCCGACGACATGGTCATGCAGCAGCGCAGCGTGGAATCGCCGGGCCGGGTGGCGGTGGTGACCGACAGCGCTTCCGACCTGCCGCAGGCACTGGCCGATCGCTTCGACATCCACGTGGTGCCGGTGCGGGTCAGCCTGGACGGCCGTGACTATCTGGACCGCTTGGGCTTGGGAACGGCCGAGTTCTACCGGCGCATGGCCGCGTCGGCGCAGCTGCCGCAGACCAGCCAGCCACCACCGGGGGATTTCCGCCGCGTCTTCGAACACGTGCTGGCGCACCAGCCGGCGGCAGTCTACGTGGGCCTGTCGCGGCCGCTATCCGGCACCCTGCAGTCGGCCGAATCGGCGGCGCGCGGGCAGCAGGGGCCGCTGCGCTGCATCGACAGCGGTCATGCCAGCGTTGGCCAGGCGCTGCTGGCATGGCGCGCCGGCGAGCTGGCCGCCGCCGGTGCGGAGGCGGACGCGATTGCCGAGGAACTGGCGCGGCTGGTGCCGCAGACGCTGACTTGGGCGATGGCCCGCGACATCCGCCACGCCGTGCGCGGCGGTCGCATTCCCCGCTGGGCCGCCCCGCTGGTGCGCTTCAGTGGGCTGACCCCGCTGGCCGCGATCCGCAACGGCGTGCTGAAGGTGGCCGGTGGCCTGTTCGCCCGCCACGGCGCGCCGGAGGCGTTCGCGCGCCATGTGGCGCGGCGGCTGCCGGCGGCACCCGGTTGGCGGCTGCTGGTCGGCCATGCCGATGCGGCGGCGGACGGTGAACGCGCGCTTGCGGCGCTGCGCCGGCTGCTGCCGGTGACCGAGGCGCATCTGCTCGAAGTGGGTCCGGCGATCGGCGCGCATGCCGGACGCGGTGCCCTGGTGGTGGGGCTGCAACCCGCCCCCTGACGCGATCCGGGTGCGGGTGGATGGCCGCGCTGCGTATCATCGAAGGATGTCACCCGTACTCGTCGCCGCCTGCCTGCTGTGTGTCGCCTACCTGCTGGGCTCGCTGTCCGGCAGTCTCCTGCTGGGCCGGCTGCGCGGGGTCGACGTGCGCACCATGGGCAGCGGCAATGCCGGCGGCACCAACGCGTTCCGCACCCAAGGCCTGCGCTTCGCGCTGGGGGTGGTGCTGATCGACGTCGGCAAGGGTGCGCTGGCGGCGTGGCTGGCGCTGCGGTTCGCACCGGCCATAGCCTGGCCCGCGGCGGCGCTGGCAGTGGTGGGCCATGTCTGGCCGGTCTGGCACGGTTTCCGCGGCGGCAAGGGCGCCGCCACCGCGGTCGGCGCGCTGCTGGTGCTGTGGCCGCTGGCCGTGCCGCTGCTGCTGGGCGTGTGGCTGCTGGTACTGGTGGCCACCGGTTACGTCGGGCTGTCCACGGTGCTGGCGACGGCCAGCCTGCCGCTGTGGGCCTGGTTGTTCGATGCCGGTGCGTCGCGGCTGGCGTTTTCCGTCGCGCTGGCACTGTTCCTCGCCTTCACCCATCGCGGCAACCTGCAGCGGCTGTGGCATGGCACCGAGTCGCGCTTCGAGCGCGCGCGCCTGCTGCGCCGCCGGGGCGCGCGCGCATGAGCGACGCCCGCGGCGAACGCGCGCTGTTGCAGCGGCTGGCTGGCGGGCCGGTCAGCGGCGACGTGCTGGCCGGCGAGGTCGGGCTGACCCGCGCCGCGGTGTGGAAGCGGATCGAGGCGCTGCGCGACGCGGGTATCGCCATCGAGGCGGCGCCGGGGCGCGGCTACCACCTGGCGCAGCCGCTGGACCTGCTGGACATCGAGGCCATCCGCGCTGCGCTGCCGGCCTCGGTGCACACCGGGCTGGCCGATTTGGAGGTGGCGTGGTCGCTGGATTCCACCAACAGCGAACTGCTCCGTCGCGACACCCCTGCGCGTGGCTGCGCGGTGCTGCTGGCCGAACGCCAGACCGGCGGGCGCGGCCGGCGTGGCCGCGAGTGGGCGTCGCCGCTGGCCGCGCATCTGTACCTGTCGCTGGCGCGGCGTTTCGAGGGCGGATTGGCGCGGCTGGGCGGCCTGAGCCTGGTGGCCGGGGTGGCCGCCTGCGAGGCGCTGCAGGCGCTGGGCTTCCCGCAGCTGCGGTTGAAGTGGCCGAACGATCTGGTGGTCAACGATGGCGCCGGCCTGCGCAAGCTCGGCGGCCTGCTGGTGGAGGGCGGCGGTGAAGCCGGCGGCGCGGCGCGCGCGGTCGTCGGCATCGGCGTCAATGTGCGCATGCCGGCAGCCTTTTCCAGCGCCATCGACCAGCCGTGGACGCAGCTGGCCGCACTGGCGCCGGCACCACCCGCGCGCAACCTGCTGGCGGCCGGCCTGCTGGCGCAGCTGCTGCCCGCGCTGGACGTGTTCGATGCACAGGGGCTGGCGCCGTTCCTGCCGCGCTATGCGGCGCTGGATGCGCTGGCCGGACGGCCGGTACAGGTGCATGAGGCCGAGCGCAGCTGGGATGCGCAGGCACTGGGCATCGCAGAGGATGGCGCGCTGCGGGTGCGCGACGACGCTGGTGACATCCGTCTGGTGCACGCAGGCGACGTCAGCGTGCGCGCCGCGCGGGCGGAGGCGGGGCAGGCATGAACACCTGGCTGTTCGATCTCGGCAACACCCGCCTGAAATGTGCGCCGCTGCGGCCCGACGGCAGCGTGGGCGAGGTGCGCGCGATCGCCCATGACGATGCCGATGGCTGGCTGGACGCGCTGCCGATCGGCGATGTCGCCTGCATCGCCAGCGTGGCCGCACCGGAGCGGCGGGTGGCGCTGCTGGATGCGCTGTGCGCGCGCTTCGTGCGCCTGCACCGGGTGCACACCGAAACGGCGCTGGGGCCGCTGCGGATCGCCTACGCCGAGCCCGCGCATCTGGGCGTGGACCGCTTCCTGGCGATGCTGGGACTGTGCGGCAGCGGCTCGGCGCTTGTGGTGGGCGTCGGCACCGCGCTCACCCTCGATCTGCTGGATGGCGAAGGCCGCCACCGCGGCGGCCGCATCGCGCCCTCGCCGCAGCTGATGCGCGAGGCGCTCAATGTGCGCGCGGCGCAGCTGCCGGCCACAGGCGGCGACTATGCGGAGTTCGCCGACGACACCCATCACGCACTCGCCTCCGGCTGCGATGGCGCCGCGCTGGCGCTGGTCGAGCGCAGCCTGCACGCCGCGCAGGCGCTGCTGGGCGCCGCGCCCGTCCTGCACCTGCACGGCGGTGGCGCGCAGGCGCTGCGTGCGCGGCTGCCGGCGCACGCCTGGGCGCCGGATGCGGTGCTGCAGGGGCTGGCGCGCTGGCACGCGCTGCGGATCGCATAAACTCGCCCGATGCTGCTGCGCGCCGCCATCGTGATCCTCGTGATGCTCAACCTGGGCGCCGCCGGCTGGTGGCTGTTCCAGCCGCAGCCCGGCGTTGCCGCCGGGATGGCCACTGCCGCGCCGGGACTGCGCCTGCTGAAGGAAGTGCCGGCGCCGTTCCCGCCGGCAGTGGCGGCAACGGCCGACGCGGCGGCCGCACCGTCACCGTCTGCCGCCGCGGCACCGCCGGCTGCGGCGCCCGGCACGCCCATGGCCACGCCCGCGCCCGCTGCCCCCATCGCGGTCGAACAGCCTGCGGTCTGCCTGCGCTTCGGACCGTTTGCTGATCCTGCCGCGCGCAGTGTTGCGCGCACGGCGCTGGCCACGGCCGGCGTCACGGCGGTGGCCTTCGACGAGCGCGCCCGCGGCGTGCGCGGCTGGAAGGTGTTCCTGCCTGCGCAGCCCTCGCGCGAGGCAGCGGTGGCGACGGCAGAGCGGTTGAAGGCCGCGGGCGTGGCCGACCTGTTCGTGATGACCGAGGGCGCGGACGCCAACAGCATCGCGCTGGGCCGCTTCAGCAGCGAGACCGGCGCGCGCCGGCGCCAGACCGAGCTGCGCGGCAAGGGTGTGCAGGCGCAGGTGGAGCCGGTTGGCGGCACTCCCGCGCAGGCGTGGCTGGACGCGCGCCTGCCGGCGGGCGCGGACCGCGCCGCGCTGGCGCGGATCGCGCGCTCGCAGCCGCTGGACTGCGCGCAGCTGCGCTGAGGGCGCGCTGCGGCGCGTCGGGCGGCGATCATGTCGCCTGATAGAATCGGCTGCCCGCCGCTTTAGCTCAGTTGGTAGAGCAGCTGTCTTGTAAACAGCAGGTCGTCCGTTCGATTCGGACAAGCGGCACCATCCCGTGCGCGCATCCGCGCCATCCGCAGCGCCTGGAGCCACCATGACCCGTGCCTATCCGCCCGTTTCCGTGTTCGGCGTACCCACCGACATCGGCGCGTCCCGGCGCGGCGCATCGATGGGGCCGGAAGCGCTGCGCGTGGCCGGGCTGGTCGAAGCCATCGCCGCCCGCGGGGTGGATGCGCGCGATATCGGCGATGTCGCCGGCCCGCGCAATCCGGTCAGCCCGCCGGTGGACGGCTACCGCCACCTCGCGGAAGTCACCGCCTGGAACCGCGCGGTGTTCGACGCCAGCCTCGGCGAGCTGCGCGCCGGGCGCATGCCGATCATGCTGGGTGGCGACCACTGCCTGGCCATCGGTTCAATCGCCGCGGTGGCCGCGCACTGCCGCGACAACGGCCGGAAGCTGCGCATCCTGTGGCTGGACGCGCACGCCGATTTCAACACCAGTGCGCTCACTCCCAGCGGCAACATCCACGGCATGCCGGTGGCCTGCCTGTGCGGGATGGGCCCGGAGGCGCTGACCACGCTGGGCGGGACAGTGCCGGCGATCACCCCGGCACAGGTGCGCCAGATCGGCATCCGCTCGGTCGATCCGGGCGAGAAGCAGCTGGTCAAGGAACATGGCCTCGACATCTACGACATGCGCTACATCGATGAAGTGGGCATGCGCCGCGCGATGGAGGAGGCACTGGAAGGCGTGGATGCCGACACCCACCTGCACGTCAGCTTCGACGTCGACATGCTGGACCCGTCGATCGCGCCCGGCACCGGCACCCGCGTGCCCGGCGGCGTGAACTACCGCGAGGCGCAGCTGATCATGGAGATGGTCGCCGACAGCGGCCGCCTGGGGTCGCTCGACCTGGTTGAAGTGAACCCCGCGCTGGATCGTCGCAACGCCACCGCCAAGCTGGCGGTGGACCTGGTGGAAAGCCTGTTCGGCAAGTCCACCCTGATGCGCGACTGATCAGGCCAGCTCGCCCAGCCAGTCGCGCGGGCGCAGGTAGTCGGCCAGCCGCGCCTCGGCGCTGCCGGCCTCGGGCTGGTAGCCGTATTCCCAGCGCACCAGCGGCGGCAGGCTCATCAGGATCGATTCGGTGCGGCCGCCGCTCTGCAGGCCGAACAGCGTGCCGCGGTCGAACACCAGGTTGAACTCCACGTAGCGCCCGCGCCGGTACAGCTGGAACTGGCGCTCGCGCTCGCCGTAAGGCGTGTCCTTGCGGTGTTCGACGATCGGCAGGAAGGCGTCGAGGAAGCCGTCGCCGACCGCGCGCATGTAGCCGAAGCAGTCGTCGAAGTCGCCGTGCAGGTCATCGAAGAACAGCCCGCCCACGCCGCGGGTTTCGTCGCGGTGCTTGAGGAAGAAATATTCGTCGCACCAGCGCTTGTGCGCGTCGTAGCGCGCCTGCGCGCCGAACGGTTCGCACAGCGCGCGCGCGGTGCGGTGCCAGTGCAGCACATCCTCGTCGAACGGATAGAACGGGGTCAGGTCGAAGCCGCCGCCGAACCACCAGGCCACGGTTTCGCCGTCGCGCTCGGCGCGGAAATGGCGCACGTTGGCATGCGTGGTCGGCAGGTACGGATTGCGCGGATGGAACACCAGCGAGACGCCCACCGCGCGCCACGACGCACCGGCCAGTTCCGGGCGGCCGGCACTCGCGGATGGCGGCAGGCGGTCGCCGGCCACGTCGGAAAAACCGATCCCGGCCTGCTCGAACACCGCGCCCTCGCGCAGCACCCGGGTGCGCCCGCCGCCGCGGATCGGCGAGCTGGCGGGATCCTTCGTCCATGCGTCCTCGCTGAAGCGCGCGCTGCCGTCGGCGCCTTCGATGGCGGCGCAGATGCGGTCCTGCAGGCCGGTGAGGTAGCTGCGGACGCTGTCGATGTCGGGGATGTTCATGCGTGCATTGTAGGAGCTGCGCCGCTCAGCCCAGCGCCAGCAGGGCGATCGCGGCCAGCGCCAGCAGCAGGCCGGCGGCGTTGATCCGGCCGAGGCGCTCGCGGAACAGCGCAACGCCAGCGACCGCGCCGAGTGCCACCACGCCGAGGTTCATGCTGGCGAACACCAGAGACGGGCTGTCCGGCAGCGCGCGGTGGGCGCGCAGGTAGAACAGGATGTTGGCGAAGTTGACGGCCCCCAGCAGCAGCCCGCCCAGCGCGCTGCGCAGGGTGAAGCGAACCCGCCGCGCCAGCTGGATGGCAAAGGCCACCAGCAGCGCCAGTGCGAACACCGCCAGCAGCGCGCTGCCCAGCGGCATGCCGCCGGCGGCCAAGCGCTTGAACAGGACGTCGATCAGGCCGAAGCCGGCGAACACCGCCAGCGGCCAGCCCCAGCGCGCGCCACCGTTGCCATCGGCATTGCGATCATCGCGCCAGACCATCGCTGCCAGCGCCAGCAGGCCCAGCGCGCAGCCGGTCAGCTTGAGCGGCGCGAGGGATTCGCCGAACAGGGTGAATGCGGCCAGCAGCGGGATCAGCAACGACAGCCGCTGGGCCGCATCGCTGCGCACGATCCCTGCGTGGCGCACGGAGGCCGCCAGCGCCAGGAAGATGGTCGGCAGCAGCAGGCCCAGCGCGGCGAGGGTCAGCCACGGCGTGTCCACCTGCTGCAGCGGGGGCAGCGCCGGCTGCAGCACCGCCAGAGTCAGCGCGGTGGTGGCGACGTAGTTCCACGCCACCGCCTGGCCGACGTCGACATCGAACCGCCGGGCGAGCTTGAGCAGGACGGAAACCAGCACGCTGCACAGCGCGGCGACGACGATATTGAGCATCGGGGTATCCGGGGAAGGAGGGGGCGGCTGCCCGCGCGTCGCGTCGCGGCTGCATCCGCAGCGGCGCGGGACGCGGGCAAGGCGCGCGCTATTTTCGCCGAACCGCGCGCGGGCGATGACGCGCCGCGGTGCGGGCCGGGTCAGTCGGACAGGCGCGGCGTGCCGTACGGGTCGCGCGTTACCACCTGCGCGGCCAGCGGCAGCGCCTGCGGCGCCGGGTCTGCCGGCTCCAGCACGGTCTCCCCGCGCTGGCTGCGCAGCGCGTTGGCATAGCAGCGCTGGGCGCGAACGTGGTCATCCAGCCGCGCGGCGCCATCGCCCAACGCTTCCCATGCCGGCGCGCCTGCGCCTGCCGCGATGGCGCGATGCAGGGTGTCCTCAGCCGCCAGCCAGCGGCCCTGGCGCTGGTCGATGCGGGCGCTGGCGAGCAGCAGGGCCGGGTTGGCCGGGCGCGCCTGCAGCCAGCGCTCGAGCTGCGCGCGGCGCGCATCGAGGCGGTCGACGTCGAGCTGGCCGTACAGCGCTGCCAGCGCATCGTCCCAGCCGGCGTCCAGTGCCCGCTCGATGCCGCCCGTGGCTGCCTCGTGCCAGCCGAGCGCGGCGGCGCGGCCGGCGTAGGCGGCCGCCACGTCGGAATGCGTGCGCAGTGCCGGCGGCAGCGCATCCCACAGTCCGGCGATGGCATTGCCGTCATCGGCTTCGCGCAGCGCCTGCGCTGCCCAGCGTGCCGGCAGCGATTCGCCTTCGGCTGCCGGCAGCGCCTGCTGCTGGCGCAGCGCACCCAGCAAGCCGTACGCCTCGGCGCTGCGTCCGCTGGCCACCAGCGCCTGCGCGCGCAGCCAAAGGCCGCGCGGCGGCAGCGGTTGCGCCGCCGTGGCGTCGAGAGCATGCAGCGCGGCTTCCGGCTGCTGCCGGGCCAGCGCGCGTTCGGCCTGCACCACCGCGCGGATGCCGGCGTGGCGATGTTCGAATCCCTCCAGCAACGCTTCGCCTGTGGCGTCGTCGCCGCGCGCGAACGCGGCGCGTGCCGCCTGCGCGCGGGCGACGGCTTCCGCTGCGGGCTCGTCCATGGCCTGTCGTAGCAGCTGCCCGGCGCGCAGGTAGTCGCCGCGTTCGAACGCGGCCAGCCCATCCACCAGCTGCGCCCGCGCGCGCCGCTTGCGGCGCCGGTTCCACAGCCGGAACGGCAGCCGCAGCGCAGCCCACAGCAGTGCCAGCGCGAACAGCCCTGCCAGCAGCAGGCCAATCCCCACCGCCAGGGTGGTGCTGTAATCGGTGCCGCGGTAGCGGATCAGCAGATAGCCCGGGTCCTGCAGCAGGAACTGCACCAGCACAGCCCCCAGCACCGCCAGCAGCAGCCAGACCAGTACGTTGCGGAACAGGTTCATGCGGCATCTCCCAGGTGGGCAGGGGGTATCCGCGCCCCAGGCGGCGGGATGGCGCCAGTGTACGCAGTGGGTTGGAGCGGGATGTCCACGCCGCGCGTGGATGCAACCGGCGGCGCGGTGCCTTGGATCAGCCGTCGCGTTGCGCGCGCAGCTGCGCCAGCGTGCTGCCGGACAGCGGGATGGCCGGATGCAGCGTGATCGTGCGCAGCTGCACGATCAGGCGCTGGCGTTGCGGCAGGGACGGCGACCCGGCCAGCAGGCGCCGCAGCCACGCGTCGATGCGGACGAGCGCCTGCTGCAGCCCGGCATCGTCGCGACCGACGATGGCCGCGCGCGCCAGCGCCGCTTCCAGCTGCAGCGCGGCCAGTGCGGCTTGGCGATCGGCGTGGTCGCGCAGTCCGGCGCTGGCGGTGGGCTGCACGCGCACGATGCGGTCCAGCAGGCGCGTATACCACGGCGCGGCTTGCGATGGCTTGGCGTCGGTGATGGCGGCTTGTTCCAGCGGGATATCCGCAACCAGCCGTTCGAGCAGTGATTCCGCAGTGGTGCGAGAGTCCGGGCCCAGTGCTGCCAGCGCGGCCTGTTCCTGCGCCAGTGTCTGCTTGAGATTGAGCCAGGCGGGATCATCCACCGCGGCCAGCAGCGGGGCCGCCAATGCCAGCGCACGCCGCGCGCCGTCGAGGTCGCCGTCCAGCTGCAGGCGTTGCTGGCCGATCGCCAGCAGCAATTCGACCTGGTCCAACTTCAGTGCCAGCGCGCCGTGGCGGGCGGGATCGGCCAGCTGCGACACGCTTTCCTCGATCGCCGCCGCGCGTTGGCCGAGGCCCAGCAGTTCGTCGCGCAACACGCGGTTGGTGGCTTCGGCCTGCTGCAACCGCTGTGCCTGCGCGCGCTGTGCCTGCCGCAGGCTGTCGATGCGTGCTTCCAGCGCGTTGCGCTGTTGTTCGCTGCGGGCCTGTTCCTGCGCCTGCCGCGCCTGCCACTGGCGCCAGCCCAGCACGCCGGCGGTCGCCAGCGCGATCAGCAGCAGCGCCAGCAACAGCAGGCCACCGGCGCGGGAGCGGCGCAGGGGCGTTGCCGGGTCCGGAATGTCGGGGGTATCCATGACGGCGATGTTAATCGGGCCGGGCGAAGGCGTCGGCAGCTGCACGCAGCAGCGCGGACGGGCGTGCGTCGCTCGCCTGCGTGACGCGGGTGAAGCCCGCCGCCCGCGCCGCCTCGGCCAGACGGGCGCTGGCCGCGACCACCGCCACATCCCGCAGCGCGTGTGGCGGCGCCTGCGCCAGCAGCGCGTCCAGCGCTTCGCCGCTGCTCAGTGCCAGCAGCACGCGTTCGGGGTCGCGCAGCACCGCTTCCAGCGCCGCGCGCCGGGCCGGCGACAGGGCCGCGGCGTGGCGCGCGTATACGTTCGCGCGCAGCACGGTCGCACCGCGTGCGGTCAGTGACGGTGCCAGCACGCCGCGACCGCCGGGCGCGGTGACCAGGCCGATGCGCTTGCCCTGGGCTTCCACAAGTTGCGGCATGCCCAGCAAACCTTCGCTGTCCATCCGCGCCGGCGCGAGCGCGTCGACTCCGCAGCGCGCCAGTGCGCGGCGGGTGCCGGCGCCGACCGCCAGCCAGTGCTGGCCGCGACGTGCCTGCAGCGGGGCCAGTGCCGCTGCCGCGCGCACTGCGTTCGGGCTGGTGAACAGGACGATATCTGCAGCCAGCGCGGCGGCCAGGGATTGCCGCGCGTCGCTGTCGTCGGGGGTGTCGATGGCGATCGGCGACAGCGCCAGCAAGCGCGCCCCGGATCGCGTTGCCGCCGCGCGCAGACCGGCATGCTGTCCGCGCGGTCGCAGCGACAGTACGGTCCAGTGTTGAAGCGGAAGTGCTTGATCGGCAAGGCGCGGCATGGCTACAGCTTGGCATGGCACCGAGGATTGCGTCAGGCTTCGCACATGGATGCAATCGATACACCCCTTTCCGCGCTGGACGCGCTGGCCCGGCATTTCGCCGGCATGCCGCCGGTGGCCGCCATGCAGCCGCAGGTACTGGAGTGGCGCGATGGCGTGCTGCGCGTGCGCGCGCCGCTGGCCGCCAACGTCAACGACAAGCACTGCGCGTTCGGCGGCAGCCTGTCCTCGCTGATGACCATCGCCGCGTGGGGGCTGGTGTCGTTGGAGCTGGAAACCGCCGGCCTGCATGCGGACGTGTTCGTGGCTGACAGCCGGGTGCGCTATCTCAAGCCGGTGTTCGAGGACATCGTGGTCGAAGCCGCGTTCGACGATGCGCTGGAGCACGCCGCGCTGGTGGACACGCTGGGTCGGCAGGGCCGCGCCGGCATCCGCCTGCAGGCCCGGACGCTGCTTGCCGACGGGGGCGTGGCGGCGACCTTCACCGGCCGCTACGTGGCGATCGGCAAGGCCTGACCGCGTCGCGGCGGGCAACCCGCCCGCAAGCGGTTAGGATGCGTCGTCCCCCGCCGGAGAATCCCGATGTCCCGATGGCTGCTGCGCTGCCTGTTGCTGTGCTGCCTGGCCCTGCTGGCCGGCTGCCCCAAGTCCGCGAGCAAGGGCAGTGCGCTGGACGAGGCGCAGTACAGCTATTCGGCGGCGATCCGCTGGGGCGACTTCGAAGGGGCCTGGAACCTCGTCGATCCCAAGGTGCGCAAGGAACACCCGCTCACCGATATCGACTTCTCGCGCTACAAGCAGGTGCAGATCTCCTCCTACCGCGACAGCGGCGGCACCACCCTGGGCAGCGGCGAGGTGGTGCGCGACATCGAGATCGGCGTCATCAACCGCAACACCCTGGCCGAACGTACCGTCCGCTATCGCGAGCGCTGGCGTTACGACGAGCCTTCCCGCAGCTGGTGGCTGGTCAGCGGCCTGCCGGACCTGTGGGGGGAATGAGCCCGGCGCTGCGGCTACAATTGCCGCCCCGCAATCACCGGTCGATCCCGTGACCTTCGCCGAACTCGCCGCTTTTGCCGGCCGCCATCCCATGCTCTCGCTGGCCCTGGCCGGTATCACCATCGCCCTGGTCGCCAACGAGGTCGCCAACCTGCTGGGTGGCGTACGCCGGATCGGGCCGGCCCAGCTGACCGGCCTGATCAACCGTGACAACGCGCTGGTGGTGGACCTGCGCGCGCCCGGCGAGTTCGAAAAGGGCCATATCGCCGGCTCGAAGAACGTCCAGCCCAGCCAGTTCGACCCCGAGCACAAGCAGCTGGCCGCCGCCAAGGCGCTGCCGGTGGTGCTGGTATGCCGGGTCGGGCAGACCGCCAGCGGCGCCGCCAAGCGCCTGCGCAAAGCCGGTTTCGCCCACGTCAGCGTGCTGGAAGGCGGCATCCAGGCGTGGCAAGCCGCCGACTTGCCGCTAATCAAGGGCCGCTGATCCGCCCTGCGCCGGACTTGTGTTCGGCGTCCGCCTGCCCCACGTCGGAAAGGCCGCACCGCGTTCGGTGCGATAATCGACGTTTCCATTTCCTTCGCTGCACTCGAGAATTCCCATGTCCGATGAAAACCTGAACGGCATCGCGCCGGCCGCCGACGCCCAGCAGGGCCCGACCTTCACCGTCGAAAAGCTGTATGTGAAGGACGTCTCCTTCGAGGCCCCGAACGCGCCGCAGGTGTTCAACGAACCGGGCCAGCCCGACCTGCAGATGAAGCTGAACCAGAAGGTGCAGCGCCTGGCCGATACCGCGTTCGAAGTCAGCCTGGGCATCACCCTGACCTGCACCCTGAACGACAAGACCGCTTACCTGGCCGAAGTCGAGCAGGCCGGCGTGTTCGGCCTGGGCGGCATGGACGACCAGATGCTGGACGCCATGCTGGGCATCCAGTGCCCGAACATCCTTTACCCCTACGCTTCGGCCATCATCGGCCAGCTGATCACCTCGGGCGGCTTCCCGCCGTTCCTGATGCAGCCGATCAACTTCGAGGCGCTGTACGCCGAGACCCTGCGCCAGCGCGTTGCGCAGATGTCGCAGCAGGGCGACTCGCTGGCCGACGCCGAAACCGCCGGCAACGCCTGATCCGCGACGCATGACGGCGTCTGCAAAACCGAAGGTCGCCGTCCTCGGCGCGGGCTCTTGGGGGACCGCGCTGGCGGCGCTGATCGCCCGCCACGAACATCCCACCGTGCTGTGGGGCCGGGATGTCGCCACCGTGGCGGCCATCGAGGATGGTGGCGAGAATCCGCGCTACCTGCCGGGCATCGCCCTGCCGGGCGGGCTGCGCGCCACCACCTCGCTGCACGAGGCGTTGGCCGATGCCGACCTGGTGCTGGTGGTGGTGCCCTCGCATGCGTTCGCCGAGACCCTGCGTGCGCTGGCGCCGTTGCGCCCGCCGCAGGCCGGGGTGGCCTGGGCCACCAAGGGCTTCGAACCGGGCAGCGGGCGTTTCCTGCATGAGGTCGCCGGCGAGGTGCTGGGCCACGAAGTGCCGCTGGCGGTGGTCACCGGCCCGTCGTTCGCCAAGGAGGTGGCCGAGGGCCTGCCCACCGCGCTGACCGTGCATTCCGACGATGCCGCGTTCTGCCGGCAGGTCGCCGACGCGCTGCATGGCCCGGCGTTCCGCGCCTACACCGGCAACGACATGCGCGGCGCCGAGCTGGGCGGGGCGATGAAGAACGTGCTGGCGGTGGCCACCGGCGTGGCTGACGGCATGGGGCTGGGGCTGAACGCCCGCGCCGGCCTGATCACCCGCGGCCTCAACGAGATGCTGCGGCTCAACATCGCGTTGGGCGGCCGCCCGGAAACCCTGATGGGCCTTGCCGGCCTGGGCGACCTGGTGCTGACCTGCACCGGCGACCTGTCGCGCAACCGCCGGCTGGGCCTGGCGCTGGGGCGCGGCGCCACGATCGCCGATGCGGTGCGCGAGATCGGCCAGGTGGTCGAATCCCTGCAGACCGCCGACGAGGTGATGCGGCTGGCCGATGCGCACGGCATCGAACTGCCGATCGCCGAAGGGGTACGCGACGTGCTGCACGGCACGGTCACGCCGGCCGAAGGCTTGGCGCGGTTGATGGCGCGCGAGCGCAAGGCGGAATATCCGCAGTCGCTGTTCAGCTGACCCGCTGAAGCTGCGCGGATCGCGCCGCGCGCAAAAGAAAACGCCCGGCAGTGCCGGGCGTTTTCGTGTGGCTTGGCGGATGCCTTACCAGGTGAAGCGCGGACCCACGAACCACTGGGTGTCGCCGCCGTTGACCAGCTTGACCTCGGCGGTGGCGCCCCAGTTCTGGTTGAACTTGACCGCGGCACCCAGGCGGCCATAGGCGTCGCCGTCGAAGTCGTCGCCGTCCTGGTAGCCCAGCATCGCGTAACCCTCGATGTTCGGGGTCATCATGCTGCGCACGCCGGCTTCGGCGCTGTAGCCCTCGGCCTTGATCCCGGCGCCGGCATCCAGCTTCTCGTAGGCCAGCTGGCCGACGAAGTCGGTGCGGTCGGAGATGCTGCGGTTGTAGCCGCCACCCACGCGCCACTGGTCGAAATCGACGCTGGTGTTGTCGATCTTCTGGTTGGCGTAGTCGGCGAACAGGTGGAAGTTCGGATGCACGGCCACCGAGCCACGCACGCCCCAGCCGTCGGCGTCGCCGGCGTCGGTATTGGTGGCGACGTAGCCGCCCTGCACGTAGTTGTACTTGATGCCGTCGGCCGCGGACGCGGCGAAGGGCATGGCGGCGACGAGGGCGAAGGCAAGGATGTGACGCTTCATGAGGTGGACCTCCATGTTGTTGTTGTCCGTCCAGCCGGATCGGCGGGACTTGCGGGCATTCTTTGCGCCCGGTCACAACATGGACTGAATCCCGCCCGGCACGGTACAGCCGTCATTCGGGTTGGGTGTTGTACTTCGCGCGCGCCTGCCGCAGGCGTTATTCGCCGCCCGCGAAACCCGCCTGCCGCCAGGCCTCGAACACCATCACCGCCACTGCGTTGGACAGGTTGAGGCTGCGGTTGTCCGGCCGCATCGGCAGGCGCAGGCGCTGCGCCTCGGGGACGCGGGCCAGCACCTCCGGCGGCAGCCCCGCGGTTTCGCTGCCGAACAGGAAGGCATCGTGCTCGCGATAGTCCGGCGCATCGAAGCGCACGCGCCCACGCGTGGACAGCGCGAACATCCGTGGCGGCGTGCCCGCCTGGGCGGTGATCGCGGCCAGTGCGGCGTCGAGGTCGTCGTGCACCTGCATACGCGCGTACTCGTGGTAGTCGAGGCCGGCGCGTTTCAGCTGGCGGTCGTCGATCTCGAAACCGAGCGGGCGCACCAGGTGCAACTGCGCGCCGGTATTGGCGCACAGGCGGATCACGTTGCCGGTGTTGGGCGGGATTTCCGGGCGATGCAGGATGACGTGCATGGGGTTCTACGCGCTTCCTTTCGCGCAGCGAGGGATGGAGTCGTTGCTGCCGGCGTTCACCACGGCAGTACTTCGCCGCGCCAGTCGAAGAATTGGCCGGACTGCGCGGGCGTGGCTGCGTCGATCAGCCGCAGCATGCCCGCGACCACGTCGGCCGGCGCATCGGGTGCCTTCCCGCCGCCCATGTCGGTCTGTACCCAGCCCGGGTGCAGCGACAGCACCACGATGCCGCGCGCGGCCAGCGCCTGCGCCAGCTGCGCGCTGGCCATGTTCTGCGCGGCCTTGCTGATGGCGTAGCTGGGCGCACCGAACCGGGTCACGCCGGCAATGGAGCCGAGCTGTGAGGTGAGGTTGGCGATGACCGTCCGCTGGTGGTTGCCGGGCGCGCTGTCGCCATCCTGCAGCAACGGCGCCACCGCCTGTGCCAGCAGCAGCGGCCCGATGGCGTTAATGCGCAGGCTGTCTTCCAGGGTCTCCTGCCGCAGCTGACCGAAACGTTCGCCCGAATGCAGCACGCCGGCGTTGTTGATGAGCAGGTCCAGGTGTCCGTCTTCCCCCAGCACCAACGGCAGCTCGCGGGCCAGCTCGGCGCGCGACTTCTCGCTGGCCGCGTCCAACGGCAGCACGTGCAGGCGGCCGGGATGCTCGCCGCCCAGGGCGCTCAGCGCGGCCGCTTTGCCCGGATGGCGGCAGGTGGCAACCACGTGGTCGCCGCGCGCCAGCAGCTGGCCCGTGAACGCCAGCCCGATGCCGCGGTTGGCGCCGGTGACGAGGACGGTGCGGTTCATGCGGAACTCCCGGGCGTGGCTTCCTGCCTAGTGTATCGGCGATGCGTGCGGTCTATGATCGACGGGTTTCCGTCCCGTCGTACCCACAGGAGTTGCCCATGTCCGTGCTTCGTCCCGCCGCGCTGGCGCTTGCGCTCGCCACTGCCTTGACCACCGGCGGTTACGCCCCCGCTGCACGGGCCGCCAGCGCCCCGGCCGTCGACATTCCCTACGAGACCTTCACCCTGCCCAACGGCCTGCGCGTGGTGGTCCACACCGACCGCAAGGCGCCGGTGGTGGCGGTCAACGTCTGGTACCACGTGGGCAGCAAGGACGAACCGGCGGGTCGCACCGGCTTCGCCCACCTGTTCGAGCATCTGATGTTCAACGGCAGCGAGAACGCGCCGGGCGAGTTCTTCACCCCGTTCAAGGCCATCGGCGCCACCAACCAGAACGGCACCACCAACTCCGACCGCACCAACTACTTCGAGAACGTGCCCACCACCGCGCTCGATACCGCGCTGTGGATGGAGTCCGACCGCATGGGCCACCTGCTGGGCGCGATCGACCAGAAGACCCTGGACGAGCAGCGCGGCGTGGTCCAGAACGAGAAGCGGCAGGGCGAGAACCAGCCCTACGGCCAGGTGTGGGATGTGCTGGGCGCGGCGATGTATCCCAAGGGCCATCCGTACCACCACAGCACCATTGGTTCGATGAACGATCTCAACGCGGCTTCGCTGGAAGACGTGAAGACCTGGTTCAAGACCTGGTACGGCCCCAACAACGCGGTGCTGGTGCTGGCCGGCGATATCGATGTCGCCACCGCCAGGGAAAAGGTGACGAAGTTCTTCGGCGACATCCCGGCCGGCCCGTCGATGGCCCAGCCGAAGGTGGACGTGGCCGCGCACAGCGCCGATTCGCGCGCGGAAATGACCGACCAGGTGCCGCAGTCGCGCATCTACCGGGTGTGGAACGTGGCCGAGTACGGCGCGCCGGACCTCGACCGCCTGCAGCTGTTCGCGCAGATCCTGGGCGGCGCCAAGTCGTCGCGCCTGGACAAGCGGCTGGTGCACCAGGACAAGCTGGTCGACAACATCAGCGCCGGTGCCTACGGCTCGCAGCTCAGCAGTACCTTCATGATCACCGCCGCGGTCAAGCAGGGCGTGGACGTGGCGAAGGTGGAAGCGGCCATCGACGAGGAGCTGGAGAAGCTGCTGGCCGAAGGCCCCACTGCCGAGGAAGTGACGCGCAACCGCACCGCCATCGAGGCCGGCTGGATCCGCGGCGTCGAGCGTATCGGCGGCTTCGGCGGCAAGGCCGATGCGCTGGCCGAATGCGCCGTGTTCATGGGTGATCCCGGCTGCTTCCGCGAAAGCCTGAAGACCCTGGCCGAGGCCACGCCGGAGGCGCTGCGCGCCACCGGCAATGCCTGGCTGGGCGCCGGCAAGGGCAGCCACACGCTGGTGGTGAACCCGGGCAAGCGCGTCGCGCTGCAGGAAGAGCCCGCGGCCACCCCGACCCCGTTCCAGACCCCGAAGGCGGATGCGAAGTACAAGACCGTCGCCTCCTCCGTCGATCGCAAGACCGGCGTGCCGATGCCGGCCAGCTTCCCCGACCTGAAGTTCCCGCAGCAGCAGCACGCCACCCTCAGCAACGGCACCAAGGTGGTGCTGGCCGAGCGCCATGACATCCCGGTGGTGCAGATGAGCTACGAGTTCCGCGGCGGCCAGGCGGCCGACCCGAACGGCAAGCCGGGCATGGCCAGCTTCACCATGAGCCTGCTGGACGAAGGCGCCGGCGACCTCAATGCGCTGGCCTTCGCCGACCGCGCGCAGTCGCTGGGTGCCAACCTGGGCGCCAGCGCCGGCCTCGACAGCAGCAGCGCCTACCTGTCGGCGCTGAAGCAGAACCTGGAAGCGTCGGTGGCCCTGTTCGCCGACATGCTGCGCAAGCCGCGGTTCGAGCAGGCCGACATCGAGCGAGTGCGCGGGCAGTGGATCGCCGGCATCAAGCAGGAGAAGGCCAACCCGAACGGCATCATCCAGCGCGTGCTGCCCGGCCTGGTGTTCGGCGAAGGCCATCCCTACGCCGCGCCGCGTACCGGCAGTGGCACCGAGGCGTCCATCGGCGGGCTGACCCGCACCGACCTGCAGGGCTGGCACGCCAGCGCCCTGCGCCCGCAGGACGCCACCCTGGTGGTGGTGGGCGATACCACCCTCGGCGAGATCGTGCCGGTGCTGGAGAAGCACTTCGGCGGCTGGAAGGCCGCAGGCCAGGCCGGTGCCGCCGCCGCCATCCCGCAGGTGGCCGCGCAGAAGAAGGCGCGCGTGTTCCTGGTGGACCAGCCGGGCGCGGTGCAGGCCAACATCGTCGCGGCGCAGACCCTGCCGCCCAGCAGCGATGCCAAGACCGTGCAGTACGACATGGCCAACATGATCATCGGCGGCGACTTCACCGCCCGCCTGAACATGAACCTGCGCGAGGACAAGCACTGGTCGTATGGCGCCCGCAGCGGGGCCGGCGGGTCGGTGGGTCAGCGCCTGTGGAGCGCTTCGGCACCGGTGCAGATCGACAAGACCGGCGAAGCGATGGCGGAAATGCAGCGCGAGATCGCCGACTATGCCAGCGGCAAGGCCCCGGCCAGCAAGGACGAAGTGGAGGGCATGGAGAAGGTGCTCACCCTGACCCTGCCGGGTGCGTACGAGACAGCCGCGTCGGTGATGAGCACCATCGCCAGCAACGTGCTGTACAACCGTCCGGACGACTACGTGTTCCAGCGCAAGGCCGAGATCGAGGCGATGACCCCCGAGCAGGTCAACGCCGCCGCCAAGATGCTGGATCCGGCCGGCCTGACCTGGGTGGTGGTGGGTGACCTGTCCAAGACCGAAGCCGCGGTGCGCGCGCTGAACCTCGGCGAGGTGACGGTGGTCGACGCCGAAGGCAAGCCGGTGGCGAAGAAGTAAGCGCTTCGTTCATCCTGCAACACGGAAAGCCCGCCACACTTGGCGAGCTTTCTTTTCTGGTCGATGCAAGGAGATCCGATGCCCGCGATGCGAGCGATCCTGCTGTCCTGCACGGTGCTGGCACTGCCGGCCTGCACCTTCGTGAAGCTGGCGCCCGGCGCGCAGCAGGTGAAAGTGCTGTCGGCGGCTCCCGCCGGTTGCGAGCGCCGCGGCGACGTGGCGGTTTCCATCACCCACCGGGTGGGCTTCTACGAGCGTGACGACACCCGCGTGCGCGACGAACTGGAGCTGCTGGCCCGCAACGAGGCCCCTGGATTGAACGCAAACCGGATCAGCCCGCTGGGCCCGCCGGAGGACGGCAGCCAGCGCTGGGCGATGTGGCGCTGCAACTGAATGCGGGGAAAGCCGCGGGTGTGATTCCGCCCGCAGTTTCGTCAGTACGCCACCGCATGGTTTGACAAGGCGCTATCCTATGCGGTTCCAGCGCCGCCTTGGCGCACGTGCGAGTGTCCCGCCATGCTGTTCCAACACGTCTCCATTGCCGGTCTGGCCCACATCGACGCGCCGCGCCGGTTGTCGTCGGACGAGATCAACGCGCGCCTGCGGCCCACGCTGGACCGGCTGGGCATCCGCGTCGACGTGCTCGGCGACATCGCCGGTGTGCACGCCCGCCGCCTGTGGGATGACAACGTGCAGGCCTCGGATGCTGCCACCCTGGCGGGCGTCAAGGCGCTGGCCGATGCCGGCATCGACCCCGACAAGGTCGGCCTGCTGGTGAATACTTCGGTCAGCCGCGACTACCTGGAGCCGTCCACCGCCTCCATCGTCAGCGGCAACCTGGGCCTGCCCGATACCTGCCAGAACTTCGACATCGCCAACGCCTGCCTCGCCTTCATCAACGGCATGGACATCGCCAGCCGCATGATCGAGCGCGGCGAGATCGACTACGCGCTGGTGGTGGACGGCGAAACCGCCAACATGGCCTACGAGAAGACGCTCGAGCGCATGACCCGCGCTGACGTCACCGAAGAGGACTTCCGCAGCGAGATGGCCACCCTCACGCTGGGTTCCGGCGCCGCGGCCATGGTGCTGGCCCGCAGCGAACTGGCGCCGGGCGCGCCGCGCTACAAGGGGGGCGTGACCCGCGCGGCCACCGAATGGAACAAGCTCTGCCGCGGCAACCTGGACGGCATGATCACCGATACCCGCATGCTGCTGATCGAGGGCATCAAGCTGGCCACCAAGACCTTTGAAGTCGCCAAGCTCAAGCTCGGCTGGGTCGCCGGCGAGCTGGACGAGTTCGTCATCCACCAGGTCAGCAAGGTCCACACCGCCGCCTTCACCAAGGCGATGGGCATCGACCCCAAGAAGGTCATGACCATCTTCGCCGAGCACGGCAACATCGGCCCGGCCAGCGTGCCGATCGTGCTGAGCAAGCTGCGCGAGATGGGCCGCCTGAAGAAGGGCAGCCGCGTGGCCCTGCTCGGCATCGGCTCCGGGCTGAACTGCTCGATGGCGGAAGTGGAGTGGTGATTTCCCGAGGCCCGGGCCTGGGTTCTTTCAAGTAAGAAGTGGATGCGAAATTTTCCTTGCGACGCCGCCGCTGGCGCGCAAGGAAAGCCAGCCGGCACGCCTTGGCATCGTCACCAGACCGGGGCTGAAGGTCGGCGTGTAGGCCTTGTGCAGAGCGGGGCTGGGGTAGAGCGGTGGCGGGAACTGCAGAACGACGCCCGGGAAGTTGTGTGCGAACCGTGTTGATCGCCCGGCCGACATCTGGCCCACTGCCGGTACCGATCACGCCCTGGGGGAGTCCGGATGAACGCAGTACCCGCTTGGTTCAAGGTGGTGGCAGTGCTGGCGCTGTTGTGGAACGTGCTGGGCTGCGTGGCGTTTTTCGCGGATCTGCGCCTGTCGCCCGCGGAGCTGGCGCAACTGCCCGAGGCGCAGCAGGCGCTGTACGCCGCGCGACCGGCGTGGGCGGTGGCTGCCACCGGGCTTGCGGTGTTTGGCGGCGTGCTGGGCTGCTTGGGCCTGCTGCTGCGCCGGAAGTGGGCGGTGGTGGTGCTGGCGCTTTCGCTGTTGGGCATCGTGGTACAGGACTTCGGGCTGTTCGTGCTGGTGGATGGCGCCAGCCTGGCCGGCCCGGTGGCGGTGGTGATGCAGGCCGTGGTGCTGCTGGTGGGCATCGCGCTGCTGTTGCTGGCGCGCAAGGCGAGAGTGCAGGGCTGGCTGGTCTAGCCGCCCGGAATTCTCGCGGCTGCCACGACGGTGGGGCGGCGGACGCCATCTGCAGTTGATGAAGTTGGATGGCTTGGAGAATCCCCGGCCCGCTGGCTATCCTCGGGTGGCGGCCGGGGTGTGCGCCGCCTGACACCATCACGCAACCAGGGGGACGCAATGGCAGACCACGAGAACAGCCCGGCGATGGCGCCGGCGGAAGCCGCACGGCCGGGCATGCTGCGACACGCGCTGCAGTGGTACTGGGGCCAGCGCGACAGCGCCGAGCGGGGCGAGCCGGTCAAGCGCACGCTGGTCGCGTTGGTGCTGCTGGCGCTGGGTGTGGGCGGCAGCGAGGCCTATGGCTACGTGCGCGACAAGTTCCGCGACCCCGACGCCTACCTGGTGCAGATGAAGCAGGACCAGGACGCCGCGTTCAAGAAGCTGCAGGGCAGCCTGGACGCGCTGGGCAGCTCGGTGGAGGGCAACGGACGGCAGGCGCTGTCGCAGGTCAGGAGCGCGGTCAGCGAGATGAAGTCCGCCAACGCCGGGCTGATGGCGCAGCTGGCGCTGGCCAAGCAGGAGAACGACCGGCTGTCGCAGGTAGCCGGGCAGCAGGCGGGGGTGAGTGGCGGCTACGACATCATCCTTTCCCAGAACACCGGACTGGCACTGGATGCCTCATCGGTGCTGGGCGTCAGAGGTGTTTCCAGCGGTGGGGCGTATGTGACCGTGAGCGCCGCGGGCGCCGGCGACCAGCGCAAGTTCCTGGAGAGCGGCGAGTCCATCACCTATCGCAGCGCCGCTGGCCGTGAATGCCGGGTCAGCCTGCTGTCCGTGTCCGGTGGCGAGTCGGCGTCGTTCAAGACGAGCTGCGGTTGATGGGGGCAGCGGGTGCAGGGCCACATTCGGCCGGGCGGGCCGGGTGCGACCATGCCGGGCACAGGGACGGGCCGGCCCCGGCCATCTGCTCGCTGTGCGGGAATGCGACCCGCGCCTTCTGCGAGGACCGGGTACGGCGCTACTTCGAGTGCCCGGGCTGCGGGCTGGTGTCGGCCGACCCGGCATCGCACCTGTCGCCGGAAGACGAACGCGCGATCTACGACCTGCACCAGAACGACCCCGCCGATGCTGGTTACCGCCGCTTCCTGTCGCGGATGGCCGATCCGCTGGTCGCCAAGCTAGTCCCCAGCATGCGCGGGCTGGACTTCGGCTGCGGGCCGGGACCGGCGCTGTCGATCATGCTGCGCGAGGCGGGCATGGCGATGGCCGATTACGACCCGTGCTACGCGCCCGATGCAACGCTGCTGGCGGCGCAGTACGACTTCGTCACCTGCACCGAGGTGGTGGAGCACTTCCGCGACCCGCTGGCAGCTTGGACGCAGCTGGCGTCTCTGGTGCGGCCGGGCGGCTGGCTGGGGGTGATGACCCAGCTGGCGCCGGAGGTGCCGGCGAACTTCCTGCGCTGGCGCTACCGCGATGACCGCACCCATGTCAGCTTCCACCGGCTCGCCACGCTGCAGTGGCTGGCGGCGCGGTTCGGCTTCGCGTTGGAGCAGGTGGAAAGCCAGGCCTTCCTGCTTCGCAAGCAGGGCTGAGGCCGGCGCACCGCCTACAATGGGCGGATGCGCTTCCCCGACTATCCGTTCACCCCGCAACGCTTCGAAGTCCGCCCCGGCATCGCCATGTCCTTCCTCGACGAAGGCCCGCGCGACGGCGAGGTGATCGTGATGCTGCACGGCAACCCGTCGTGGAGCTATTACTGGCGGCACCTGGTGCTGGGCCTGCGCGACAGGTATCGCTGCATCGTGCCGGACCACGTTGGCATGGGCCTGAGCGACCGCCCGGACGATGCGCCTTCGGCGCGACCGACCTACGACTACACTCTGCAGTCGCGCATCGACGACATGGACGCGCTGCTGAAGCACCTCGGCATCGATGGCCCGGTGACGCTGGCCGTGCACGACTGGGGCGGGATGATCGGCTTCGGCTGGGCGCTGCGCGATCCCGCGCGCGTCAAGCGCCTGGTCATCACCAATACCGCCGCGTTCCCGCTGCCATCGGCCAAGCGCTTCCCGGCGCGGCTGGCGATGGGCCGAGATTCGCGCCTGGGTGGCTGGTTGATCCGCCGTTTCAACCTGTTCGCGCGCGGCGCGGCGTGGATGGGCACCAAGCGTTCGCTGCCGAGGGACGTGCGCGCGGCCTATGCTGGCGTGTACGACGGCTGGGACCAGGCGATCTCCACCCTGCGCTTCATGCAGGACATCCCGCTGCACGATGGCGACCGCGCGATGCCGCTGGTGCAGGCCAGCGCAAAGGCGCTGCCCGGGTACGCCGACCGGCCGGCGTTCATCGGCTGGGGTCTGCGCGATTTCGTCTTCGACAGGCACTTCCTCGACGGCTTCCGCAAGGCGCTGCCGAACGCGGAAGTCCATGCGTATGCCGATGCCGGCCACTACGCGCTGGAAGACAAGCACGAGGTGCTGGTGCCGCTGATCCGGGCGTTCCTGGATCGCAATCCGCCGGATTGAATGCCTTGGATCTTCCGTAGGAGCGCACCGCAGGGGCGCGAACGCTTTTGCGGGATCACGCAAAGAGCATCGCGCCCCTGCGGTGCGCTCCTACGGTGGTTGTACCTACGGTGGCGCCTTTGGGTGGCTCAGAGAATCCAGCCGCCGTCCACCGTCAGCTCCGCGCCGGTGACGAAACCAGCGTCCGCACTGGCCAGGAAGGACACCGCGGCGGCGATTTCCTCGGGCTTGCCGATGCGCTTCAGCGGCGTGGCTTCGATGCCGGCCTGATTGGCCTCAGGCGGGTTGCTGTCCAGCATCGGCGTGTCGATGAAGCCCGGATGCACCGAGTTCACCCGGATCTGCGCCGGCGCCAGTTCCAGTGCGGCGGTCTTGGTCATCCCGCGCACCGCCCACTTGGTGCCCACGTAGGCGGCCGCATTGGGGAATCCCAGCTGGCCGGCGATCGAACTGATGTTGACGATGCAGCCGCCGCCGGCCGCGCGCAGCGGCACCTGGCCGTGCTTCATGCCGAGGAATGGACCCAGCTGGTTGACCCGGAACTGCTGCTCGATATCACGCACCGGGGTGTCGGCGATCTGGCCGGGGTGGAAGATGCCGGCATTGTTGACCAGCACGTGCAGGCCGCCGAAGCGGGCGGTGGCCGCCGCCAGCGTCTCCACCCACGCGGCTTCGTCGCTGACGTCGTGGTGGAAATACGCGGTGCGTTCGCCGAGCTCCGCCGCCAGCGCGCGGCCGGCGTCGTCCAGCACGTCGGTGATCGCAACGCTGGCGCCGTCGGCATGCAGCCGGCGGACGATGGCTGCGCCGATGCCGCGCGCGCCGCCGGTGACCAGGGCGACCTTGCCTTCGAGCTTGCCGTTCATGTCATGCCTCTCCGATGGGTGGACATCCAGCCTGCACGCTGGTGCCGGCGGGCGTTTTGATCGGGATCAACCCGCCGCTCACGCGGCGACCGGCGGCATCGCCGGCGGCGACGGGCTGTTGCCGCTATCGTCCGGGTGGTCGTCGTTGTCGGCGCCGTCGCGCCAGCGCCAGTCGGCGGCGGTCAGCACCGGCAGGTCGAAGGCGATCCGTGCCTTGTCGCACTGCGCGCTGGGGCGGCCGAACTCGAACGAGGCTTCGACCTCGCGGCAGACCGACGGCCGGTTGGGATGGATGCTGCAGCGCGAGTACTTGCCGATGTCGGCATCCAGCGCCACGCAGCGGATCGGCGGGGCGAAGGTGCCCTGCATGCACAGGCGATGGGCGTCCAGCCGCTCGGTGAGTGCGGCCGGCACGCCGCCGGGCGTGACCTCGTCCGATTCCATCCAGTGGAAGGCGACGCGGTACTGGGTGCAGCAGGCGCCGCAGGTCAGGCAGGGGTGCATGGGGGCCGGGCCTTGCGCGGCGAAAGTACGGAACGGGGACGCGATTTTTTTCCGCGCCGGGCCGGCGCGCAAGGGGGGCGGGCGATAATGCGCGGATGACCGACCCCTGCAACATCGCCGTGGCGCTGCCGCGGCTTGCCCGCGAGCACCCCGACCAGGTGGCGATGCGCTGCCCCGGCGCGGGCGGCCGCTACGAGGTGGCGCTGACCTATGCGCAGCTGGATGCGCGCAGCGACGCCATCGCCGCCGGCCTGGCCGGGCGCGGCATCCGTCGCGGCACCCGCACGGTGGTGATGGTGCGGCCGACGCCGGAGTTCTTCCTGCTGATGTTCGCGCTGTTCAAGGCCGGCGCGGTGCCGGTGCTGGTCGACCCCGGCATCGACCGGCGCGCGCTCAAGCAGTGCCTTGGCGAGGCGCGGCCGGAAGCGTTCGTCGGCATTCCCCTGGCGATGCTGGCCAAGGCGCTGCTGGGCTGGGCGAAATCGGCATCGGTGCGCATCACCACCGGACGCTGGCCGCTGCTGGCCGACGCCACGCTGGCGCGGATCGAGACCGAAGGCGCCGGCGCCGGTCCGCAGCTGGCCGACACCGACGGAGAGGACGTGGCCGCGATCCTGTTCACCAGCGGCAGCACCGGCGTACCCAAGGGCGTGGTGTACCGGCACCGGCATTTCGTCGCGCAGATCGCGATGCTGGGCGACGCGTTCGGGATCGGCGCGGGCGGCATCGATTTCCCCACCTTCCCGCCGTTCGCCCTGTTCGACCCCGCGCTGGGACTGACCAGCATCATTCCCGACATGGACCCCACGCGCCCGGCCAAGGCCGATCCGCGCAAGTTGCATGCGGCCATCGAACGCTTCGGCGTGACCCAGCTGTTCGGTTCGCCGGCGCTGATGGGCGTGCTGGCCGCGCACGGCGAAAAGCTGCCCACCCTGAAGCGCGTCACCAGCGCCGGTGCGCCGGTACCGCCCGACGTGGTGCGGCGGATGCTGGAGCTGCTGCCGGCCGATGCGCAGCTGTGGACGCCCTATGGCGCCACCGAATGCCTGCCGGTGGCGGTGATCGAAGGCCGCGAACTGCTGACCCTGCGCGCCCGCACCGAAGCCGGCGCCGGCACCTGCGTGGGCCGGCCCGTGGCGGGCAACACTGTGCGCATCATCGGCATCGACGATGGCGCGATCCCGGAGTGGCGCGATGGGATGCAGGTCGCGCCCGGGCAGGTCGGCGAAATCACCGTCGCCGGTCCCAGCGCCACCGATGCCTACTTCAACCGCGACGTGCAGACCGCGCTGGCGAAGATCCGCGAAACCCTGCCCGACGGCGGCAGCCGCATCGTCCACCGCATGGGCGACCTTGGCTGGTTCGACGACGCGGGCCGGCTGTGGTTCTGCGGGCGCAAGTCGCAGCGGGTGGTCGTGGATGCGCAGACCACGCTGTGCACCGAGCAGGTCGAGCCGGTGTTCAACACCCATCCGCAGGTGCTGCGCACTGCACTGGTCGGTGTCGGTCCCAGGAACACGCAAACGCCGGTCCTGGTGTTCGAACTGAAGCCGGGCGCGCAGGCCGACGTGGCGGAAGTCGCCGACGAGCTGCGCCACCTCGCGCAGGGTTTCGTCCACACCGCGAAGATCGAGCGCTTCCTGCACCATCCCAAACCCTTTCCGGTGGACATCCGCCACAACGCCAAGATCGGCCGCGAGAAGCTGGCGGCATGGGCGGCGGCGCAACCCGCGGGGGGCAGGGCATGAAGCTGCTCGTCACCGGTGGCGGCGGTTTCCTCGGCCAGGCGCTGTGCCGCGCGCTGCTGGCGCGGGGACAAGAGGTCGCCAGCTTCAGCCGCAGCCGCCACGCGGCGCTGGACGCACTGGGCGTGCGCCAGCTGCAGGGCGACCTGGCCGACCGCGAAGCGGTGCTGGCGGCGTTCGCGGAAGGCTTCGACGCGGTGCTGCACAACGCCGCCAAGGCCGGCACCTGGGGCAGTTACCAGAGCTATTTCGATGCCAACGTGACCGGCACCCGCAACGTGATCGCGGCCTGCCGCGCGCACGGGATCGGCCGGCTGGTGCACACCTCCACGCCCAGCGTCGCGCATCGCGCGACCCATCCGGTGGAAGGCGCCAGCGCCGACGAGGTGCCTTATGGCGAAGGCGTGAAGGCGCATTACGCGACGACGAAAATCATCGCCGAGCGCGAGGTGCTGGCCGCCAATGACGCGGCGCTGGCCACGGTGGCGCTGCGGCCGCGGCTGATCTGGGGGCCGGGTGATACCCAGATCCTGCCGCGGCTGGTGGAGCGCGCGCGGGCCGGGCGCCTGCGGCTGGTCGGCAGCGGCGACAACCTGGTCGACACCACCTACATCGACAACGCCGCGCAGGCGCACGTGGATGCGCTGGAGCATCTGCATGCCGGCGCAGCCTGCGCTGGTCGCGCTTATTTCATCAGCAACGGCGAACCATGGCCGCTGCGCGAGGTATTGAACGGGCTGCTGCGCGCGGCGGGCGCGCCGGAAGTGCAGGCAACACTGCCGTTCCGTGCTGCCTATGCGATCGGCGCCGTTTGCGAAGTGCTGTGGACCGCGCTGCCGCTGCGCGGCGACCCGCCGATGACGCGCTTCCTGGCCGAACAGCTCAGCACTGCGCACTGGTATTCGATGGCGCCGGCCACGCGCGATTTCGGCTACGTGCCGAAGGTGTCCATGGCCGAAGGGCTGGCGCGGCTGCAGGCCTCGCTGGGGCGCTGACGGGCCGAGACCCGCCGCTTGCGGCCCCGAAGGTGCAGGCGTCGGCGATGGGTGCGCGCCTTCACCCCGGCGTGATCGGGCCGCGTCCAGTCTGGCGCGGCGCCAATCCGGCGCGGCCGAACGGAGTCGTCCGATGCTGCATTACGCCCTCGTCTTCCTGATCATCGCGCTGATCGCCGCCTTCCTCGGCTTCAGCGGGCTTGCCGGCATGGCGGCCACCATCGCCAAGGTGCTGTTCGTCGTCTTCCTGATCCTCGCCGTGGTTGCGTTCCTGCGTAAACGGGTCTGATCCGGGCGGGCGCGGGCGCGCGGTGCCGGCGCGCGACCGGCCCTACAATGCGCGCATGACCGAGCCCGCCTTCAACTGGAAACAACCCGCTGGCCGCGCGCTGGAGCTGGCGCTCAATCAGGCGCTGGCGCTGGACGAGGACACCCGCGGCGGCCTGCGCGCGCTGGAGGGCCAGAGGGTGGCGCTGACGCTTGCGTCACCCCCGCTGGCCCTGCAGGTACGGGTGGAGGGTGAAGCGCTGCGGGTGGGACCGCTGGATGGAGATGCCGAACCGGATCTCGGCGTGCGCGCCACCCTGGGCGGGCTGATCCAGCAGTTGCCCATCTTCCGCAGCAGCAACGCGCCGCCGGTGGGCAAGCTGCGCATCGAGGGGGATGCCGAACTCGCGCGTCGCCTGCAGAAGCTGGCGCAGGGTTTCGATCCCGACTGGCAGCTGCCGTTCGTGCGCGTGTTCGGCGAGGTGCTGGGCGTGCAGATCGCCAGGGCCGTGCGCGCGGCGCTGCAGCAGGCACAGGTCGCCGGCCGCAACCTCGCGGGGATGGCGGCGGAATATGTCACCGAGGAAAGCCGCGACGTGGTGCCGCGCGCCGAGCTGGATGCCTTCCACGATGACGTGGATGCGCTGCGCGACGGCGTGGAGCGCATTGCCGCGAAGATCGCCCGGCTGCGTCGCGAGCAGGGCCTGGCCGCATGAAGTCGGCGCTGCGTGCATGGAAGATCGGTCGAGTGCTGCTGCGCTACCGGTTGGACGACCTGCTGGACGACACGCCGGCCGAGCGCTGGCTCAGGCTGATGCGGCCGTTCGTGCCGCGCGCCTCCCGCGAAGTGGCCACTCAGCCGCGCGGCGCGCGGCTGCGGCTGGCGCTGCAGGAGCTCGGGCCGATTTTCGTCAAGTTCGGACAGATCCTCTCGACCCGTCGCGACCTGGTGCCACCCGACATCGCCGAGGAGCTGACCCTGCTGCAGGACCGGGTCGCGCCGTTCGACGGCGTGCAGGCCCGCGCACTGGTGGAAGCGGCGTTGGGTCGCGGCATCACCGATGCCTATGCGGCGTTCGATACCACCCCGCTGGCCTCCGCCAGCATCGCGCAGGTGCATGCGGCCACCCTGCACGATGGTCGCGAGGTGGTGGTTAAGGTGCTGCGCCCGGACATCGCCAGGCTGATCGCCGCCGATATCGCGCTGCTGAAGAACGTGGCGGGCATTGTCGAGCGTACCCATCCCAGTGCCGACAAGATCCGCCCGCGGGAGATCGTCGCCGAGATCGAGAACACGCTGGCCGCCGAACTCGACCTGCAGCGCGAGGCCGGCAACGCCAGCCTGCTGCGGCGCAACTGGCTGAACTCGCCCGACCTGTACGTGCCGGAGGTGATCTGGAGCCACACCGCCGAGCGCGCGATGACCATGGAGCGCGTGCGCGGCATTCCGTCCGACGACATCGCCGCGCTGGATGCCGCCGGCATCGACCGCCGCGCGCTGGCCGCCAAGGGCGTGCGGGTGTTCTACCAGCAGGTGTTCCGCGACAACTTCTTCCACGCCGATGCCCACGCCGGCAACATCTGGGTGGACTCGGAGCGCAAGGCGGACCCGCGCTTCATCGCGCTGGATTTCGGGATCATGGGGCAGCTCTCCAGCGACGACCAGTACTGGCTCGCCGAGAACTTCATGGCGATCTTCAACCGTGATTACCGGCGCATCGCCGAGCTGCACGTGCAGGCCGGCTGGATGCCGCCGCACATCCGCATCGACGAGCTGGAAGCCGCCGCGCGTGCGGTCTGCGAGCCGTACTTCACCCGCCCGCTCAGCGAGATCTCGCTGGCGGAGGTGCTGGTGAAACTGTTCCGCACCGCGCAACGCTACGAACTGACCCTGCAGCCGCAGCTGATCCTGCTGCAGAAGACCCTGCTGAACATCGAGGGCGTGGGCCGCCAGCTGGACCCGAAGATCGATATCTGGGCGGTGGCGCGGCCGGTGCTGGAAGACATCCTGGCCGAACGCTACAGCCCGAAGCGGCTGGCCGGCGAGCTGCGCAAGCGGATGCCGGAGCTGGTCACCCGCGCGCCGGAAATGCCGCGGCTGCTGCACGCCTGGCTGCAGCAGCAGGTGCAGGGCGGGCACGAGCTGAGCATGCGTTCGACCGACCTGCGCGAGATCGCGCAGACGCTTGCGGCCATGCAGCGGCGGGTAGTGGCGTCGATCCTCGGCGTCGGCCTGCTGATCGTGGCCGCGGTCCTGTATGCGCTGGAGGCTGGCGGGCCGCAGCTGCTGTCGCTGCCGGTGTCCACCTGGATCGCCGGCGTCGGTGGGTTGTGGGCGCTGCTGGCGGCGTGGCCGCGACGATAGCGATGCGTGCGCGGTGCCGTCCGCAGGCCACATTCCGCAGCCTTACCGGGGCGCTGGAATTGTGTAACCCGCGCGCCTGTCGCTAGGGTGCCGGACATCTTCGCAGGCATTTCCCGGGCATCCACGGCGATGGGCGCAGGCCACTCCGATCATCCGCACGAACACGGGCACGGCCCCGGGCAAGACCACGACCACGGCCATAGCCACGTGCCCGCGCGGATCCGCCACGAGCGGCCGCTGTGGATCGCCTTCGGGCTGACCCTGCTGTTCCTGCTGGTGGAGGTCGTGGGCGGCCTGCTCAGCAACAGCCTGGCGCTGCTGTCCGACGCCGCGCACATGATGACCGACGTGCTGGCGCTGGGCATCGCCCTGTTCGCGGTGCGCATGAGCCGCCGCCCGCCCGATGCCAGGCGCACCTATGGCTATGCACGGATGGAGGCGATCGGTGCGCTGGCCAACGGCGGGCTGCTGTTCGTGGTGGCCGGCTTCATCCTGTGGGAGGCGCTGGGTCGTTTCCGCGAGCCGCAGGCGGTGGCATCGAACGCCATGCTGGTGGTGGCCTCGCTCGGGTTGCTGGTCAACCTGGTGTCGATGCGCCTGCTGGCGGCCGGCGCGGGCGAAAGCCTCAACGTCCGGGGCGCCTACATGGAAGTGTGGAGCGACATGCTCGGTTCGCTGGGCGTGATCGCGGGCGCGCTGCTGATCCGCTTCACTGGCTGGACCGTGGTCGATCCGGTGATCGCCGTGCTGATCGGCCTGTGGGTGCTGCCGCGCACCTGGCTGCTGCTGCGCGCGGCCGCGCAGGTGCTGATGCAGGGCGTGCCGGCGGGGCTGGACATCGACGAGGTGCGCGATGCCATGCAGGCGCTGCCCGGCGTGGCCGCGGTACACGACCTGCACGTGTGGGCGCTGGGCTCGCGCGAACCGATCCTCACCGCGCACGTCCTGCTGGCGGACGATGCAGCCGATGTCGACGCGCTGCGTGGCGAACTGGCCGGCATGCTGGGCGCGCGGTTCGGCATCGACCATGTGACCCTGCAGATGGAAGCACGCCACTGCGGCGGGGGCGAGCATCGCTGACGCCGGCGGGGCTGCGGGCGCCATCGCGGCCAAAGCGTGGCGAAAGTCTTGGGTGGCATGCTTGGGCCAGGAGGGAATGCCATGAAACCGATCCGCTGGACGCTGTGGGGGCTACTGGCCGGGACCAGCCTGCTGTTCGCGCTGGCCGTGGCCGCATGGCCCTCGGGCTGGGGCTGGTTCGCCTGGCGCGGGCTGGTGGTGCAGTACACCGGCGTGGTGGCGATCGTGGGGATGGCCGCGGCGATGGTGCTGGCGCTGCGCGGACGCTGGCTGGAAACGCGGTTGGACGGCCTGGACAAGATGTACCGCCTGCACAAGTGGCTGGGCATCGGCGTGCTGGTGGCGGCGGTGCTGCACTGGTGGTGGGCGCTGGGCAGCAAGTGGATGGTCGGCTGGGGCTGGCTGGTGCGGCCGCCGCGCGGGCCGCGGGCGGCGCCTGCCGACGCGCTGGAGGCGTGGCTGCGCGGCCAGCGCGGACTGGCCGACGAGATCGGCGAATTCGCCTTCTACGGCCTGCTGGTCCTGCTGGTGGTCGCGCTGTGGCGGCGCATTCCCTACCACTGGTTCGCGCGCACCCACCGGCTGGTCCCGCTGGCATGGCTGGCATTGGCCTTCCATACCGTGGTGCTGCTGGACGGCGCGTACTGGCGGCAGCCGGTCGGCTGGCTGGTGGCGGTGTCGCTGCTGGCCGGCAGCTGGGCCGCGCTGGTGTCGCTGACCGGGCGGATCGGTGCGGGCCGCAGGCTGCGCGGCACCGTGCAGGCGATGGAAGTGTTTCCGCCGCCGCTGGACATGCTGAAGGTGGAGATCGGCATGCAGCCGGGCTGGGCCGGGCACCGGGCCGGCCAGTTCGCGTTCGTCGCCTCGCGCCGGCACGAGGGCGCGCACCCCTACACCATCGCCTCCGACTGGCATCCGGAGACCGGCATGATCCGGTTCGTGACCAAGGCGCTGGGCGACCACACCCGCACCCTGCCGCAGGCGCTGCACGTGGGCGATGCGGTCACCGTCGAAGGCCCCTACGGCTGCTTCGATTTCGCCGATGGCAAGCCGCGCCAGGTCTGGATTGCCGGCGGCATCGGCATCACCCCGTTCCTGGCGCGGATGCAGCAGCTGGAGCACGAGCCCGGCCACGCCGAGGTGGACCTGTTCTACGCCACCGACGTGGACGATGGCCCGACCCTGCAGCGGCTGGCCGCGCTGGCGCGTTCGGTGGACGTGCGCCTGCACGTGCGGATCAGTCCGCGCGACGGCTTCCTCGATGGCGCTGCGATCCGCGCAGCGGTGCCGCAGTGGCGCGACGCCGGCGTATGGTTCTGCGGACCTGCCGGGTTCGGCGCGGCGGTGCGCGCCGACCTGGTGGCGAGCGGGCTGGCGCCGCACGCCTTCCACCAGGAACTGTTCCGGATGCGTTGAGGGCGACAGCGGGTGGCGATACGGCGGGCATGCGCATGCCGCTTCGCCGCTGCCCGCGCGCTGCCGCGTCACCTGCCGGCGTGGGCGCCGCGCATCAGCGGGCGGTCGGCACCGCGCGCGCGCACGCGGATGCCGTCCGACACGGCATCGCCCGGGTACTGGATCACCCGTTCGCCCGCGTGCAGGCCCGCCGTGATCCAGGCTTCCTCGCCGTTGCGGTCGGCCACCGTGATCCTGCGCAGGCGCGCGCGCCCGCCTTCCACCACGAATACGGCCATCTGCCCGCCGCCGTCCCCGGCCGCGCCCGGCGCCGGGAACACCGCGCTGACCGGCACCCGCAGGACCGCGGGCCCAGCAGGACCACGAACTCGCCGCGGCGGATGTCGAGGTCGACATCGCGCAGCGCGGTGACCTGCACGTCGCCCATGCGGTAGACCTTGCCCAGCCCGCGCGCCCGGAAGACCGGTTCCGCGCTGGCGGGAGGAAACGAGCCTGCGGGTGTCTCGGGCGCCATGGCCTGCCTCGTCGGGCGCCAGACCGGGCTGCGCGGCGCACCACGCGACTCTAGCGCCAGCGGTCGGTCGGCGGGAAGGCACCGGCGTGCATCGGGCATGCGGCGCCGGGCGATTGCCGGGACAATGTGCGCCTTCCCGCCGATGACCACCGCCGATGTCCGATGCCCCCGCGTTGCCCGTCCTCTACCGCGACGACACGCTGGCCGTGGTCTGCAAGCCGGCCGGGCTGATGGTCCACGACAGCGCGCTGGCGCGCGGCGAAACCGACTTCGCGGCCGACCGCCTGCGCGAACAGTTCGGCCGGCCGATCTTCCTGGTGCATCGGCTGGATCGCGCCACCAGCGGCTGCCTGCTGCTGGCGTTCGACCGCGATACCGCTTCCGCGCTGGGCAAGACGCTGATGTCGCACGAGGTGGAGAAGGACTACTGGGCGATCTGCCGCGGCTGGCCGGCCGAGCGGGCGTTCGTGGTCGACCACGACCTGGACGGCGGCCCCGGCAAGCCGCTGAAGAAGCCCGCGCAGACCGCCTTCGAGGTGCTTGCCACCTGCGAGCTGGCATTGCCTTCGTCGGGCTTTCCCACCTCGCGCTACGCATGGTTGCGGGCCTCGCCGAAGACCGGCCGGTTCCGCCAGATCCGCCGCCACCTCAAGCATCTGTCGCATCACCTGATCGGCGATTCCAGCCACGGTGACGGCCGCCACAACCGCAGCTTCCGCGGCCTCGGCATCCATCGCATGCTGCTGCACGCGCGCCGGCTGGCCTTCACCCATCCGCATACCGGCGCGCGCATCGAAGCGCTGGCGCCGCCGGATGCGGAGTTCACCAGGGCGCTGGCGCTGTTCGGGGTGCCGACGGCCTGATCCCCGCGTTGGCGGGGCCGGCCGGCATGGCCCCGTGGCTTACTTCGCCGCCTTCTGTTCGATGGCGGTCTTCACTTCCTGCATTGCCGCCTGCATCGCCGGCTGGATCTCCTGCATGGTCAGGCCCATCGCCTGCGGCGACTTCTTCAGGATCGAGGCGCCTTCCGGGCTGGCGTAGAACGCAGTCATCGCCTGCACTTCGCGCTTGCTGAAGACCTGCATGTAGACCTTGCGCACCACCGGCTCCAGTGCCTCCCACGACAGGTGCTTCTGGATGATGGTGCTGCTGGTCGCCATCGCTTCCTGCATCCGCGCGCGCTTGGCCTCGTCGAGATCGGCACCGAACGCGTCGGCCAGCATCTTTTCCTGCGCGCCCTGCATCTGCTGCATCATCCCGGCCATCATCGTCTTCATGTCCATCGCCTGCAGCAGGCGGTCCACGTCGGCGGCGCTGGCGCTTTCGGCGACCGGGGCATGCGCGGCGGTCTGGGCGAGGACCGCAGGCGAGAAGGCGAACAGCAGGGCAAGCGACAGGCCGATGCGGCGCATGGAACGACTCCGGGAATGTAAAAGGAGGCGGCATCTTCGCAGCCGGGGTCGGGCCCGGCAACGGCAATGATCCCGGGGCGTGCACGTGTTGCGGGGCGGGATGGCGCTGCCAGTAGAATCGCCGCATGCAGATCGGCCGGCTTGCCATCGACGACGATGAACTGATCGAGCGCTTCGTGCGCGCGTCGGGGCCGGGTGGCCAGAACGTCAACAAGGTCGCCACCGCGGTCGAGCTGCGCTTCGATGTCGCGCGTTCGCCTTCGCTGCCGGAACCGGTGCGGGCGCGGCTGCTGGCCAAGCGCGACCGGCGGGTGACCGGCGACGGCGTGCTGGTGCTGTCGGCGCAACGTTTCCGCACCCAGGACCGCAATCGCGAGGATGCGCGTGCGCGGCTTGCGGCCTTCATCGAAAGCGGCCTGCATGCGCCCACCCCGCGCATCGCCACCAAGCCGACCCGTGGCGCCAAGGAGCGTCGCTTGGGCGAGAAGCGCGGGCGTGCGAGCATCAAGCAGGGGCGCAGCGGACGGGGTTGGGATTGAGCGGGGATCGGGGGGACATCGTGCTGGCACTGCCGGAGCACGCGCCACGGATGCCGCGCAACCGCGGCATGGAGTGGCTGGGGCGGAGTGTGCTGCGGCTGGGCGGCTGGCGCATGGTCGGCGTGTTCCCGGACGTGCCGCGTGCGGTGCTGATCGCCGCGCCGCATTCTTCCAACTGGGACGGGGTCTGGGGGATCGCCGCCAAACTGGCGATGGGCGTCCGCCTGTCCATTCTGGGCAAGCACAGCCTGTTCCGTATCCCGTTGCTGGGGCCGCTGCTGCGCTGGCAGGGAGTCATCCCGGTGGACCGGGCCGCGCCGCACGGGGTGGTGGGGCAGGCGGTCGACGCGCTGCGCGCATCGCCGTGCATGTGGTACGCGATCGCCCCCGAAGGCACCCGCCGCCAGGTGGAGCAATGGAAGCCGGGCTTCTGGCGCATCGCCCATGGCGCCGGGGTGCCGGTGATCGTCGCCGCGTTCGACTATCCCAGCCGCACCATCACCATCGGCCCGGCCTTCGCGCTGACTGGCGATATACAGGCCGACATCGCCCAGATCCAGCGCTGGTACGCGCCCTTCCGCGGTCGCAACCACGACGTGCTGCAGCCTGCGGAGCACGCGCCGTCGCAGCGCGTCGAAAACTGACGCACAGCGCCAGCTGACGTTGACCCGCGCTGTCCGATGCGTGGTGTGCCGGTGGTGTCCGGTCTGGCATGCGAATTGCGTCACATTTCCTACAGCCGCATTGCGCGGCCGTTCCAGTGCCAGTCACGTGAACGGTCCGCGCCGGTGGCACGAGCAGGGGGGGCGCATGGCGTCGACCACGGATCCCGCATGCGGGGCCGGCGGCGGCGTGCATCCCGCATTCCAGTCAATGGGTCGGGAACCATGTACAAGCCAAGTAAACGCATCGTCATCGCGGTCCTCGCGCTCGGTCTCGCCGGCTTCGCCTTCGGCGTGTGGGTACTGCTGAATCCGGCGAGCATCTTCGTGCAGCCGTGGCGGGCAGTGCGGGCCGAGGCGCCGGTAAAGGGCGTGCTGCTCGGGCCGTACCCGGTCGAGGAGGACTTCGCCGACCTCAAGAAGCGCGGCGTCACCACCATCATCAGCCTGCTCGAGCCCAACGTGCCTTACGAGAAGGTGCTGCTGGAGCGCGAGCGCGCGTTGGCCGAGCGGCACGGGATGACGGTGAAGAACTTCCCGATGGGCAGCATTCTCGGGCAGAAGTTCGGCGAGCATTATTCGGTCAATTCGAAGGCGGCCGCGGAGGCGGCGTTGGCTGCGGACGGCGTGGCCTACATCCACTGCTACCTCGGCCTGCACCGGGCCAAGAACGTGCAGCGTTACCTGGCCGAGCACGCGCAGGTGCAGGCCCAGACCTATGCCACGGCCAATGCGACCAGCGATGCGGATCTGGAGACGGAGCGCAAGGCAAAGGACCTGTTCCGCGCGGGTCAGTACGACGAAAGCCTGAAGCTGCTGGCCTCGATCACCAGGAAAACGGCGCGGGTGCTGCGGGTGGAAGGCTGGAACCTCTACCGCATGCAGCGCGCGGACGAAGCCCGCACCGCCTTCGCCCGCGCGCTGGAACTGGCCCCCGGCGACCACGACGCGCGGGTGGGTCTGGCCTACGCCGATCTGGCCGGTGGCCGGCTGGCGGAAGCCGAGGCGGGCTTCGCCGACCTGCGGCGGCTGCGGCCGGATGACGTGTCGGTGCTGGAGGGCATCGGCAACGTCTACTACCGGCAGGCGCGCTGGAAGGACGCCGAACTGGCGTTCCAGGAGTTGCTGCGACGCAAGCCGGACAACGGCGACGCGCGCGAGATGCTGGAGCGGGTGCGGCGCTTCATGGCCCCGGCGGGTGCATGAGCGCGGGCGGGAATGAACAGTCCGCGGCTGCGGACGGGAGCAAGAAATGGATACCCTGATGCGTGTCGACTCGCAGATCGCCTTCGCGATCTGGGTCGGTCTGGCGGTGACCGTGGCGTCGGTGCTGCTGCTGGTGGCGGTGCTGGTGATCCGCCAGCTCGCCCAGCGGCGGGAGCGCAATCACCTGCGCGCTGCGACGTTCTGGCGTGGCGTGCTGGTGGACGCGATGCAGGCGGCGCCAAGCCGCGTCCCGGTGCTGCCGGCCAGTGACATGACCGGTTTCGTGGAAGCCTGGAACGAACTGCACGATGCGCCCGGTGGCGCCGATTCCCCCGGCATGCTGGCGGTGGCCGAACAGGTCGACCTGGCGCCGAAGCTGGAGCGCATGGTCGAGCACGGCCGCTTCCACGACCGGGTGATGGCCATCATCGCGATCGGCTACCTGCGCAGCGCATCGAGCTTCGACCGGCTGGCGGCCCTGATCGACGATGCCAGTCCGATCGTGTCGATCAGCGCCGCGCGTGCGCTGATGCGGATCGATCCGCAGCGTGCGGTCCAGCAAGTGGTGCCGCAGATCGTGTCGCGCCATGACTGGGTGGACGGCGGCATTGCGCAGATGCTCAACGAGGCCGGCCCCGAGGCGGTGAAGGACGAGCTGGGCGCGGCTGCGCTGCGCGCCAACGACGAGGTGGCCTCCCGGCTGGTGCGCTTCCTCGCGGGCGTCAGTCCGGAAGCGGCGGCGCCGGTGATCGCCAGGATCCTGGCCGAGCCGCACGACGAGCACCTGGTCTCCACCTGCCTGCAGGTGCTGGCCGACGTGCGTGATCTCGACAAGGCGCGCCCGCTGCTGACCCACGATCGCTGGCACGTGCGCATGCACGCTTCCGCCGCGATCGGCCGGTTGGGCGGCGCCGACGATGCCGAGGCGCTGCTGCCGCTGCTGGCGGACCCGCAGTGGTGGGTGCGCTACCGCACCGCGCAGGCGCTGCAGCACCTGCTGGCGGCAGAGCGGCTGACGCAGGTGCGCGACGCGCAGCAGGACCGTTATGCACGCGACATCCTCACCCAGGTGATGGCCGAGCGCGCGCTGGGAGAAACGCAATGAACCCGACCTGGATCACCCCGGAAGTCTCCAACGCCCTGGTGGGCATGCAGTGGGGCTTCCTCGCCTATTTCATCTGCATCAACGTGGTCTACCTGGCGCTGAATTTCATCGCCATGTTCGCCATCCTGCGCTACGCCCGCGAGCATGGCGCGGCGTTCCGGGTGAAGAACTTCGCCGACTACCAGCCGCCGGTCAGCATCCTCGTCCCCGCCCACAACGAGGAGCGGACTATCGTCAGCACGGTGCGGTCGCTGCTGCGCCTGAGCTACCCGAACTTCGAGATCGTGGTGGTCAACGACGGCTCCACCGACGCCACCCTGCAGACGGTGGTGGACGCCTTCGGGCTGGTGGAGTTCCCCGAGGCGTACCGCAGCCGGCTCAAGACCGAGCCGGTGAAGCGCATCTTCGCCTCGCCGCAGGGCGGGCGGGTGCGGGTGGTGGACAAGGACAACGGCGGCAAGGCGGATGCACTGAACGCCGGCATCAACACCGCCCGCTATCCGCTGTTCTGCGTGGTAGACGCCGACTGCATCCTGCAGCAGGACAGCCTGGCACGGGTGGTGCAGCCGTTCCTCGAAGACTCCCGCATGATCGCCACCGGCGGCGTCATCCGCATCGTCAACGGCTGCAAGGTGAAGGATGGCCTGTTGTCGAAGGTGGAGCTGCCGGATAAGGTGCTGCCGCTGGTGCAGACGGTGGAATACCTGCGCGCGTTCCTGTTCGGCCGGCTGGGCTGGTCGCCGATCAATGCGTTGCTGATCATTTCCGGTGCGTTCGGGGTGTTCTACAAGGAACGCGTGATCGCCGCGGGTGGTTACAAGGGCGACCTGGTGGGCGAGGACATGGAAATGGTGGTGCGCCTGCACAACCGCATGCGCGAGGAGAAGCGGCCCTACAAGATCGCCTTCGTGCCGGACCCGATCTGCTGGACCGAGGTGCCGTCGGACCTGCGCTCGCTCTACAACCAGCGCGTGCGCTGGCAGCAGGGCCTGGCCGAGAGCCTGTTCGGGAACTGGCGGCTGATGTTCCGCCGCAACGGCGGCACCGTGGGCTGGGTGGCTTACCCGTTCATGCTGCTGTTCGAATGCCTCGGGCCGGTGATCGAGATCCTCGGCTATCTCTCGGTGATCGTGCTGGGGCTGCTGGGATTGCTGTCGCCGCAGGCGTTTTTCGCCTTCCTGTTCGCCTCCATCGGCCTCGGCGTGCTGCTGTCGGTCAACGCGATGATGCTGGAGGAGATTTCCTTCCACCTGTACCCGCGTCCGCGCCAGCAGCTCAAGCTGTTCCTGGTGGCCGTGCTGGAGAACTTCGGCTACCGGCAGCTGACCTCGCTGTTCCGGGTGATCGGGCTGGTGCGCTGGGTGGTCAAGCTGCGCCGCCGCTCGCGCTGGGGCCACATGCGCCGCAGCGCCGAATGGCAGGAGCACGAACCCCAACCCACCTCCGGTCGGACCGTCCCCGGTCCCGCTGTTTCCTGACCGCAAGCCGATACCGCAAAGGATATGTCCATGAGCCTGCTGTACCCCGCCGTCCTCCATGCCGCGCTGCTGGCCGGTGGCGCCGATCCGGCCCTGTTGCAGGATGCCGCCGCGCCGCAGGATGCGCCGGCCGAGAACTACGAAGCGCGCCTGCAGCGCGCACGCGCGCTGGCGACGTCCGGCGATTCCACGCAGCGTGAGCAGGCAGTCGCGATCTACGGCGAGATGTTGCGGGAGTCGCCCGGCAACAGCGACGTGCTGCTGGCGCGCGGCCGCACCCTGGCGTGGGCGGGACGTTATCCCGAGGCCGAGGCGGACCTGCTGGCGGTGACCGGCGCCAAGCCCGGCTATGCCGACGCCTGGTCCGCCCTCGGGGATCTGTACTTGTGGAGCGACCGCCCGCTGGAGGCCGCCGAGGCCTACGGGCACTGGGTCGCGCTGGCGCCGACCAGCGCACCGGAGCCGCTGCTCGCGCGCGGCCGTGCCTATCGCGCTGCCGGCCGGATGGCCGAGGCGCGCGCGGACTTCACCGCTGCCGGCGCGCGGGGCGCGGACCCGGCGCAGGTCGCCAGCCTGAACGACAGCACGGCACCGCGGATGGCGGTGCCGGACGCGCTGCTGGCCGACGGCTACACCTGGTCGCTGCGGGCGGGCGTCGACCGCACCCTGTTCAGCGGTGGCCGCGAAGGCTGGAACGATGCCAGCCTGACCCTGCGGCGCAAGTTCGAACGCGGCTCGCTGGGGCTGGAAGTCCTGCAGGCCGACCACTTCGGCCGCCGCGACAGCGCCTGGGCGCTGGACGGTTACGTTTCGCTGTGGGCGCGTGCCTATGCCAACGTCCGCTACCAGCACGGCCCGTCCAGCGGCATCCTGCCGCGCCATTCCTGGCGCACCGAGCTGTTCCAGGGCGTGGGCAGCGGCTGGGAGCTGTCTGCCAGCGTCGACCACCTGCGCTTCAGTTCCGACACCGAGTTCTACGGCGTCGGCGTGGGCCGCTACGTCGGCAACTGGTACCTGCGCTACAAATTGCAGCACGTGCCGGGCGTGAGCTCGGGCAGCTGGAGCCACCGCGTGGTGGCGCGCAATTACTACCGCGGCAACGCCGACGACTACTTCGAAGTCAGCGGCAGCAGCGGCCGCAGCAGCGACCTGGACCGCAGCGGCGCGCTGGTCCGGAACAGCAACGCTTCGCTGGGCGTTTCGTGGACGCACTACTTCCGCCCGGACTGGGGGTTCAAGGTCGGCGTCGGCACGTCCGATGATGCCGATGGCTTCGACGAGCGCCAGCTTTCGCTCTCGCTGTACCGGCGCTGGTAATGCCCCGCACTGCCTCGACCGACGCCTCCCCGGGCAGGCACCCGGCGGCATCGCGCCTGTGGACCTGGCTGCCGGCGCTGTTGCTGGCCCAGCTGGTGCTGGCACTGTGGGCAGCATTGCGGGCCGCGCCCGACGCCGCTGGCGCACCGGCGCTGGTGGTGCTGGCGGTGGGCAATCAACTGCTGTTCCTGCTGCGCGCGCTGCCTTTGCTGTTGTTGCTTGCCTGGCCGTTGGCGAGCCTGCCGGGCCGACGCGCGGCGCTGCTGGCGGTGGGTGGGTTGTGGTCGCTGTTCCTGCTGCTCCAGGCGGGATTGGAGCAGTACTACCTGGCGGCGCGGGTGCCGCTGGGTGCGGATCTGTTCGGATATGGCCTGGCCGAGATCCGCACGACCGTAGGTGGCGCGGGCGCGGGGATCGGCGCGCCCGGCTGGGCCGGGTTGCTGTTGCCGTTGCTGCTGTTCTGGGCCGGACTGGTCTGGCGCAGCCGGCAGCCGGCGCGGGCCAGGTCCGGCCTGTTCGCCGGCGTGGTGGCCGTCGGTGTGTTGGCATGGCTGCTCCCGCTGGCGCCGGGCGCGCGCGGGCTGGACAGCGAGGACGCGCGCGCCGTGGCCACCAGCAAGGGCGCATATTTCGTCGCCGACAGCCTGCGCTGGTGGCGCGCCACTTCGACGGTACCTGCCACGGCGGTCGCGGCATCGATCGGCATGCCACCTGCAGAGGCGTCGGCAGTCGAGCCGGTAACCGATCCGGCCTGGCCGTTCCTGCATCCGGAGGCCACGCCCGACGCGCTGGGGCCGTACTTCGGCCCGACCCGCGACGGCCGCCCGCCGAACCTGGTGGTGATCGTGGTGGAAGGCCTGGGGCGCTCGTTCTCCGGGCCGGACGCGCCGCTCGGCAGCTTCACCCCGTTCCTGGACGAGCTGGCGGGCCGCAGCCTGTACTTCGACAACTTCCTGGCCAACCAGGGCCGCACTTTCGGCGTGCTGCCGGCGCTGTTCGGTTCGCTGCCGCTGGCCGAACAGGGCTTCGCCGCGCTGGGCCCGAAGATGCCTGCGCACGCCGGCCTGTTCAACGTGCTGCACCGCCAGGGTTACCGGAGCGCGTTCTACAACGGGACCGACAGCGACTTCGACAACGAGCGCGGCTACCTGCAGCTGCAGGGTGTGGACGACATCATCGACCTGCGCAATTTCGGTCCCGGCTACCGGCGCAACCCCTACAGCGAATGGGGCTACCCGGACCGCGAGCTGGTGTCGCGGGTGCTGGCGGACGGCGCCCGTCTGCGGTCGCCGTTCGTGATCGGCATCCAGACCATCAGCATGCACACCAGCTACCGGTTCCCCGGCCAGGAGACCTACAAGGCGCGGCTGGAGCAGCACCTGCAGGCGCTGGGCGTGCAGGAGGCGCGGCGCGCGCAGTACCGCGCGCAGGCCGACATCTACAGCGCCATCCTGTACACCGACGACCAGCTGCGGCGCTACTTCGAGTCCGTGAGCAAGGCGCCGTGGTATGCCGACACGATCTTCGTGGTTACCGGTGACCACCGGCTGGCGGAGATCCCGCAGGACACCCACATCGAGCGCTACCACGTACCGCTGCTGATCCACTCGCCGCTGTTGCGCAGGCCGGCGCGGGTGCGCGCGGTGTCTTCGCACCTCGACGTCACCCCCTCGCTGCTGGCGCTGCTGTCGCATACCTACGGCCTGCAGCGGCCGGCGCAGGCCACCTGGACCGGCCGCGGCCTGGACATGGCGGATGCGTTCCGCAGCCAGCACGAGATCGCGCTCAAGCAGACCAAGACCAGCGTGCCCGACTTCGTGAGCGGTCGCTGGTTCCTGCACGACGGCCGGCTGTTCGAACTGCAGGACGGCATCCGTGCCTCCGAGGTCGACGATGCCGGCCTGCGCGCGCAGGTGACCGCGCGGTTGCAGGCCTACCAGGCCGCCAACGCCACGTTCGTGGGCAAGCTCGCGCTTTCCCCGGAAGGCGGCATGCCCGCGCTGGTGGCGTATCGCGAAGCCCCGGCCGCAGCCGTGCAGCCGGTGGCGGCGGTGGTGGCGCTGCCGGCAGGATTGGGTTTGGATGCGGTGCGGCTGGAGAACGACGCCAATGGCGTGCGGGTGGCGGCGACATTCGTCAATGGCGATGCCCACGATTCGCGGGTGTTCGCGCCGCTGGCGGTACTGGCCGCGGAGGACGGACAGGAAATCGGCGAAGGCTACGGCAGCGCGATCCGCCTGCAACCGCACGAGCGCCGCGAAGTGATGCTGGCGTTGCCGGCCAAGCTGGGGCCGGGCCATTACTTCATCTCGGTGTTGCCTTCGGATCCCGAAACCGGCAAGCCGCTGGGGCGCGGCCGCTACCGGCTGCCGCTGGACATCGCCGGTAACGCGCCATGAGTCCGGTCAGGCTGGCAACGAAACTGGCCTTGTGCGCGCTGCTGGCGCTGGCCACCAATGCCTGTGCGCAGGAGCCGGCCATGGCCCCGGCGCCCCGCGCGGTGTGGACCTGGGAAGGGCCCTCGTTCGCGATGCTGGAATCGCCGGCGGTGGCGGACGAGGCGCTGGCGTTCCTGCAGCGCAAGCGGGTCAATGTCGTCTATCTGTATGCCGATGCGTTCCAGCGGCGCAATCTGATCGAGCAGCAGCCGCAGCTGTACCGCGCGTTCATTCGCAACGCGCACGCCCGCGGCATCCGCGTGTACGCGCTGCTCGGATCCTGGTACCTGAGCACCGAGCGCTACGTGCTGCCGCGCCACCAGCGCAAGGCGGTGGCGATGCTGCAACGGGTGCTGGACTACAACGCGGCGGCGGCGCCGGCCGAGCGCTTCGACGGGGTCAACTACGACATCGAGCCGCATTTGCTGGATGAATGGGAAGACGCCACCCGCCCGCGGTTGCTGCACGGCTTCCTCGACATGACCGCTGCGATGATCGAGGCCCGGCGCAAGTCCGGGCAGACGCTGGCGATCGGGCCGGCGATGCCGTTCTGGTGGGACGGCATTGCGCTGGAATGGCGAGGCGTGCGCAAGCCGGTCAGCGAACACGTCGCCGACCTCACCGATTACATCGCGCTGATGGACTATCGCAACCGCGCCGAGGGCCGCGACTCCATCCTGTCGCATGCGCAGGACGAGATGGACTATGCCAGCCGCACAGGCAAACGCGTGGTCATCGGCCTGGAGTTCAACCCCGGTGAACCGGCCAAGCTGAGCTTTCATGGCATGAGCGAGGCGGCGTTCGAGCGCGAGGCCGGCAAGGTCGAAGATGCCTACCGCGACCGCCCGGCCTTCGATGGCTTCGTGTTCCACCATTACCTGGGTTACCGCCGCTTCGTCGGCGAGGCGCTGCCCGGCGCGAACTGATCGCGTAAAAAAAGCCCCGGCTGGGCCGGGGCAGGGGGTGCCATGTGCGTGCAGGGCCTGCTCAGTCCAGCGGCTTGCCGCCGAACTTGTAGGTGAGCTGGACGAAGAAGCTGCGGCCGAAGCTGTCGAACCACGAGGTGTCGTAGTACGGGTAGTTCGCCCAGGTCGGGTCCTTCGGCGGCATCTTGTCGAGCAGGTTGTTGACGGTCAGCGACACGCGGAAGTGGTCGTTCACGTCGTAGCGCGCGCCGGCGTTGAAGCGCCAGGTGGCCTGCGTCCAAGCGTCGTTGTCGTAGTTGGCCACGCGGCCGAGGTAGGTGCCGAACAGGCTCGCACCCCAGGCGCCGCGGTCCCAGGTCGCGCCGACGTTGCCCTTGCTGCGGGGCAGGGTGGTGGCGCTGAAGCTGACGTCCAGCATGTCCTCGGACGGATCACCCGGGTACTGGATCCGGGTGTGGCGGCGGGCCCAGTTGTAACTGGCGGTGAAACGGAAGTCGCCGGCCACCGCAGTCTGCAGGCGGTAGTTGGCGGTGACGTCGATGCCGGAGGTTTCCTCCTGGGAGATGTTGATCGGCGCGAAGTGCACGCTGGTGATGTCACCGTTGGCGTCGCGGATCACCCGCGCCAGTGCATCGGCGCAGGTGGGTGAGTTGGCGTCTACGGTCACGCCCTCGGCGGTCTTGCCGAGGCGGCAATCCGCTTCGGTCATCCGCAGCAGTTCGCGGTCCTGCGCCTGCACCTGGTTCATCACCCGGATCTTGTAGAAGTCCATCGCGATGTCGAAGGCGGAAGTCGGCGACCACACGAAGCCGGCGGTCATGGAGCGGCTGGTTTCGACGTCCAGTTCGAGGTTGCCGGTGTAGACGTCGAAGGTGCTGACGTCCCAGCTGCCGTCGTCGTAGCAGTCACCGTCGCTGTAACCCGGTTCGTCGGTGCGGCACTGGTAGTAGTCGGTGGCGTAACGGGTGCGGTAATAGTCCTGGCCCGCGAACAGGTAGTGCATGTCCGGGGCGCGGAAGCCGGTGCCGTAGGAGCCGCGCATCAGCAGGGTGTCGATCGGCCGCCATTCCAGGCCGGCGCTCCAGGTGAACTTGCCCGGGTGCTTGCCACCGTAGCTGTAACGGTCATAACGCCCGGCCAGGCTGGCTTGCAGCGAGGACAGCAGCGGCATGCGCAGTTCGCCGGCGGCGCTCCAGCGGTCGCGACTGCCGCTGCCGTCGCCGTAGCGCGGGCCGACATAGGCGTCTTCGGTCAGCGCCAGCGGGTCCGGGTTGATGCGGTAGGACTGGCTGCCGTATTCCAGCGCGCCGGCAAAGCCGACGTCGCCGGCGGGCAGGGTGAACAGCGACGGGGTGCTGGCGGTGAAGCTGAGGTTGTCGTTGTCCGACTTCGGGCGGAACGTCGACATCGCCGCGATCGAGGCGAACTCCGCTTCGGTCAGCGGGGTGAACAGGCGCGCCGGGTCCGGCGCGTAGATCGCGTAGCCGTCGTCGTCATAACCCAGACGTTCGCCCAGGAACAGGCGGTTGGCGGCGGCGGCGCGGATGCGCGGCATGCCCACGTCGGCCTTGTACTGGGAATGGTTGTAGGACGCTTCCCAGTCCCAGTTCTCGCCGAACGTGCCGTTGAAACCCGTGGTCACCGCCAGGGTCTTCTCGGTGGTGACGTTCATGCGGTTGCCGAGTCCGCCGATCTCCTCGGGGGTGAACTGCCGCGACCAGATCTCGTAGTGGCCGGTGTTGGCGTTGAAGAACATCTTGTTGCGGTAGTTGTTGGTCGAGGCCGGATCGTGGAACTCCCAGCCCATGTGGTCACTGGCGACGTCGTTGCCGTTGGTGCCGGTCAGCAGCTTGACCTCCTGCCAGCCCAGCTGCACGTCGGCGAACCAGGTCAGGCTGTCGGAGATGGTGTATTCGAACGCGCCGTAGGCATTGGCGCCCTTGCGCTGGTTCTGGATGGTCCGATAGGCGATCGCGCGTTCGCTGCCGCAGTAGGGTTCGCCGTAGCGGTCCTCCGCCAGCACGGTGGTGCCCTCGTTGAGGCCGGCCATGGCCTGGCAGCCGTCGGCGGGGGCGATGTTGACGTCGTCGTCCCAGTCGTACAGCTGCGCGGTCAGGCGCGGCAGCCGCCGGCGCGAGGTGGGGGCATCCAGCGTGGAGTCCTGGATGCCGCGCTGGTAGCCCCACAGCGGCTTCTTGTCTAGCAGCTCCAGGCCGACCACGCCGGTGAAACCGTCGCGCTCGAAGCCGCTGGTCAGGGTCAGGTGGTGGGACTCGCCGCCGCCGCGGCTGGTGTCGCCGTAGCGGTAGTCGAGGATGGTGCCGTCGACGGACTTCTTCAGGATGAAGTTGATCACGCCGGCCATCGCGTCGGAGCCGTACACCGCCGAGGCGCTGCCGGTCAGGATCTCGACCCGGTCGATCATCCCCAGCGGCAGGTTGCCGATGTCGGTGAAGTTGCTGCGGCTGTTGAGCGGCAGCGGGAAGTCGGCGATCCGGCGGCCGTTGACCAGCACCAGCGTGTGGTTGGGACCGAGGCCGCGCAGGTCGACCGCCTGCGCGCCGGGCGTGGACTGCGCGCTGGTGGTGTTCTGCTGGCCCTGCACGCTGCCGCTGTTCTGGCTGAGCGAGCGCAGCAGATCCGGCACCGAGGTCAGGCCGGCGGCCTGGATCTGCTCCGAGGACACCACGGTGATCGGCGCGGGTCCTTCCACCTGCGCGCGCGGGATGCGCGAGCCGGTGACCTGGATGGCCTCAAGGTTGGTGACCGGCGCGTCGGTGGCCGCCTGCGCGGGCCGCGCCTGCGTCGCCGGACGGGCGGGGGCGGCCGGCTTGGCCGCGGCGCCGTTCGGCACGATCAGCATCGCGCCGGAGGCATCGCGCTGGGCACGGAAGCCGCTGCCCTTGAGCAGCGCGTCGAGCGATTGCGGCGACGCCGCCTGCCCGCTCAGGCCGGCGCTGCGCGCGCCCTTGAGCTGGTCGGCGCGGTACACCAGCTGGGTGCCGGTCTGCCGCGCATAGGCGTCCAGCGCGCTGGCGAGATCGCCGGCGGGGATGTCGAGGCGGGCGGTTTGCGCCTGCGCCGCCAGGGCGGCGGAACAGGCCAGTGACAGCAACAGGACGCGGAGCGGGCGAGACGGTTTCATGGTGTTGGTTTTCCCCCGGGCGCCCGGGCTGGACGCCATTACGGATTCATGACGAACGATGGCGGGAAATCCCCCCGGGCCTTTCGGCACCCCCTGCCGTGTTGGCCGCGCCCACCGTGCTGTGATCGGCGGCCGCACCGCAATGCGCGCCCGTTGCGTGATTGCTTCGGAGCCTGCGCTGCCGCCGCGTCCGCGCTCAGCGCGAGTGCAGCACGATGCGGCCCTTGTCCGCTTCCGCGTGCACCGGGAAGCCGGCTTCAAGCAGGCGCACGAAGCCTTCGGTGTTGTCCCAGCGGAAGTTGCCGCCGATCCGCAGCGCCCCTGCCTCGGCGTCGGCCAGCACCAGCTTGCGTGCGTTGTAGCGGTTGAACTCCGCCACCACTTCGCTCAGCGGCGCGTCGCGGAAGGCCAGCAGCCCGTCGCGCCAGTCCAGCAGCCGCTGTGCGTCGGCCAGCGGCAGGCTGCGCACCAGCAGGCCGTTGCCGCGCACCAGCGCAACGCTGCCGGCCGGCAGCATCACCGACGGGATGGCGCCGGCGGCGGTGGCGGGCGCATCCAGCCGCACCGTGCCTTCGGTCACCACCACGCGCAGTGCGGCGACATCGCGACGCACCGAAAAACGCGTGCCCACCGCCACTGCGCGGTAGCCCTCGGCGGCCACCGAGAACGGCCGGCGCGGATCCTTGGCGACCTCGAAGATCGCCTCGCCCGAGGTCAGGGCAACGTCGCGGGCACGCCCCGACAGCCGCACCTCGATGCCGGTGGCGCTGGCCAGGGTTGCGTGCGAACCGTCGGCCAGCGGCAGCGTGCGCACTTCGCCCATGGCGGTGCGGTAGGTGGCGGTATCGACGCGGGTCTGGCTGCGCCAGCCCCAGGCCAGCGCCAGCGCGCAGCCGGCCAGGGTCGCCGCCGCCGCGAAATGCGCGAAGCGCCGCTGCCGAACCGGCCGGGCGGCTGCAGGGCGTTGCGCCATCGCCTGCAGCATCTGTTCGCGGCGACCGGCGGGCGATACCTGCCAGTGGCCGCGCGCGGGCGCGGCGCTGTCCTGCCAGCCGGCCCCCAGCGCCTGCAGTCGCCCGCCTTCCTGCCAAGCGGCTTCCAGTCGCAGGAATGCCACCCGGTGGCCGACGTCGGCGTCCAGCCAGCGCTGCAGCGCGGCTTCCTCCTCCGCATTCCAGCGGCCGCCGTCGCGGCGGGCCAGCCAGCCCGCCGCCGCCTGCTCGATCGCCATGCTGTCGGCGCGCATCGTTCAGTCCGCCTGCCGCCGTGCCGCGGCGTTCGCCGCCCCGGGCTCCGCGCGCGCCTGCAGCTCGCCGGTATACAGCGCGTCGGCGAGCAGGCGCATGCCCTTGGCGATGTGCTTTTCCACGGTTTTCTCGCTGATGCCCAAGCGCGATGCCACGTCCTTTTGCGACAACTCCTCCACCCGCCGCAGCCACACCACCTCCCGGCAGCGGTCGGGCAACCGGTCGAAGGCGTCGGCCAGCCGGCGCAGGGCCTGACGGCCGCCGCACCAGCGTTCCGGCGAGACCTCATCCACCAAGACGAGCGAAGGCTCGAAATCACCCATCGGCTCGATCGATACCACCTTGGCGCGGCGCAGCCGGTCGGTCATCAGGTGGCGCGCGCTGGCGAACAGGAACGCCCGCGGCTGGGTCGGGCGCGACTTCGCGCCGGCCTCGTAGATGCGCGCGTAGAGCTCCTGGCGCAGGTCGTGCAGCTCGTCGCGGTGCGGCCAGTGCCGGTGCAGGAAGCGCATCAGCGCTTCCTCGTGGACGAGGATTTCGTGGACGAACCAGCGGTCGAGTTCGGTCTGCATCCGCCTACCATAGCGAAAGTGCAGCGCCGCGAGCGGGGGGAAACCGGTGTACGTTCGTCTAATGACGTATCTGCGAATGAAGGGGAAGTGGACGATGAAGCGACGCGCCGGTTGGTCGATGATGCTTGCCGCGGTGCTGGCCGCGGCACCAATCCTGCCGGTGCTGGCCGCCGATTTCGGCCATTACGTGCTGGGCGACCTGCAGGCCAGGACGCCGGGCAAGGTGCAGCCGGGCCTGCTGCTGATGGGCGGCGGCGACCGCAATTTCGATGCCATGCACTGGTTCATGAAGAAGGCCGGCAACGGCCACATCGTGGTGTTGCGCGCATCGCAGGGCGGCGAGATCGGCGAGGAATTCTTCAACGAGGTCGGCGGGATCAAGTCGGTCGAAACCTTCGTATTCAAGGACCGCGAGGCCGCCAGCGACCCGAAGATCCTGGCCGCGCTCAAGCGCGCCGACGGCATCTTCCTGGCGGGCGGCGACCAGTCCCGCTACGTCCGCTACTGGCGTGGCACCCCGGTGGGCGCTGCGCTGGATGCACACGTGAAGGCGGGCAAGCCGCTGGGCGGCACCAGCGCCGGCTTGGCCATGCTCGGCGAATACCTGTACGGGGCGATGGACGGCGGCAGCCAGACCAGCCCGCGCGCGCTGGCCGACCCGCTGGGCGACGGCAACACCATCGAGACGGACTTCCTGCACATCGCGCAGCTCAAGGGCATCGTCACCGACACCCACTTCAGCGAACGCGCCCGGCTGGGTCGCCTGGTCGCCTTCCTCGCCAAGGCCGAGCACCTGGCCGGTAAGCCGCTTCTGGGGCTGGGCGTGGACGAGGACGCGGCGGTGGCGGTGGAAGGCGACGGCAGCGCGCGCATCTACGCCACCGCGCCTGGCGCGGGTGCCGTCGTGGTACGCGGCGGCTTCACCCGGAAGCAGGCGGAAGACGTGGCGATGAACCTCGATCGCTTCGACACCGTGGTGGCCGGCGCGGATTCGCTGCTGCGCCTGCCCGAGGGTCGGGTGGAGCGGCCGCTGGCGCAGCGCAGTTACGCGGTGCGCGACGGCGTGCTGGTGGCTCTGGACACGCCGACGCTGGTCATCCATGGCGGTGCCGGGGTGGAGCCGGGCGACCTGACCGCCGACGAGGAGGCCGTGGTCAAGCGTGCGCTGGAAGCGGCGCTGCGGGCCGGCCACGCCAAGCTGCAGGCGGGCGCCTCGTCGCTGGACGCGGTCACCGCCGCGATCACCGTGCTGGAGGATGCGCCGCAGTTCAACGCCGGGCGCGGCGCGGTATTCACCCACGACGGCCGCAACGAACTGGACACCTCGATCATGGACGGCGCCAGCGGCAAGGCCGGCGCCGCGGCTGGCCTGCATCGGGTGAAGAACCCGATCACCCTGGCGCGCGCGATCATGGACAAGTCCAGGCACGTGATGATGGTCGGCGACGGCGCCGAGATGTTCGCGAAGGAGCAGGGCATCGCGCTGGTCGATCCGTCCTGGTTCCGCACCGAGAAGCGCTGGAAGGCGCTGCAGAAGGCGCTGCAGGAAGAACAGGCCGCACTGGACGCGCGCACGCCGCTGGTGCTGCCTGGCAAGGCCTACTTCGGCACCGTGGGTGCGCTGGCGCTGGATGCGCGCGGCAACCTCGCCGCCGGCACCTCCACCGGCGGCATGACCAACAAGCGCTACGGGCGCGTGGGCGATTCGCCGATCATCGGCGCCGGCACCTGGGCCGACGCGCGCTGCGCGGTCTCCGGCACCGGCTGGGGCGAGTTCTACATCCGTTCCGCCGCCGCCCACGAGATCTGCGCGCGGGTGCGCCTGGATGGCCAGCCGCTGGCCCGCGCGGCCGACGGCGTGATCAACCGCGACATCCCCAAGGCCGGCGGCGACGGAGGCGCGATCGCGCTGGGCGCCGATGGCAGCGTCGCCTTCCCGTTCAACACCGGCGGCATGTATCGCGGCTGGATCGGCGCCGACGGCGTGCCGCACGTGGCGATCTACAAGACCGACGCACTGGCCACGCCGCGCACGCACTGACGCGGCAGGCGTGGCGGTTCACGTCCGCTGCGGGGAAGTGGGCCTGCCTGGATTGGAAAAGGGGTGTGGAAAGGGGTTGTGGAAAGGGGTCAGGTTCACTTCGGCGTGCGGAAATGGACCTGACCCGCTTCCGCGCTTTCGCCTCCGGTAGGATTCGGGACTTCTTCTCAGCACGCGGGGCCGGGCATGCGCGAAACGCAGGACGTGGTGGTTCAACTCAGGCGGCAGAACCGGCTGCTCAAGGCGCTGCTTTGCACCAGCGGCGCTGCGTTGGCGCTGGTGGTGCTGGCGGGCGCCAAATCGCCTGCCGACAAGGCCAGGTTCACCGAGCTGGACGTGGAGCGCATCAACATCGTGATGCCGGACGGTCGCAAGGAAATGGTGCTGGCCAACCGGAACCGGTTGCCGGAACCCGTCATCGACGGCCGCGAGGTCAAGACCGGTCGCAACATGCCCGGCATCATTTTCTTCAACGCGGCGGGCGACGAGAACGGTGGCCTGATCTTCGACGGGAAGGTGGGCAAGGGCGGCAAGCCGGAAGCCGGCATGCACTTCTCGATGGACAGGTTCGGTGGCGACCAGCAACTGGCGCTGGGCCATTACGAAGGCAATGGCACGATGGAAACCGGCCTGAATATCTACGACCGCGGGCTCCAGAAAGAATATGGCCCCCTGTTCGACGCCTATCAGAATGCGCCGGAAGGCGACGAAAAGGCCCGCTTGAAGCAGCGTTGGCTGGATGCCGGCGGCCAGCAGACCAAGCGTGTGTTCGTCGGCAAGACGCGCGGCAAATCCTCGGCCGTCATCCTGGCGGATGCGAAGGGGCGGGCGAGGATCATGATGCTGGTCGCGCCCGACGGCAGCCCGACGCTGAACTTCATGGACGAGAGCGGCAACGTCATCCAGAGCCTGCCCGAGACAGCCGCTCCCTCGAAGTAACCGCATGCCGTGCTGACTCCGAATGGGGCGGGCTGCATCCCGCCCCATCGGCGTGGGTGGCAAAGCAGATGGTGCACATGCGCATCAGCGCTCCGAATGCCCGCTCTCGTCGTAGCCGCGCGGCGTGAGCACCTCCGGCTGGATCAGCTCGACGAAGGCGCGGGCCTGCGCTGACAGGAACTTGCCCTTGCGCATCACGATGCCGTAGCTGCGCGACGGGAACCAGCGCGCCAGCGAGCGTGCCGCCAGCCGCTGGCGGTCGGCCTCGGTCAGGCAGATCGCGGTGACAATGCTGATGCCCAGGCCCATCGCCACGTACTGCTTGATGACCTCCCAGCCGCCCACTTCCAGTGCAACCGTGTACGGCACCCGGTTCTGCTGGAACACCAGGTCGACCAGCCGGTAGGTGGTCAGGCGCTTGGGTGGCAGGATCAGCCCGTAAGGCGACAGGTCCTCCAGTGACAACTCGCGCTTGCCGGCCAGCGGGTGGTCGGGCGGGGTGATCAGCATCGGCTCGAAGCGGTACACCGGCGCGTAGGTCAGGTCGGCCGGCACGTCCAGCATCGAGCCCACGGCCAGGTCCACGCCGTCGCTGCGCAGCAGGTCCAGGCCGCTGGCGCCGGTGACGTTGTGCAGGCTCAGGCGCACGTCCGGGTGGCGCTGGCGGAACGCATCGACGATCCCGGGCAGTAGGTACAGGATGGTGGAACTGCCGGCGGCCACGTGCAGCTCGCCGGCGTCCAGCCCGCGCACCTGCTCGCGGAAGCTGGCGGCCAGGTTGTCCAGCCCCTCCACCAGCGGGCGCGCCATCTCGTACAGCAGGTCGCCCTCGCGGGTGGGCACCAGCCGGCGGCCGACGCGTTCCAGCAGCCGCACCCCCAGTTCGCGCTCCAGCGCCTGCAACTGCAGGGTCACTGCCGGCTGGCTGAGGTACAGCGCCTCGGCAGCACGCGAGATCGAGCCCAGCCGCGCCACCTGGCAGAACGCCCGCAATGGCTTCAGGCGCGAGCCCTTGTAGGCGAAACGCAGCGCTGGGGCGGGGCTTTTTGGCATGTTTCGATTGCAGTATTTGGAAATTTAATACTAAGCATTGACAAATCTGGTTTGTCAAATACAACACGCAGGCGGATGGTTGGCTTCCCCACACGTGTCACGGAGCCGCCGATGTCCGCAGTGCTGCAAGACCGCCCCGGCGAGGGCGTGGAGACCACCCGCCGGGTGCCCGGGCAGGACGCCCTGCTGACTCCCGCCGCGCTCGGCTTCCTCGGCGGCCTGCACCGCCGCTTCGAGGGGGAGCGCCAGGCCCGGCTGGCCGCCCGCCGCGTCCGCCAGCAGGCCTTCGACGCCGGGGCGCTGCCGGATTTCCGTGCCGACACCGTGCAGATCCGCCGCGGCGACTGGACCGTGGCGCCGACCCCGGCCGCGCTGCTGGATCGCCGCGTCGAGATCACCGGCCCGGTCGACCCGAAGATGGTCATCAACGCGCTGAACTCCGGCGCCAACTGCTACATGGCCGATTTCGAGGACAGCACCGCGCCGACCTGGGCCAACCTGCTGACTGGCCAGCAGGCGCTGCGCGCGGCGATCAGCGGGGCGCTGGTGCACGAGGCCAACGGCAAGCGCTACGAGCTGCGCCCGCAGGCCGAGCAGGCGGTGCTGATCATGCGGCCGCGCGGCTGGCACCTGGACGAGAAGCACGTGCTGGTGGACGGGCAGCGGATGTCGGCATCGCTGTTCGATGCCGGTTTGTTCGCCTTCCACAACGCCCACGTGCTGGCCGGGCGCGACCGCGGCCCCTATCTGTACCTGCCCAAGCTGCAGTCGATGGAAGAAGCCGCCTTGTGGGAGCGGGCGCTGGCGGCCATCGAGGAAGGGCTGGGGCTGGCCCACGGCCAGATCAAGGTCACGGTGCTGATCGAGACCCTGCCGGCGGCGTTCGAGATGGACGAGATCCTGTTCGCGCTGAAGGACCGCATCGTCGGCCTGAACTGCGGGCGCTGGGACTACATCTTCAGCTACATCAAGACCCTGCGCCGGCACCGCGATCGGGTGCTGCCGGAGCGTGGCCAGGTGACCATGGTGCAGCCGTTCCTGCGCGCCTACGCCGAACTGCTGGTGCAGACCTGCCACCGCCGTGGCGCCCATGCGATGGGCGGGATGGCGGCGCAGATCCCGATCAGCGGCGACGAGGCCGCCAATACCGCCGCGCTGGAGCGCGTCCGCACCGACAAGCTGCGCGAGGTGGGCGCAGGCCACGACGGTACCTGGGTGGCGCATCCGGCGCTGATCCCGATCGCCCGCGAAGTGTTCGACGCGCGCATGCCGGGCCCCCACCAGCGCCACGTCGCCCGCGACGACGTGCACGTCGAGGCCGAGGACCTGCTGCGCCCGTCGCTGGGCACGATCACCCGTGCCGGCTTCGAGAACAACGTCGAAGTGTGCGTGCGCTACTTGGCCGCGTGGCTGGAGGGCAACGGCTGCGTGCCGATCCACCACCTGATGGAGGACGCCGCCACCGCCGAGATCGCCCGCGCCCAGCTGTGGCAGTGGCTGCACTTCGCCGACGCCGGCGGCCACCCGCTGTCGCTGGATGACGGCACCCCGGTCGACTTCGTGCTGCTGGAGCGCGCGCTGATCGGCCTGCCCAGCCGGCTGGGCGATCCCCGCCGCATTCCCGGCGCCGCGCGGGTGTCCGAAGCGATCGGCCTGCTCGACCGCCTGACCCATGCCGACGAACTGGCCGAGTTCCTCACGCTTCCCGCTTACGAACGCATCGATTGATCCACCTGCCGACATTCCTACGCTGCCGCCAACCCCACGAGGTTTCCCCATGAAGAACCACCTGCCGACCGCCGAACAACTGAAGCTGGACTGGGCCAACAACCCGCGCTGGGCCGGCATCACCCGCAGCTATTCCGCCGAGGATGTTGTGCGCCTGCGCGGCACCGTCCAGATCGAGCACTCGCTGGCCCGGCTGGGTGCCGAGAAACTGTGGCAGTCGCTGCACAGCGAGCCGTTCGTCAACGCGCTGGGCGCGATGACCGGCAACCAGGCCATGCAGCAGGTCAAGGCCGGGCTGAAGGCCATCTACCTGTCCGGCTGGCAGGTGGCGGCCGATGCCAACCTGGCCGGCGAGATGTACCCCGACCAGTCGCTGTATCCGGCCAACTCGGTGCCGCAGGTGGTCAAGCGCATCAACAACACCCTGCTGCGCGCCGACCAGCTGCACCATGCCGAGGGCGACGACTCCATCGACTTCCTGCAGCCGATCGTGGCCGACGCCGAAGCCGGCTTCGGCGGCGTGCTCAACGCCTTCGAGCTGATGAAGGGCATGATCGAGGCAGGCGCCGCCGGCGTGCACTTCGAAGACCAGCTGGCCAGCGTGAAGAAGTGCGGCCACATGGGCGGCAAGGTGCTGGTGCCCACCCGCGAGGCGGTGGAGAAGCTGACCGCGGCGCGCCTGGCCGCCGACGTGATGGGCGTGCCGACCCTGATCGTGGCCCGCACCGACGCCGAGGCGGCGGACCTGCTGACCTCCGACGTGGATGACAACGACAAGCCGTTCTGCACCGGCGAGCGCACCATCGAAGGCTTCTACAAGACCAGGAACGGCCTGGACCAGGCCATCAGCCGCGGCCTCGCCTACGCGCCGTATGCCGACCTGGTCTGGTGCGAGACCGGCAAGCCTGACCTGGAGTTCGCGCGCAAATTCGCCGAGGCGATCCATGCCAAGTTCCCCGGCAAGCTGCTGGCCTACAACTGCTCGCCGTCGTTCAACTGGAAGAAGAACCTGGACGACGCCACCATCGCCAAGTTCCAGAAGGAAATCGCCAGCTACGGCTACAAGTTCCAGTTCATCACCCTGGCCGGCTTCCACGCGCTCAACTACGGCATGTTCGACCTCGCCCACGGCTATGCCCGCCGGCAGATGAGTGCATTCGTCGAGCTGCAGGAAAAGGAGTTCGCCGCCGCCGAGCGTGGCTTCACCGCGGTCAAGCACCAGCGCGAGGTCGGCACCGGCTATTTCGATGCCATCACCCAGACCATCCAGGGCGGCAAGTCGTCGACGGTGGCGCTGAAGGGCAGCACCGAGGAAGAGCAGTTCCACGCCGGCACCCGCGCCGCGGCCTGAGGCCACCCCGCCATCGCCCGCGCCGGGCGATGGCGGGCACGGGGCGGGATGCCACCGGGGGAACGGCTGCCGGTGCCACTGTCGCAATACGGCGGCGGATGCGATGGTATCCTGCGGCTGGATCGGAGGGGCCGGAGCCGCACAGGGGAACGCGTGGCAGCACTAGCGCACATGATCGATGCCCGCACGGGCGTGGACGCCAGCGCGTCCGCGCTGCACCCTGACGAGTACGCGCTGTTCGCGCAGGTGGCGCGTTCCTGTCCGGTGGAAGCCGGACAGAAGCTGTTCCGTCGCGGCGATCACGGCGCCGCCATGTACGTGGTCGCCAACGGTGCGGTGGAACTGGACTTCGGCGATGACCTGGTCGGCAAGCGGCTGGGCGCGCGCGCCTTCTTCGGCGAGCTGGGGCTGCTGATCGGCGACCACGCCCGCAGCGCCGACGCGGTCGTGGCCGAGGCCGGCGAACTGCTGGAGCTGGGCCGGGACGAATTCGAACAGCTGGCCCAGCGCGACCCTGCGCTGCTGGCGCAGTTCCTGCGCCGCGCGATCATGCGCGTGGTGCTCAACGAGCAGGCGCTGATCGCGCGCCTGCGCCGACGCAACCAGGACCTGCAGGAAGCGCTGGACGCGCTGCGGTCGGCCACCAACCGGCTGGACGAGTCCGAAGCGCTGACCCGCACCGACGAGCTCACCGGGCTGACCAACCGGCGCGGGTTCGCCGCCCACGTGGAGCAGCGGCTGCAGGCGGGTGGGCTGGGTGGGCACGTGCTGGTGCTGGTGGATTGCGATCGCTTCAAGTCGATCAACGACACCTACGGCCACCTGGCGGGCGACCGCGTCCTGCAGAGCGTGGCCAACCTGCTGCGCGCCGTCGCGGGTGTGGACGACATCGTCTGTCGGCTGGGCGGCGACGAGTTCTGCCTGATCCTGAGCGGCCACACCCGCGAGGGGGCGGAGCGGATCGCCGGCTACGTCACCGACAGTGCGCGCATGCTCGAGCGCATGCACAACAGCCCGCCGCAGATGACCACGCTCAGCATCGGCGCCTGCCTGATCGGGCCGGACAGCCGGGCCGGGTGGGAGCACTGGTATGCGCTGGCCGACGACGCGCTGTACCGGGCCAAGCGCAACGGCGGCGACTGTGTCGAGTGGCTGGACTGACGGGCGCATGCAGGACGCCGGCGCGCCACAGGTCCGCACGATCCTGCTCACCGATCTGGTGGACTCCACCCATCTGGTGGAGCGCCTGGGCGATGCCGCCGCCGCCGCGCTGTTCCGTGCCCATGATCGTCTTGTGCTGGAGCTGCAGCAGCGCTGGCGTGGGCGGTTGATCGACCGCAGCGACGGCCTGCTGCTGCTGTTCGAGCGCCCCATCGACGGCCTCGCCTTCGCCCTCGACTACGCCCGCGGCCTGCGCGACCTGGGCCGCGAGATGCAGCTCAACCAGCCGCTGCAGGCACGCGCCGGCCTGCACGTGGGCGAAGTGCTCGTCTGGGAAAACAGCCCGGAAGCCGTGCGCCAGGGCGCGAAATCGCTGGAAGTGGAGGGCCTGGCCAAGCCGCTGGCCGGCCGCCTGATGGCGCTGGCGCGACCGGGCCAGATCCTGCTGTCGGCCACCGCCGAGCCGCTGGCCCACCGCGCCGCGCGCGAGCTGGGCGAGCGCGGCGAACTGCTGGTCTGGAAGTCCTACGGGCGCTGGCGCTTCAAGGGCATTCCCGAGGCGCAGGAGGTCCACGAAGTCGGTGAGCCGGGGCTGGCCCCGCTGCGCATCCCCTCACACACCCCCAAGGCCTGGCGCGACCTGCCGCTGTGGCGGCGCCCGGTGGCCCTGACCGCCGAAGCGCTGCTGGTGGCCGGCATGGCCATCGGCGCCTGGTTCCTGGCCCAGCCGAAGCCGGCCATCGCCTTCAACGAGCGGGACTGGGTGGTGGTTGGCGACCTGCGCAACCTGACCAGCGATCCCCGTCTGGAGGATGCGCTGGAGCAGGCCTTCCGCATCAGCCTGGAGCAGTCCCGCTACGTCAACGTGGTGGGCGAGCTCAAGGTGCGCGACACCCTGCAGCGCATGCAGCGCAAGCCGGACACGGCGGTGGACCGCGCCTTGGGGTCGGAAATCGCCCTGCGCGATGGCGCCCGCGCCGTGCTGTTGCCAACGGTGTCCGAGGTCGGTGGCCGCCTGCGGGTCAGCGCCGAGGTCATCGACCCGCACACCCAGACCACCGTTTACGCCGTCTCGGCCGACGGCAAGGGCGTCGAGTCCGCGCTTGCCTCCATCGACCAGGTCACCGACCAGCTGCGCGCGAAGTTGGGCGAGGCGCTACAGAATGTGCAGAAGACATCGGTCCCCCTGCCGAACGTGGCCACGCCCAGCCTGGATGCGCTGAAGGCCTTCGCGGTGGCCCGTCGCGTGAGCAACACGACGGGCGATCGCGAGCAGGCGCTGGGCCTGTACCGGCGCGCGCTGCAGCTTGACCCCCAATTCGCGCTGGCCCATGCAGACATGGCGCGCCTGCACGCGACCCTGGGTGAGCCCGGCGCTGCCCGCGACGAATGGCGCAAGGCCTTGGCGCTGCCCCAGCGGCTGTCGCCGCAGGAGCGTCAGATGATCGAGCTGATGCTGATGCAGCACACCGGCCCGCAGGCCTACTTCCGCAAGGCCGACGAGTACCTGGCGCTGTATCCGGACGATTACCAGACCATTGGCCGGCTCTCCAGCAACCAGTGGCACCAGCGCAATGATTTCCGCGCGGCCGAAGCGCTAAGCCGGCGCGCGCTGAAGCCCCAGAACGAGCGCTTCAGTTCGGTGCGCTACAACCTCGGGATCATGCTGCTGGGCCAGGAGCGCTATGACGAGGCGCAGACCGAATTCCGACTTGCGCGAGAGGCTGGTTTCGTGGGCGCGGGCGAGCTGTATGCGCTGCTCCATGAAGCGCGCGGGCAGTACGCGGAAGCCGACAAGACCTACTTCGCCGGCACTGCCGGGCGGAACGGATGGCACGGCGAGCCGGGGGCCATCATCTGGATCGATCGCGGCGAGCCGACGCGTGCGGCCGCAGCGGTGCGCGGATGGGCGCAGAAGGCCGAAGCCGATGGCGACGTGCTGGAGTCGTTGCGTGCCCATGCGGGACTGGCCAGCATGGCGGTGCTGCACGGGCAGGGGGATGCCGCGCGTGCCCGGCAGGCACTGCTGGCGTTGGTCGAGGCCAAGGGCGCAATGGGCGACGATCTCTATCCCCCCGTTTCGACGGAGTTGCGGCTGTACGCGGGACTCCTGTCGGCGTATCGCGATGATCGGGCGGGTGTGGAAGAGGCGCTGCGTCGCACCCAGGGCAGCACCGTCGTCCGCGACTACCCGACCATCCGGGAGTTGCACGAGGTCCTGCAGGCCGAGCATGAGCGCTTGGGCGGTCAGCCCCGCCTGGCGATGGCGCGGCTTGAGCCGCTGGTGCGCCAGGACACCGCCTTGGTGGCGACGCACTGGGCGCTCATGCGGGCAGCGCGAGCGGCCCGGGAGCAGGATGTCGCCAATGCCCAGGCGGACTGGCTCACCACACACCGCGGGCGCGTCTTCGCCGAAAGCACCACCTCCGACGTGCTGCGGTTCTTCAACGTGTCGATCTCGGCGGAAGTCGCACGGTCCCGGCAGCAGGCGGCAACGAAGACGCCCTGAACGTGATGTCGCGCACGCAGCCGCGGCGAATCGGTGACCCGCAGTCGCACCGCCGTTAGCGCCTTGACAGGCATCCGCACGGCGCGCTGCATCGGATAGCGTCGAAGCGCAGCGCCTTCAGTCGTATTGCACCGTCCTCCGGCGATCCGGAGTCGGACATCCGACCGAAGCCGGGGCGCTTTGCATGCGCCCCGGCCGTCGTCGATCGGCTGCGAGGCGCCTCAGTCCGCGCTGAATTCCTTCGCACAGAGGAAGCTGACCGGCACGTTCAGCGCGCTTTCGAGCTTTGCGCGGTCGCGGGCGATCTTGGCCTTGGGCGCGATCCGGTCGGTCGGCGCCAGTTGCATGCACGCGCCCGCGGAATTTGCACCTGCTTCCACCTTGTATCCGACCTGCTGCAGGGCCGCATGGGCATCCTTCTTGAACAGGCGGCGGAAATCGTTGTCAGTGGCGAGCTTGTCCAGCAGCTTCCTGGTGACTTTCGGGTCGAGCGGCGCGGGCTTGGCGCCCTTCTTGGTGGCCATCGTGGTGGTATCCCCTGTGGTGGTCGGACATGCGTGTCGGCGACGCTACCCTTGTCGCTGCCCGGCAGCAAGCGGCAAGATCGGATTTTTTGCTGGATGAACCCATGCGTATCAGGCGATGTGCGCTGCTACGACTCGAGTCCCGTGAGGAGACCCGTTTCGACTTGTCGGCGCTGTTATCCGGGGATACCGGGGTCCTCAGCCACATGCGGTGGCTTGCGCATGCGCCAGCGCTGCAGGCCGAGGTGGAGGTGGACGCAGCGGAAGTCGCGCTGCTCGGCGAAACCAGTCCCAGCGATTGGGTGAGTGCAGCGCCCTTAAGGATGCGCCACGGCGCGGCGCGCGTGCGGCGCCTGCTTCGCGCGGGACTGCTGGTGGGCAGCACCGCAGCATGGGCGCACTGGCGCAGGGAAGACGAGCGCGTGCGTGCCCTGCACTGGCATGGGGCTGCCGCGGATTACCATCATGCCTCGCGCTGGAGCGGCATCGATGCCGCGGGCGAGGTTGAAGATGCCGGCCTGCACAATGCCGAAGGCCTGCGTCGTGCCTATGGTGTGCCGCCGCCCATGCTGCATGAGCGCGCCGACGGCGGCGCGATCACCGTCCTGCCATCCGCCCCTCGCGCTGCCTATGACGAACTTTTGGATGCGCGTACCAGTTGCCGCAATTTCGACGTCGGGCGGATGCTGCCATTGACGGGCCTGGCACAGGTCCTTAAGCGGACCTTCGCGGAGCGCGGGCGCGTCCGGGGCGCGGACGACTTCGATGTCCTCAAGCGCACCAGTCCCTCGGGCGGTGCCCTCCATCCCACCGAATGCTACCTCCTCGCCCGCCGGGTCGATGGTCTAGCGCCCGGGCTTTACCACTATCTGCCTGCCCGCCACGCGCTGCAGTCCTTGCCGATGGACGACGCGCGGATCCTCGCGGATGCGGGGAGGCATCCCGCCGCGCGGGGGAAAACGGCGCTCGACTATCTGGCGTGGATAGCCGTTGGCGGACAGCAATATTTCGCGGAAGCCCATGCCCTCTGCGTGCTCGCGCCGCGCTTTTATCGGAATTTCTGGAAGTACCGCCGCCACCCGAAGGCCTATCGGGTCTGCATTCTCGACGTCGGTCATCTCTCGCAGACGTTGTTGCTGAGCGCCACGGAAGCCGGGCTGGGCAGCTTCGTGACCGCCGCGATCAACGAAGTCGACATCGAGCGCGCGTTTGGCTTGGAGCCCTGGTCCGAAAGTCCGTTGGCGGTTTGCGGAATCGGACCCCGTGCCGACCGGATGGAAACGTACGAGTTGGATCCCAACCGGCGTGCCTGGCCACGCTAGAAAGAGACCTCACGCCGCGGCCCGGTCACGCCCGCGCTCCAGCTTGCGGTAGCCAATCGCTTCCGAGAGGTGCGGTGTTTCGATGGCCTCGCTGCCGGCCAGGTCGGCGATGGTGCGGGCCACGCGCAGGATCCGGTGCAGCGAGCGCGCGGACAATTGCAGACCGTCGACGGCGCGCTCCAGCAGGGCGGTATCGCGCGGCGACAGTCGGCAGAACGCATTGGTCTGGGCCTGGTCGAGGCGGGCGTTGGCCTGCCCGCAGCGGTCGTACTGGCGGGCGCGTGCCGCAATCACGCGCGCGCGCACCAGGGCGCTGGCTTCGCCTGGCGGACCGTCGGTGCGCAGCGCGGTGGGCGGTATCCGCGGCACCTCGATATGCAGGTCGATGCGCTCCAGCAGCGGCCCGGAAATGCGGCCGCGGTAGCGGCGGATCGCCTCGTCGCTGCACAGGCAGCGTCCGGACGGATCGCCGGCCCAGCCGCACGGACACGGATTCATCGCTGCCACCAGCTGGAAACGCGCCGGGAATTCGCACTGCCTGGCGGCGCGCGAAATGCTCACGCTGCCGGACTCCAGCGGTTCGCGCAGGACCTCCAGCGCGTGCCGGCTCCATTCGGGCAGCTCATCGAGGAACAGGGTGCCGTGATGGGCCAGCGAGATTTCTCCGGGCCGTGGGTCGCTGCCGCCACCGACCAGCGCCGCTGCGCTGGCGGTGTGGTGCGGGGCGCGGAACGGCCGCTGCCGCCAGCGCGCAAGGTCCAGTCCGCGGCCGCTGGCGGATGCGATGCTGGCGGCTTCGAGTGCCTCGGCATCGACGGGCTCCGGCAGGATGCCGCCCAGTCGCGACGCCAGCAGGGTCTTGCCGCTGCCGGGCGGACCCACCAGCAACAGGTGGTGGGCGCCGGCCGCCGCGATCTCCAGCGCGCGCCGCGCCTGCGCCTGCCCGCGCACGTCGGCCAGGTCCGGCATCGGTGCTTCCGTGCAGCTGCGCGGGCAGGCCAGCGGCAACGTCTTGCGCCCGTCCAGCGCCGCGCATACTTCCAGCAGGGTGCGCGCGGTGCGGACCTCCACGCTGGCTGCCGCCAACGCGGCTTCCTCGCCGTTACCGGGCGCCACCAGCAGGCGCCGCCCGCTGGCTCCGGTGGCGAGGGCCGCGGCCAGCGCGCCATCCACGGGCCGCAGCTCGCCGGTCAGCGCCAGCTCGGCGATGAATTCCCAGCCATCCAGTGCTTCGACCGACAATTGGCCGCTGGCGGCCAGGATGCCCAGGGCGATGGCAAGGTCATAGCGGCCACCGTCCTTCGGCAGGTCTGCGGGGGCGAGGTTGACGGTGATGCGGCGGGCGGGGAACTCGAACTGCCCGCACTGGATCGCCGCGCGCACCCGATCCTTGGCCTCGCGCACCGCCGCTTCCGGCAGGCCGACGATGGACATGGACGGCAATCCGCCGGCCAGATGCACCTCCACCCGGACCTCCGGCGCACGCACGCCCACCCGCGCACGGCTGTGCACGATCGCAAGACTCATGGTGGCGGGCCTCAGTGGCGCGGGGTGTCGTCGGACTTGCCAGCTTCGGCCAGTTCGGCCAGCTGGCGCTCCAGCGCTTCCAGCTTGTCGCGCGTGCGCGCCAGCACCGCGCGCTGCACGTCGAACTCTTCGCGGGTGACCAGGTCCAGCTTGCCCAAACCGGCCTGCAGCACCGACTTGAAGTTCTGCTGCAGCTCCTCGCGGCTGTCGCGCAGGCCCGGCGGTACCAGGCTGCTGAGGCGGCGGGCGAGTTCGTCGAGTTGGGCCAGGTCGATCATGCGTGCGGATGTCATCGGAAGGGCCTCCTGCGGGTGCCTGCAGCATGCGCGGAGGCGGGTGCGGGCGCCGTCGGCGCGGAACCCGGCGCAGGGTGGGGAAAGTCCGATCCTGCCGGTGCAGTATGCCCGCATCGCCCGCGATATGCTCACCACATCATGCAGGAGAGTCGATGATGAAAATGGTGATGGCGGTGATCAAGCCGTTCAAGCTGGACGATGTGCGCGAGGCGCTGGCCGAGGTCGGCGTGGCCGGCATCACCGCCACCGAGGTGAAGGGTTTCGGCCGCCAGAAGGGGCATACCGAGCTGTATCGCGGCGCCGAGTACGTGGTGGACTTCCTGCCAAAGATCAAGCTGGAGATCGCGGTCACCGACGACCGCGTGGACGCGGTGACCGAGGCCATCATCAGGGCTGCCGGTACCGGCAAGATCGGCGACGGCAAGATCTTCGTATGGGACCTGGAGCAGGTGGTGCGTATCCGCACCGGTGAACTGGACGGCGACGCGCTGTAGCCGCGGCTATTCCTCCACCCGGTCGCGGCCCTGCTGCTTGGCGCGATAGAGCGCCGCATCGGCGCGCGCGAACAGCGTCGCGCGGTTGTCGCCGGGGTGCGCTTCGGCGACGCCGATGCTGGTACGCACGTGCAGGGCGGAATCGATGCCCGGCAGTTCCAGGGAGCGGGTGGCGGCGAGCAGGCGGCCGGCGATCGCCAGCGCCTGTTCGCGGTTGGCATCCATGCAGACCACCGCGAACTCCTCCCCGCCGATCCGTCCCAGCCGGTCGCGCCCGCGCAGCTGCGCCTGCCAGGCCTGCGTGGTCGCGCGCAGGACTTCGTCGCCGGCGGCATGGCCATAGCGGTCGTTGATCGTCTTGAAGTGGTCCAGATCCAGCAACAGCACCGAGACCGGAGCCTGCAGCTGCGCCGCTTCGGCAAGTGCGCGCTCGGCGATCTTCTCGATGGCACGGCGGCTGGCCACCTCGGTCAGCGGGTCGGTCATCGCCAGTGTGCGCAGGCGGCGCGTGCGCTTGCGCTGGCGCAGGGCCAGCGCCCCCAGCACCGCGACCAGCAGCACGCCCAGCAACAGGGCCAGCGTCTGCCAGTGGCGGACCCGCTCCAGCGCCTGCAGCTGGGACTTGCGGGTGCTGGCTTCGGCGCGCAGCCGATGGTTCTCGAACTCGCGCTTGCGGATCTCGTACTCGTATTCCAGCAGCCGGCTCTGCTCCAGCCGCATCTTGCCCTGCAGCGACGTCTGCAGGGCCGAGTAGCGCTTGTAGTCGGCAAGCGCCTGCGCGGCGTTGCCCAGTGCCTCCTGGCTGGCCGCGCGCGCCTGGTAGAGGAGAGCCAGGTAGCGCTGGTTGCCGTCCTTCTCGATCAACGGCAGCGCCTGCGCGTAGTTGGCCAGCGCCTTCTGGTGCTGGCCCTTGCCGGCAAGCGCCTGGCCGGTGAGCAGCAGCAGCATGTCGTCGTTGCCATGGCGATTTTCCGCCTCGAAGACCGTACGTGCCTGCGCCAGGTTCGCCAGGGCGTCGTCGTGTTCGCCCAGTGACACCTGCGCGGCGGCCAGGCCCACGCGTGCATTGGCGGCGCTCAGGGGTTCCTTGTGGGCAAGGGCAACCTCGATCGCGCGTGCAAACGAAGCCTTCGCTTTTTCGGCGTTACCCGACTCGTCATACAGGTAGCCAAGCTGCACCAGATCGGTGATCACACGATCCCAATCCTGCTTGTCCTGCATCCTTTCCACCGAGCGGGTGAAGTAGCGCTCGGCCTGCGCCCAGTCGCCAATGCGGCGATAGGTGATCGCGATCCACAGCATCAGCGTGTCGATTTCGTGGTCGATCCCGGCTGCGCGGAAGCTGGCGCGGGCGCGCTGGAAATCCAGCAGCGCCTTGGCCTGCTCGCCCTGCTGGGACAGCAGCGAGCCGCGCTCGGTCAATGCCTCACCTAGCAGCTGGGATTCCGTTGAATTCTCCAGCATGCCAACCATGCGGTCGGCTTCGCCCAGGGCCTTCCCGGCACCTTCCAGCTCCTGCACATAGCCGATCCGGCAGAACTGCGCGCGCGCCCGCGAGGCCAGATCGCCAGCCGCCTGGGCGCGCCGCTGGGCCTCGTCGGCATAGGCCAGCCCCTGCTTCGGATCTTCCCAGCGCTCGCTGGTGCAGTAGACCGAACGGAACTGCACCTCGCGCTTGCGATCCCCCTGCGGCAACAGCACGCGCAGCTGCTGCAGGCGGGCCTCGTAGTCCTCCCAGGTCATGTCCATCGAGCCCGGACCGATGACCTCGGCGAACACCGCGTCGAACCGGCTGGCCGACGGCGAAACCGCCTCCGCGTGCTGGCCGCTTGGCTGGGCGGCCACGCCGACGCTGGCCGCCAGCATGAGTGCCAGCAGCAGGCTTGCCCTTCGCAGCAACCGGGTCATTTCCATCCGGGCTCCTGCATGCCACCGCCGACGGGTTGCGACGACTCGATGGTATGCGGTTTGCCGGAGGCAGTGGGGGAGCTGCCTCCCGGCAGGTCAGGCTTTCAGGGCGGCCGTCACAAAAGGCGGCAGGCTCTGCGCGCCCTTGTGGATGTCGGCGGTGTAGTAGAGCGTGGCGAAACCCTTGCCGCGGGCATCGGCTTCGCGGAAGTCGAACCCGGCGCCCGCCGCTTTCTTCGCCATCGTGCAGCTCCACCAGCCGGTGGGGTAGCAGGGCTGCGGGAACGGCAGGGTCTGGAAGCTGTGGAAACCGGCCTTGCCCATTTCCGCACGCATCGCCTTGATCAGGTCGAGCAGCACCAGCGGCGATTCGCTCTGCTGGACCAGGATGCCGTCGTCCTTGAGCGCGCGGTGGCAGCTTTCGAAGAATGCCTTGTTGAACAGGCCCTCGGCCGGGCCGACCGGGTCGGTCGAGTCGACGATCACGATGTCCACGCTGCCGGGTTCGCAGTTGGCCATGTAGGCGATGCCGTCATCGAACAGCAGTTCGGCGCGCGGGTCGGCGTTGGATTCGCACAGCTCGGGGAAGTACTTCTCTGCCATCCGCGTGACCTGCTCGTCGATGTCGCACTGGACGGCCTTCTCCACGCCCGGGTGGCGCAGCACCTCGCGCAGCGTGCCGCAGTCGCCGCCACCGATGATCACCACGCGCTTCGGGTCGGCATGGGTGAACAGCGCGGGGTGCGACATCATCTCGTGATACAGGAAATTGTCGCGGCTGGTCAGCATCATCGCGCCGTCGATCAGCATGACGTTGCCCCAGTCGGTCGACTCGAAGATCTCGATCTTCTGGAACGGCGACTGCACCTCGTCCAGCTTGCGGGTGATGCGGAAGCCGATGGACGAGCCGGCCTTGTCGAAGTTCTCGTACAGCCAGTTGGAGTCGGTCATGGCGGGGGTTCCGGGGAATCGTGGTAACCGCGCATTGTAGCGAAAGGGGTTTCCCGGCATGTCGTGGCGGTCCGCCGGGCGGCGGCCTGGGGGCAGCCCGCCTGGCGCGGTCACCGCAGCGGGACGGGCGCGGCCCTACAATGCGCGCCTGTTTGCCGGAGTTGCCGCGATGTCCCACTGGTCCCCCGACCTTGCCCGCAAGACCTATTCGATCCCGCACTGGGCGGACGGCTATTTCGACGTCGACGCGCAGGGCCGCATCGTGGTGCGTCCGAAGGGCACGGATGGCCCGGAGATCGCGCTGCCCGAGGTCGTCGATGCCTCGCTGGCGGACGGCGGCAACCTGCCGGTGCTGGTGCGCTTCCCCGACATCCTCGGCCATCGCCTGCAGAAACTGCAGACCGCGTTCGCGCAGGCGCGGCAGGACTGGGACTACACCGGCGGGTACACCGCGGTCTATCCGATCAAGGTCAACCAGCACGCCGGGGTCGCCGGCACGCTGGCGTCGCACCACGGCGAGGGCTTCGGGCTGGAGGCGGGCAGCAAGCCCGAGCTGATGGCGGTGCTGGCACTGTCGCGCCCTGGCGGCACCATCGTCTGCAACGGCTACAAGGACCGCGAATACATCCGGCTGGCGCTGATCGGGCGCAAGCTCGGCCTGCAGACCTTCATCGTCATCGAAAAGCCCTCCGAGCTGAAGGTGGCGCTGGAGGAAGCGGCCGCGCTGGGCGTCAAGCCGGGCTTGGGCGTGCGCATGCGGCTGGCCTCGCTGGGCGCCGGCAAGTGGCAGAACAGCGGTGGCGACAAGGCCAAGTTCGGGCTGGACCCGCGCCAGCTGCTGACGCTGTGGAAGGAGCTGCGCGATTCCGGCATGGGCGAGTGCCTGCAGCTGCTGCACTTCCACATGGGCAGCCAGATCTCCAACGTGCGCGACATCGCCGCCGGCATGCGCGAGGCCACCCGCTATTTCGTCGAGCTGTCGCGGCTGGGCGCCAATATCACCCATGTTGATGTTGGCGGTGGCCTCGGCATCGACTACGAAGGCACGCGCTCGCGCTCCTTCAATTCGGTCAACTACGGCATCCACCACTACGCCTCCAGCATCGTGCAGCCGCTCGCCGATGCCTGCCGCGAGGAAGGCCTGGTGCCGCCGCGCATCCTCACCGAATGCGGCCGCGCGATGACCGCCCACCACGCGGTGCTGGTGACCAACGTCAGCGAGGTCGAGCGTGCGCCGGAAGGCCGCGTGCCGGAATCGCACAGCGACGAGTCCACGCCGGTGCGCCAGCTGCGCGAGCTGCATGGGGAGATGGCGCAGCGCCCGGCGGTGGAAGTCTTCCACGAGGCCACGCAGGCGCATGCGGAAGGCCTGAGCCTGTACGCGCTGGGCCAGCTGGACCTGGTGCAGCGCGCGCGCATCGACGACCTGTTCTACGCGATCGCCCATGCGGTGAAGGCGCGCCTGACCTACGACGAGAAGAGCCACCGCGACCTGCTCGACGAACTCAACGAGCGGCTGGTCGACAAGTACTTCGTCAACTTCAGCGTGTTCGAATCGATGCCCGACGTGTGGGCGATCGACCAGGTGTTCCCGATCACCCCGATCGAGCGGCTGGACGAAGTGCCGACGCGGCGCGGCATCATCGCCGACCTGACCTGCGACTCCGACGGCAAGATCGACACCTACGTGGAGAACGAGGACCTCGACTCCTCGCTGCCGCTGCACGAGCTGCGCAAGGGAGAGAACTACCGCCTTGGCTTCTTCCTCGTCGGTGCCTACCAGGAGATCCTGGGCGACATCCACAACCTGTTCGGCGACACCGATGCCATCGAGGTGCGCTGCCAGGGCGAGGGTTTCGCCATCGGCCAGCAGCGCCGCGGTGATACCACCGACGTGATGCTGGACTACGTCGGCTACAAGCTGGCCGACCTGCGCCGCGAATACGCCGCGAAGGTGGATGCGGCGAACCTGCCCGCCGCCGAGAGCGACGCGCTGAAGGCCGCACTGGAAGCCGGGCTGACCGCCTACACCTACCTCGACGACACGCCGCAGTGAGCGACGCCGCGGCGCCGGCGCGCCTGCCGGGCCTGGACCTGCTGCGCGCCATCGCGGTGCTGTGGACGATGCAGTTCCACAGCTTCATCGTCGGCGGGCTCGGGCCGGACTGGGCGTGGCTTTCGCGCTACGGCTGGATGGGGGTGGACCTGTTCTTCGTGCTCAGCGGCTACCTGATTGGCGGGCAGCTGCTGCGGCCGCTGGCGAACGGGGCGACACCGTCGCTGCGCGACTTCTACCTGAAGCGCGCATTCCGCATCCTGCCCGCGTTCTGGGTGGTGCTGGCGGTCTACCTGCTGTGGCCGGGCTTCCGCGAGGCGCCGGGGATGGAGCCGTGGTGGAAGTTCGCGCTGTTCTTCGTCAACCTCGATATCGACTACGCCGCCAATGCCGCGTTCTCGCACGCGTGGTCGCTGTGCGTGGAAGAACACTTCTACCTGCTGTTCCCCGCGCTGGCGCTGCTGCTGGCGCGCAAGCCGTCGCCGGCGAAGTTCTGGGGCGTGTGCGTTGCCGTGCTGCTGGGCGGGATCGCCCTGCGCAGCGGCATCTGGCTGCACGATGACGCCACCCAACCGCAGCGTCCGTGGTTCGTCGAGGACATCTATTACCCCACCTGGAACCGTCTCGACGGCCTGCTGATGGGGGTGATGCTGGCTGCGTGGCAGTCCTACCGGCCCGCATCGTGGGCCCGCGCCGCGAACCACGCCAACGGGTTCGCGCTGGCCGGCGTGGCGGTGATGGCGCTGGCGTTCTGGCTGTTCCGCGACCGCGTCGGGCTGCCCGGCAACAGCATCGGCTGGCCGGTGCTGTCGCTGGGGCTGGCGCTGCTGGTGTTCGCCGGCGCGCAGGCGCGCGGCGTGCTGGGCGTGCGTGCGCTGCCGGGCGCGGGCTGGATCGCTGCGATCTCCTACAGCCTCTACCTCGTCCACAAGCCGATGTACGCGGTGGTGCAGGGGCACTGGGGCGGGTGGCTGGACGGGCGCGGCATTGTCGCGTGGCTGGTCTATGGCGCGGCTTCGCTGTGCGCGGCCGCGGCGCTGCACTATCTGGTGGAACGACCGTTCCTGCGCCTGCGCGGTCGCGCCCTGCGGGCCTCCGCGGCGGTCCCGGCTGCAGCGACCTGATCGGGCGCCTGCTTCACCCCGCCTCGGGCGTCAGGCCTGGCGATGCACCTGGAAACCGGCGAACGACTGCGAGGTCGGCATCAGCTCGATCCGGTTGATGTTCAGGTGCGCCGGCTGGCTGGCGACCCAGAAGATCGTCTCGGCGATGTCGTCGGCGGTCATCGGGTTGGCGCCGCCATAGAGCTTGTCGGAGGCGGCCTGGTCGCCGTGGGTGCGGACCACGGTGAACTCGGTTTCGGCCATGCCCGGTTCGATTGCGGTCACGCGCACGCCGGTGCCGTGCAGGTCGGCGCGCAGGCCCAGCGAGAACTGGCTGACGAAGGCCTTGGTGCCGCCGTAGGCATTGCCGCCGGTGTAGGGGTAGGTGGCCGCGGTGGAACTGATGTTGATGATGGCGCCCTTGCGCGCAATGAGCGTCGGCAGCAGGGCGTGGGTGAGCGTCACCAGCGCGGTGACGTTGGTGTCGATCATGGTCTTCCAGTCGGACAGCAGCGCGTCCTGCGCCGGCTTCGTGCCTTGCGCCAGCCCGGCGTTGTTGACCAGCAGGTCGATCCCGCGGAAGCGTTCCGGCAACGCATCCAGCGCAGCGCGCATGGCGGCCTCGTCGCGGATGTCGAAGCAGGCGGGGTGCAGGGCCTCGCCGAGCTCCTCGCGTAGGGCGTCGAGGCGCTCGGCGCGGCGGCCAGTGGCGATGACTTGCCAGCCGGCGGCGATGAAGCGGCGCGCGGCGGCGCGGCCGAAGCCGGCGGTGGCGCCGGTGATGAGGGCGGTGCGGGGCGTGGTCTTCATCCCCGCATTCTACTGCCGCGGCCGCGGGCCTCAGTGGGTCTTGACTGCCATCGCCGGCAGGCCGCTGCCGGCCAGCTTGGCCTTGGCGTCCGCCAGTTCGGAGGCGCTGCCGTACGGCCCCATGCGCACCCGGTAGACGGTCTTGCCATCGATCTGCGCGGATTCCACGCGGGCGTTCAGGCCGAGCAGCGCGATCCGGGCCTTGGTGGCCTCGGCGTCGCCGGATGCACCGAAGGCGCCGGCCTGCAGGATGTAGCGGGTTGCCGGCGCAGTGCGGGCAGCCTCCGCGCTTGCGGTCGCCGCGGCGGTGGGTGCGGGCGTGGCGGCAGCCGGGGTTTCACCGAGCGGCGTGGGCAGGGCGTCGGGGCTGCTGGCCGCGGCCGGCGCTGTCTCCGCGGCGCTGGCCTGCCTGGCAGCGTTGGCTTGTGCTTCGGCTTCGGCCTTCGCGCTCGCCGCCAGCTCGGCGTCGCTCACCGCCACTTCCTGGCCAGGCAGCAGCGTGTAGAAGTCGTACTGGGTGGGCTTGGGCTTGTCCGCGTCGGCCTTGCCCTCGCCAGCGGGGGCGGTATCCGGCGCGATCGCCTCGCCCTCGTCGCTTACCGCGGCGGGCAGGGCGTCGGGATTGGGCTTGGGCCGGAAGAAGCCGTCGCTGCCGTCGGACTTGAGATAGCGCGGCAGCAGCAGCACTGCCAGCAGCGTCAGCAGGACACCGATCACCAGCCAGGCCCAGCCCGGCAGGCCGCCGGACGAATTCCTTTTTGCCTGGGACTTCCCGCGTCGTGCCGCCATCACATGCTCTCCGGGGCGGAAACGCCCAGCAGGTCAAGGCCGTTGGCCAGCACCTGGCGGGTGGCCAGCGCCAGGGTCAGGCGCGCGTCGCGCAGATTGGCGTCCTCCACCAGCACCGGACTGGCGTGGTACCAGCCGTGGAAGGCGTTGGCCAGTTCGCGCAGATACTGCGCGACCAGGTGCGGCTCCAGCGTGGCGCCGGCGGCCTCCACCACTTCCGGGAAGCGCGACAGTTCGCGCATCAGTTCCTGTGCCGGCGCATCGTCCAGCACCTGCAGCGAGGCGGCGCCGTTCGCCGCGTCGTACGCGTAGCCCTTTTCGCCGGCCTGGCGTAGCAGGCTGCAGATGCGGGCATGCGCGTACTGCACGTAGTAGACCGGGTTGTCGTTGGACTGCGAGCGCGCCAGGTCGATGTCGAAGGTGAGCTGCGAATCCGGCTTGCGTGCGACCAGGAACCAGCGGGTGGCGTCGCGGCCGGCCTCGTCGATCAGGTCGCGCAGGGTCAGGTACGAGCCGGCACGCTTGGACAGCTTCACCTCCTCGCCGCCGCGCATCACCGTGACCATCTGGTGCAGAACGTAGTCCGGGTAGCCGGCGGGGATGCCGCAATCCAGCGCCTGCAGCCCGGCGCGCACGCGCGCCAGCGAGCCGTGGTGGTCGGCGCCCAGCTCGGTGACCGCGCGCTGGTAGCCGCGCTGCCACTTGGAGAGGTGGTAGGCGACGTCCGGCACGAAGTAGGTGTAGGTGCCGTCGGACTTGCGCATTACCCGGTCCTTGTCGTCCCCGAAGTCGGTGGTGCGCAGCCACAGCGCGCCGCCTTCCTCGTAGGTGTGGCCCTTGGCGATGAGTTCGCGCACGGTCTCCTCGACCTTGCCGTCGGTGTACAGCGAGGACTCCAGGAAGTAGCGGTCGAACGACACGCCGAAGGCCTGCAGGTCGGCGTTTTGCTCGCGGCGCAGGTACGCCACCGCGAAGGCGCGGATGGCGTCGAGGTCGTTGGCGTCGTCCTTGCCGGTGACGACGTGGCCGTCCACCTCCACGCTGTCGCCGCGCAGGTAGGCGGCGGCGACGTCGGCGATGTAGTCGCCGTTGTAGGCGTCGGCGGGCCAGTCGGCATCGCCCGGCTTCAGGCCCTTGGCGCGGGCCTGGGTGGAGATCGCCAGGTTGTTGATCTGCACGCCGGCGTCGTTGTAGTAGAACTCGCGCTTCACGTCCCAGCCGTTGGCGGCCATCACCCGCGCGATGCAGTCGCCGATCACGCCGGCGCGGCCGTGGCCCACGTGCAGCGGTCCGGTCGGGTTGGCGGACACGTATTCCACGCCCACCATCTTGCCGTCGCCGCTGGGGTTGCGGCCGAAGGCGGCGCCGCTGGCATGGATGTCGCGCACCTGCTGCTGCCATGCGGCGGCGGTCAGGTGGAAATTGATGAAGCCGGGGCCAGCGATCTCGACCTTGGCGACCGCATCGGAGGACGGCAGTGCCTCGATCAGCTGCTGCGCCAGCGCGCGCGGATTGCTGCGCGCGGCCTTGGCCAGCAGCATCGCCGCATTGGTGGAGAAGTCGCCGTGCGCGCGCTCCTTCGGCCGCTCGACCGAGAAGTCAGGGCTGGCGAGGTCTGCAGGCAGGATGCCTGCGTTGCGCAGGGCGGACAGGCCCTGTTCGATCAGGGCGCGGAGCTGGGTTTTCACGTGCGGGAATGCTGCGGTTGAATCTACCGGCCATTGTACGCGAGGGCGCCTTCAGACCAGCCCGAGCTGCGCCATCGAGGTGGGCGGGCCGTCGCCGACCACGAAGTGGTCCAGCAGCCGCACGTCCACCAGCGCCAGTGCCTGCTTGATGCGCGTGGTCACCGCCCGGTCGGCGGCACTCGGATCGGGACTGCCGCTGGGATGGTTGTGGCCGATGATGGCCGCCGCCGCACCGTGGGCCAGCGCGCGCTGGACGAGGATGCGCGGGTGCACTTCGGCGCCGTCGATGCCGCCGCGGAACAGCTCCTCGAAGCCCAGCGCGCGGTGGCGCGTGTCCAGGTAGAGCACCGCGAACACCTCGTGCGGTTGCCCGCGCAGGCGCTGCGCGAAGTAGCGGCCGGCGCAGGCGGGATCGCCCAGCGCCTCGCCGCGTTCAAGCTGCGCGGCCAGGTGGCGATGGCCCAGTTCCAGTGCCGCCGCCAGCAGGCAGGCGCGGGCCGGGCCGATGCCGCGCAAGCCGGTCAGCGCCTTGGCGTCGCGGTCCAGCAGCCGGCGCAGGCCGCCCTGGCCGGCCAAGAGGCCGCGCGCGCTGGCCACGGCGTCGCTGCCGGCGATGCCGGAGCCGAGGAACAGCGCCAGCAGCTCGGCGTCGGACAGGCTGCCGGGGCCGCGGGCCAGCAGCTTTTCGCGGGGGCGTTCGGTTTCGGGCCAGTCGCGGATATGCATGCGGCCAGCGTGCGTCGGCCAGCCGCGCGGGGCAAAGGATGCAGCCCCGGCATCGGGTAAGCTGCTGCTTCTCCAAGTGGTCAGGGAATGGCCCGATGCAGGCTACGTTTTCCCCCGCCGGCGACGTCCGCGTGCTGCTGTGCGTCTGTGGCGGCATCGCCGCGTACAAGTCCGCCGAGCTGGTGCGGCGGCTGCGCGACGCCGGCGCCGAGGTGCAGGTGGCGATGACCGACAGCGCGCAGCGCTTCGTCGGCGCGCAGACCTTCCAGGCCCTCTCGCACCGGCCGGTGCGCACCTCCCTGTGGGATGCGCAGGCCGAGGCGGCGATGGGGCACCTGGAACTGGCCGGCTGGGCCCAGCACGTGGTGGTGGCCCCGGCCACGGCCAACACGCTGGCGAAGCTGGCGCACGGGCTGGCCGATGACCTGGTGTCCACCCTGTGCCTGGCCACCGAGGCGCCGCTGCTGGTCGCGCCGGCGATGAACCACCGGATGTGGCGGCATCCGGCCACCCAAGCGAACGTCGCCACGCTGGTGGCGCGCGGTGTGCGCATGGTTGGCCCCAACGACGGCCCGCTGGCCGAAGGCGAATCCGGCCCCGGGCGGATGGCCGAGCCGGCGGAAATCGTGGCCGCGCTGGCGGTGGGCGCATGAGCGCGACGCTGGCGGGCATGCGCCTCGTGGTTAGCGCCGGCCCGACCTTCGAGGACATCGACCCGGTGCGTTTCCTAGGCAATCGCAGCAGCGGCAAGATGGGCTTCGCGATTGCCGCCGCCGCGGCGCAGCGCGGTGCCGAGGTGGTGCTGGTGGCCGGTCCCGTGCAGTTGCCGACACCGCCGGGCGTCGCCCGCGTGGACGTGCGCAGCGCGGCGCAGATGTTCGACGCGGTGATGGCGGCGCTGCCCTGCGATGCCTACATCGGCGCGGCGGCAGTGGCCGATTTCACCCCGCGCGCGATCGCTGCCAGCAAGCTGAAGAAGCAGCCTGGCCAGGACACGCTGGTGCTGGAACTGGTCAAGACCCGCGACGTGCTGGCGGAGGTGGCCATCCACCCGCAGCGGCCGCGGCTGGTGGTGGGGTTCGCCGCCGAAACCGACGACGTGGCCCGCTACGCGCGCGACAAGCTGGAGCGCAAGCGGCTGGACATGATCTGCGCCAACCGGGTCGGGCTGGCGGGCAGCGGATTCGAAAGCGACGACAACGCGCTGCTGGTCATCGACGCCGCTGGCGAGCGTGCCCTCGGGCCCGCGCCCAAGGCCGAACTGGCGGCGGTGCTGCTGGATATCATCGGCGAACGCTTGCAGGCCGGGGAGGCCGCATGAGCCAACGCACGCTGCAGGTGAAAGTGCTGGACCCGCGCATCGGCGGCGAATGGCCGCTGCCCGACTATGCCACCGCGCACAGCGCCGGACTGGACCTGCGTGCCGCGCTGGACGCACCGCTGGAGCTGGCCCCCGGGCAGGCCGTGCTGGTGCCGTCGGGGCTGGCCATCCACATCGGCGATCCCGGGCTGTGCGCGATGATCCTGCCGCGCTCTGGGCTGGGGCACAAGCACGGCATCGTGCTGGGCAACGGTACCGGACTGATCGACGCCGACTACCAGGGGCCGCTGATGGTCAGCCTGTGGAATCGCAGCGCCACCGCCTTCACCGTGGAGCCCGGCGACCGCATCGCCCAGCTTGTGCTGATGCCGGTGGTGCGTGCCGCGCTGCAGGTGGTGGATACTTTCGAGGAGAGCGCACGCGGACAGGGCGGCTTCGGCCACACCGGCGTGCGCTGACAGGGGAACGCGATGGCATTGTTCGGATTGGGTGGGAAGAAAGGCGCCGCTGGCGCGGAAGCGGACGGCAAGCTGGCGTACGACCCGCTGCAGGCGGCGCGCGCGCTGCCGTGGCTGATCGCGCTGCTGGGCGTCCTGGGGCTGTGGTGCCTGGTTGCCGGCGGGCTGCGCCAGCGCGACGACAGCCGCCAGAGCGCGCTCGAGTTCGCCCGCGATGACGTGGTGGTGGGCGTGCGGCGCACGCTCAATGAGCATCGCCAGAAGTTCGGCGCACGGCTGGCGGCCAAGGAATTCACCACCCCGCTGGCCGCGGGCGACGCCGCCGCGGCGGCATCGGTGCTCAAGGGCTGGGGCGAGGTCCAGCGCGCCGAGCTGTGGCCGTCGGATCTGGATGCGCGCTACCAGCAGCTGCCGCGCAGTGGATTCGGCAGCCTGGCGACCGCCGAGGATGCGCTGAGCACGGGCAAGATGGCGGTGCGCGTGGTGCGCGCCGGTGGCGGGACGCGGCTGGCGCTGGCCGCCCCGGTCGGCGAGGGGCGAATGATCGCCTACGTGGAATTGCCCTTGGACAGGCTGCGCAGCAGCGTGGAAAGCCCGGTGCTGCCGGGTGGTACCTACCTGGCGCTGCGCCAGGGGCAGCGCAGCGTGATCGAGCGGGGGGAGGTCGGGCTGGCCGCGGCGGCCGAGGCGCTGGGCGCAAGGGTGCCGGACAGCGAGCTGCGGGTGGCCGCGGCGGCACCGGACAGCATGGCCGCGCCGTTCGGCCTGAGCGGCTGGACCGCGCTCGGGCTGGGGATCATCCTGCTGCTGGTGAGCGGTGGCCTGTGGTTCGTGCTGCGGCCGCGGCTGCTGGCAATGGGCGGCGCGGGCGAAGTCGAGGCCGGGCCCACCCTGTCGGACCTGCAGCAGACCCTGCCGCCGGTCGAGGCGGTAACGCGCGCCAAGGAGCGCGAGCAGGATGCCGCCAAACCCGCGTCCAGGGTGCAGGTGGTGATCGATCACCGCATCTTCCGCGCCTATGACATCCGCGGCGTCGTCGGCCAGTCGCTGGACGCCGGTGTGGCCGAGCTGATCGGGCAGGCGATCGGCTCGGTGATGGCCGAGCAGGGGCTGGAAGCCATCGTGGTCGGCCGCGACGGCCGCCTGTCCGGGCCGACCCTCGCCCAGGGCCTGATCGAAGGCCTGCGCAAGGCCGGCCGCCACGTCATCGACATCGGCATGGCGCCGACGCCGGTGGTGTATTTCGGTGGCTACCACCTGCGCACCGGTTGCGGCGTGGCCATCACCGGCAGCCACAACCCGCCCGATTACAACGGTTTCAAGATCGTCATCGGCGGAGAGACCCTGTCGGGTGATGCGATCAAGGACCTGCACGCCCGTATTGCCGAGGACCGCCTGCTGACCGCCGACACGCCGGGCAATCTCGAGGAGCGTGACATCGGCGAGGACTACGTCCAGCGCATCGCCGGCGACATCCAGATCGGCCAGCGTCTGAAGGTGGTGGTGGATGCCGGCAACGGTGTGGCCGGGGTGCTTGGACCCCGCGTGCTGGAGGCGATCGGCGCCGACGTCACGCCGCTGTTCTGCGATATCGATGGCACCTTCCCCAACCACCATCCCGATCCCAGCGAACCGCGCAACCTCGAGGCGCTGGTGCAGATGGTGCAGCGGCTGGATGCCGACCTCGGCATCGCCTTCGATGGCGATGGTGACCGCCTCGGCGTGGTGACGAAGGCGGGCAAGAACATCTTCCCCGACCGCTTGCTGATGCTGTTCGCCGCCGACGTGCTGGAACGCAATCCCGGCGCGGTGATCGTCTACGACGTGAAGTGCACCGGGCGCCTGCCGGTGCAGATCCTGCGCTACGGCGGCAGCCCGCTGATGTGGAAGACCGGGCATTCGCTGATCAAGTCGAAGATGCGCGAGGTGGACGCGGCGCTGGCCGGCGAGATGAGCGGCCACTTCTTCTTCGCCGAGCGCTGGTTCGGCTTCGACGACGGCATCTATGCCGCAGCGCGGCTGCTGGAGATCCTGGACGCGCGCGAGGAGACGCCGGACGCAGTGTTCGACGCGCTGCCCGACGGTGTATCCACCGCCGAGATCAAGGTCGAAGCCCCGGATGGCGACCCGCATGCCTTCGTCGAGCGCTTCCGCCTGACCGCGACGTTCGAAGGCGCCCGCCAGACCACCCTGGATGGCGTGCGGGTGGATTGGTCGGATGGCTGGGGCCTGGTGCGTGCGTCCAACACCACGCCGGTGCTGGTGATGCGCTTCGATGCCGAGAACAGTGCGGCGATGGCGCGCATCCAGCAGGCGTTCCGCGACAACCTGCTGCGGCTGGAGCCGGACCTGCAGCTGCCGTTCTGACGGCGGCTGCTCAGCCCGCCGGCGTCGGCGCTGCCGGTGCTGGCGCGGGTGCGGGTGCGTTGGGATCCTGGCGCATCGCGCGATAGCGCTGCACCGAATCGGCCAGTTCGCGTTCCAGCTCGGCGCGGTCTACTTCCTGCGCCCGCAGGATCTGCTGCTGGCGCAGCAGTTCGCCGTGCTGGCGGCGGATCGAATCGGTCAGCTTGCGCGGCACCGGGCTTTCGGCCAGCTCCAGGTCACCGGCCTGGCGCAGCAGCGACAGCAGGCTCAGGCGCAGGTTGGCCAGGCCCAGCCGGCTGGCCTTGAGGGTTTCGTCCAGCAGCGCGGTGCGCTCGCCGTAGGCGCGGCGCAGGTCGGCCTCGGTCAGGTAGGACTCCACCATCGCCAAGTCGCGGCGCTTCTGCAGCGCCTCCGCCTCGGCCTGCCGGCGCGCGGCTTCGGCCGCGACTTCGGCCACGCTTCTCTCGGCGTCCGTCAGGGCGCGGTCGACCTGTTTGGTGGGGATGCCGCTCTTGGCACTGAATTCGGTCCGCGCGCGGTCCACCGCCGAGGCCGGCAGCGCATCGCCGCAGACCCGGCGGCCGCCCTCGTCCCAGCAGTAGATCTTCTTCTGCGGCGGTGCGGCGGTCTGGGCGGCGGCGGCGCCGCTGCCGGCCAGCGCAAGCGCGGCGACGGCGGCGCGGAAGATGTGGCGTTGGTCCGGCATGACGGCCCCCTGTGGCAGTCGGATGAGCGTATCAGGCGACGCCGTAGCGCGCGCGGTAGGCGAGCAGCGCATCGCGATGGGCGGCCAGTCCGGCGTCTTCGCCGGCATACGCCAGCAGGTCGTCCAGCGCGGCCACCGCGACCACCGGGATGGCGTGCTCGGCCGCCACCGCCTGCGCCGCGGATTCGGCGGCATCCTCGCGCACGCGTTCCTGCCGGTCCAGCGCGATCACGATCCCGGCCGGCGTGCCGCCAGCCTCGCGGATGATCGCCAGCGCTTCGCGGATGGCGGTGCCGGCGGTGATCACGTCGTCCACGATCAGCACCCTGCGCCCGGCAAGCGGCGCGCCTATCAGGCTGCCGCCCTCGCCGTGCGCCTTGGCTTCCTTGCGGTTGAACGCCAGCGGCAGGTCGCGGCCGCGCCGCGCGTATTCGCAGGCCAGCGCGGTGGCCAGCGGGATGCCCTTGTAGGCCGGTCCGAACAGCAGGTCGAAGTCCAGCGCCGCCGCGTCCACCGCATCGGCGTAGCACTGCGCCAGCGCGGCCAGCGCGGCGCCGGAGTCGAAGCGACCGGCGTTGAAGAAATACGGGCTGCTGCGGCCGGACTTGAGGGTGAATTCGCCGAAGCGCAGCGCGTCGGCGCGCAGCGCGAGCTGCAGGAAGCGGTGGCGGTGGTCGGACACGGCGTCGATCAGTCTGGGGTTTGGACCGAAAGCGTACCGCATGCGCCCGAGCCCCTGTGCCGGGGCAGGTATGCTTGCGTGCTTCGGGCGCATCGCGCGCCACCTGCCGCAGCCCCCGCCGCCGAGTACCACGATCCCCAAACCATGCGCATCCTCACCTTCAATGCCAACGGCCTGCGTTCGGCCGCCTCCAAGGGTTTCTTCGACTGGTTCGCCGCGCGCGACGTCGACGTGCTGTGCCTGCAGGAAACCAAGGCACAGGAACACCAGCTGGCGGATGCCGCGTTCCGGCCGGAAGGCTACAAGGCGTGGTTCAAGGACGCACAGAAGAAGGGCTACAGCGGCGTGGCGATCTACAGCCGGCGCGAGCCCGACGAGGTGCGCACCGCGCTGGGCTGGGCGCCGTTCGACGACGAGGGCCGCTACATCGAGGCGCGCTTCGGCAACCTGTCGGTGGTCAGCTTCTACATCCCCTCCGGCAGCTCCGGCGAGTTGCGCCAGGGCTTCAAGGAAGAAGTGATGGCCTGGCTCAAGCCGATCATGGACGGCTGGCTGGCCAGCGGCCGGGAATATGTCCTGTGCGGCGACTGGAACATCGTCCGCGCCCGAAACGACATCAGGAACTGGACCGGCAACCAGAAGAATTCCGGTTGCCTGCCGCACGAGCGCGCCTGGCTCAGCGGAATGATCGCGGACGACTGCCACGACGGCCTGGTCGCGCCGCCCGCGCAGGGCTGGAAGGATGCCTTCCGGGTGGCCAAGCCCGGGGTGGTGGAGTATTCGTGGTGGTCGCAGCGCGGCGCCGCGCGCGCCAACAACGTCGGCTGGCGCATCGACTACCAGATCTGCACGCCGGGCATCGCCGCGTCGATCCGCGCCGCCGAGATCTTCCCCGAGCCGAAGTTCTCCGACCACGCCCCGGTGCTGGTCGACTACGCCGAATAGGCCAGCCCGGCACGATCGCCACCCGCCAACCCCGTCGCGCCGGCAGGCGCTGCCACAGGAATCCCGATGTCCGACAGCGCCGCCTCCCGCAAGAAGACCACCCGCGACGTCCTGCGCGCGCTGCGCCGGCCCAAGGTGCTGGCGATGCTGCTGCTGGGTTTTTCCTCGGGCCTGCCGCTGTACCTGGTCGGCAACACCATGGGCTACTGGATGCGCGAGAACGGCAGCGAGCTGTCGGCGATCGGCTTCCTGTCGTGGGTGGGCCTGGCCTACACCCTGAAGTTCCTGTGGGCGCCGGTGATCGACAAGACCAGGGTGCCGCTGCTGGGCCGGCTTGGCCACCGCCGCGGCTGGATGGTGCTGTCGCAGGTCGTGGTGGCGCTGGGCCTGGCCGGGATGGCGGTGGTGCAGCCACAGGGCGGCCAGTTTCAGCTGGCGGGATTCGCCATCGAGCACCTGCTGGTGTTCGGCGCGCTGGCGCTGGCGGCGGCGTTCGCCTCGGCCACCCAGGACATCGTGGTGGACGCCTGGCGCATCGAGATCGCCGACGACGCCGAAGAGCTGGGCCTGCTGACCTCAGGCACCCAGTTCGGCTACCGCACCGCGCTGCTGGTGACCGATGCGCTGATCCTGATCCTGGCCACCTACGTGGGCTGGGCGCTGTCGTACTGGGCGATGGCGGTGCTGATGGGCGTGGGCCTGTGCGCGGCGCTGTTCCTGGCGCGCGAGCCGTCCGCCTCGCAGCGCCCGGAGGTCACCGCGCACGCGCCGATGTGGACCGTGTCCGGGCTGTGGGACGCCATCGCCGGGCCATTCATCGCCTTCTTCAAGACCCACGGCCAGTGGGCGTTGCTGATGCTGGCGGCGATCAGCCTGTACCGGTTGCCGGATTTCGTGATGGGGCCGATGAACAACCCGTTCTATGCCGACATCGGCATCAGCAAGGAGTTCGTGGGCGAGGTGCGCGCCTCGATCGGGCTTGCCACTTCGCTGCTGGGGATCGCGGCTGCCGGCATCAGCGCGGTGCGCTTCGGCTTCGTGCCCACCCTGCTGGCCGGCGCCATCCTCGGCCCCGGCTCCAACGCCGCGTTCACCTGGGTGGCCTATGCCGGCGGCGACCACGCGGTGTTCGTGGCGGCGATGGCGATCGACGGCTTCTCCACCGGTTTCGCGGGCACCGCGCTGGTGGCCTACATGTCCAGCCTCACCAGCATCGGCTACACCGCCACCCAGTACGCCCTGCTCAGCTCGTTCTACGCGCTGCTGGGCAAATTGCTGAAGGGCTTCTCCGGCGTCGCGGTGGAACAGCTCGCGGTCGGCCGCACGCTGCTGGACGGCTATGCGCTGTTCTTCCTCGGCACCGCGCTGGCCGGGTTGCCGGCGCTGCTGCTGTGCCTGTGGCTGGCGCGGCGGATGCGCGCCGCAGCCCCTGCTCAGGCGGGGTAGAGCGCGCCCAGCACGCGCGGCCCGGCGGCGCCGGTGACCGCAGGCAGGTTGCCCGGTCGGCCGGCGAGGTGCTCCCGCGCCAACCAGGCGAATGCCATCGCTTCGACGAAATCCGGGTCCAGCCCGTGTGCGGCGCTGGACTCGATCAGCGCGTCCGGCATCGCTTCGGCCAGCGCCGCCATCAGCAGCGGGTTGTGCACGCCGCCGCCGCAGGCGATGACCCGGCGGGTGCCCGGCTGGGTGGCGCGCAGGGCGTCGGCGACGCTGCGTGCGGTCAGCGCCAGCAGGGTGGCCTGCACATCGGCAGGCGCTTCGGTGCCGGCCAGCGCGGCTTCCACCCAGTCGAGGTGGAAGCGGTCGCGGCCGGTCGATTTCGGCGGCGGCGCGGCGAACCAGGGCTCGGCCAGCAGGCGCGCCAGCAGTGGGCCATCGACATGGCCCCGTGCGGCGAACGCACCGCCGGCGTCATAGGCCGTGCCGGTGTGGCGCTGGCACCACGCATCCATCAACCCGTTGGCCGGGCCGGTGTCGAAACCACGCACCGTGCCGCGGGCCGGCAGCAGGGTGAGGTTGGCGATCCCGCCAAGGTTCAGCACCGCGCGGTCCTCGCCGGGGTCGTGCAGGGTGGCCGCGTGGAAGGCCGGCACCAGCGGCGCGCCGTGGCCGCCAGCGGCGACGTCGCGGCGGCGGAAGTCCGCCACCACCGGGATGCCGCAGCGCTCGGCGACCACGTGGGCATCGCCAAGCTGCAGGGTGAACGGTGCGTCGCCGTGCGGGTGGTGGCGCAGGGTCTGCCCGTGCGAGCCGATCGCGCCGACGTCGAGTGCGGCCAGCCCGGCGTCGCGGAGCGTCGCCAGCGCGGCGGCGGCAAAGGCGTGGCCAATGCGCACGTCCAGCTCGCCCACCTCATCCAGGGTCAGTGCCTGTGCCTGCTGGCCCAGCGCCACCAAGCGCTCGCGCAACGCGGGCTGCCAGGCATGGGTGCGGCCATGCAGCAAGGTGGGGCGTGCATGCGCGTGGTCGTCGTCGAACCGCACCAGCGCGGCATCGATGCCGTCGGCGCTGGTGCCGGAAATCAGGCCGAGAAAAGTCCGGCCGCGGGGGAAATCGCTCATGCGATGCAGTATCGCATCGCCGCGTGCGTGGCCTCAGCCCTTCTTCGGCGCGGGCGCTGGCTTGGCGGCGGCGCTGGCAACGCGGCTGCCGTCATCGAGCTGGAACACCACGTCCTCGACCTCGCGGATCTTCTCCAGGGCGCGGTGGGTCTCGCTCTTGAACGCCACCAGCGATTGCCCGGTCAGCGGCGTGGGCGGCGGCAGGGTCATCTTCAGCGGGTTCATGTGCACGCCGTTGACCCGGAATTCGTAGTGCAGGTGCGGGCCGGTAGCCAGGCCGGTGCTGCCGACGTAGCCGATCACCGTGCCCTGTGCCACGCGCTGGCCGGGGCGCAGCTTCGCAAAGCGCGACATGTGCCCGTACAGGGTGGTCTTGCCGCCGCCATGGTTGAGGATCACGGTGTTGCCGTAGCCGCCCTTGCGGCCGACGAACTCGACCCGCGCATCGCCCGCGGCCTGGATCGGGGTGCCGGTGCCGGCGGCGTAGTCCACGCCCTTGTGCAGGCGGAAGCGGCCCAGCACCGGGTGCCTGCGGCCGCCGAAGCCGGAGCTCAGGCGCGCATAGGGAATCGGCATGCGGATGAAGGGGCGGCGCAGCGAGCGGCCGTCCGGGGTGAAATACTCCGGCTTGCCATCGCGCAGGTAGCGGAACGCGCTCTTGAGCTTGCCGTCGACGGTGAAGGTCGCGGCCAGCACGGGGCCGGTGTTGACCAGCTGGCCGTTCTTCCAGGTCTGGTCGACGACCACGCTGAAGCGGTCGTCCTCGCCCAGGTCCGAATCGAAGTCGATGTCGTACTTGAACATCTCGTCGGTCAGCTGGTTGAGCTGGGCGCTGCCCAGGCCCAGCTTGCGCGCCGAGGCGAACAGCGACTTGCCCACTTCGCCGGTCAGCACCACCGTGCGGGTGGTGATCTCCACCGGCACCGCGCGCTCGCGCAGGGTGTCGCCGCTGAATTCCAGTTCGATCGGGGTATCGCCGACGCCCGGGCCGGCCTCCAGCCGCATCGCCCGCACGCTGCCGTCCGCCGGCAGGTTGAAGCTCAGCTCGGTGCCCGGGCGCAGCTTGCGCAGGGTCGGCTTGATCTTCGGATGTTGCATCACCCGCGCCAGCTGGTCGTAGGGGATGCCCAGCTCCTCGAACACGCCGCTCAGGGTCTGGCCCGGCTTCAGCGTGACCGACTGCCACTGGTCGTCGGTGCTTTTGGTTGCGCGTTTGTCCAGCTTGGGCAGCGACAGCGCCAGCGTCATCCGCTGCATCTGCATGTCCCCCGGATGCTCCAGCACGCTGGAGAAGCCGGGCACGATTGCCGCCAGCAGCACGCCCATGGTGGTCAGGACGCTGGCATGCGCCCAGTGGCGCCGCGTCCAGCGGCCGCGGTAGGGCAGGGAATCGAGGGGGACGGATCGGTCCGCGTTGACGCGGGCACGTTCGAGATTCTCGCGACGCACGGCGTCGTGATTCGAATCCGTCATATGATCGTCCCCTGCCTGTGTAGAAAGCGTCAACGCGCTACCATAGGCATGCTAGGAACCCGCGTCAACCCGTTGAATCTGCGAATGTTTTTCCAGTTCACGGTTTAACGCGTGGTTAACGCTACCCGCCCCGAACATGAATGCGGTGTCGCACCCCCGCCGCCGGAGAGAAGTGCCCGTGTCCCCACAGTCCCCTGCCGACCTGCAGCCCATCCTGGACCTGATTGCCCGCGGCAGCGATGAAATCCTCAAGCGCGAGGAGCTGGAAGCGCGGCTGAAGCTCGGCCGGCCGCTGCGGATCAAGGCCGGCTTCGATCCTACCGCGCCGGACCTGCACCTCGGCCACACGGTCCTGCTCAACAAGATGCGCCAGTTCCAGGAGCTGGGTCACCAGGTGGTCTTCCTGATCGGCGACTTCACCGGGATGATCGGCGACCCCACCGGCAAGAACGTCACCCGCAAGCCGCTGACCCGCGAGGACGTGCTCGCCAACGCGCAAACCTACTCCGATCAGGTGTTCAAGGTGCTGGATCGCGAGCGCACCGAGGTGCGTTTCAACAGCGAGTGGTTCGGCGCCATGAGCGCGGCCGACATGATCAAGCTGGCTGGCCAGCACACCGTTGCGCGCATGCTCGAGCGCGACGACTTCGCCAAGCGCTACGCCGCGCAGCAGTCCATCGCCATCCACGAGTTCCTATATCCGCTGGTGCAGGGCTACGACTCCGTGGCGCTGAAGGCCGACGTCGAGCTCGGCGGCACCGACCAGAAGTTCAACCTGCTGATGGGTCGCGGGCTGCAGGAACACCATGGCCAGCCGCCGCAGATCGTGCTGACGATGCCGTTGCTGGAGGGCCTGGATGGCGTCAACAAGATGTCGAAATCGCTGGGCAACTACATCGGCATCGCCGAGCCGGCCATCGACATCGTCACCAAGACCATGAAGATCGGCGACGCGCTGATGTGGAAGTGGATCGACCTGCTCAGTTTCGAGATCGGTATCGGCGAGGCCGCGCAGCTGCGCGCCGAGGTGGGGGCCGGGTTGAATCCGCGCGACGTCAAGCTGCGCCTGGCGCGCGAGCTGGCGGCGCGCTTCCACAGCGCGGCCCAGGCCGAGCAGGCGGTCGCCGGCTGGCACGCGGCGGTGCGTGGCGAGGGTGACCTCTCCGCGCTGCCGCTGCAGGAGGTGGCCGTGCCGGCCGAGGGGTTGCGCATCGCCGCGCTGCTGGTCGCGGCCGGCTTGATGCCCAGCAACTCGGAAGCCAGTCGCAAGCTCAAGGAGCGTGCGGTGCGCATCGACGGTGAGGTGTTCGACGATGCTTCGCGGGTATTCGTGCCCGGCTTCGAGGGTGTGCTGGCGGTGGGCAAGCGCAACTTCGCACGTGTTCGCCTGACCCAGGCGGGGTGAGGACGCGCCAAGTTAGCTGAATGCGCGCGTGATACCCGTATTCAGGGGGTAAAACAAGACTTCCCAATCCTGCGAATGGGGTGCAAGATGCGCCCCCTTGCCGCTGCGGGTGACTGCGGAGGCGGGGCAGGGAAGTGAGGCGATCCGGGTGTTGACAGAGGTTGTAACCCGGGTATGATTCGCGGCCCTCCTGCAGCCGGTTTGCCGGAAGCGGGGCGGGAAAAAAAGTTCGTCACGGGGTGTTGACAGCAATGCAAACCCCTGTATGATGGGCGGCTCACTCGGACGCTACGGCGCTGAGGGGAAACGGGAAAGGCGCTGAGGCCGGCCCCGAAGATCTTTGACAGTGTGCGCAGGTGACTTGTGCGGGCGTCTGGTGATGGATGGTTGTCCATAGCAGACGTTCGAACAGAACCTCAATTCTTATAAGTATTTGTACGCAAGTACAACGTACAGCGAGTAATTGGGTCTGGTCGGGCTCTGCATTTCGAAGCATTAGAGGATTCGTCCTCGAAAACTTTAAGTGAAGAGTTTGATCCTGGCTCAGAGTGAACGCTGGCGGCAGGCCTAATACATGCAAGTCGAACGGCAGCACAGCAGAGCTTGCTCTGTGGGTGGCGAGTGGCGGACGGGTGAGGAATACATGGGAATCTGCCCAGTCGTGGGGGATAACGTATGGAAACGTACGCTAATACCGCATGCGCCCTACGGGGGAAAGCCGGGGACCTTCGGGCCTGGCGCGATTGGATGAGCCCATGTTCGATTAGCTAGTTGGCGGGGTAAAGGCCCACCAAGGCGACGATCGATAGCTGGTCTGAGAGGATGATCAGCCACACTGGGACTGAGACACGGCCCAGACTCCTACGGGAGGCAGCAGTAGGGAATATTGGACAATGGGCGCAAGCCTGATCCAGCCATGCCGCGTGAGTGAAGAAGGCCCTCGGGTTGTAAAGCTCTTTTGTCCGGAAAGAAAAGCATTCGGTTAATACCCGGGTGTTCTGACGGTACCGGAAGAATAAGCACCGGCTAACTTCGTGCCAGCAGCCGCGGTAATACGAAGGGTGCAAGCGTTACTCGGAATTACTGGGCGTAAAGCGTGCGTAGGTGGTTTGTTAAGTCTGATGTGAAAGCCCTGGGCTCAACCTGGGAATGGCACTGGATACTGGCAAGCTAGAGTGTGGCAGAGGGTAGTGGAATTCCTGGTGTAGCAGTGAAATGCGTAGAGATCAGGAGGAACATCCGTGGCGAAGGCGACTGCCTGGGCCAACACTGACACTGAGGCACGAAAGCGTGGGGAGCAAACAGGATTAGATACCCTGGTAGTCCACGCCCTAAACGATGCGAACTGGATGTTGGGTGCAATTTGGCACGCAGTATCGAAGCTAACGCGTTAAGTTCGCCGCCTGGGGAGTACGGTCGCAAGACTGAAACTCAAAGGAATTGACGGGGGCCCGCACAAGCGGTGGAGTATGTGGTTTAATTCGATGCAACGCGAAGAACCTTACCTGGCCTTGACATGCACGGAACTTTCCAGAGATGGATTGGTGCCTTCGGGAACCGTGACACAGGTGCTGCATGGCTGTCGTCAGCTCGTGTCGTGAGATGTTGGGTTAAGTCCCGCAACGAGCGCAACCCTTGTCCTTAGTTGCCAGCACGTAATGGTGGGAACTCTAAGGAGACCGCCGGCGACAAGCCGGAGGAAGGTGGGGATGACGTCAAGTCATCATGGCCCTTACGGCCAGGGCTACACACGTACTACAATGGTGGGGACAGAGGGCTGCGATACCGCGAGGTGGAGCCAATCCCAGAAACCCCATCCCAGTCCGGATTGGAGTCTGCAACTCGACTCCATGAAGTCGGAATCGCTAGTAATCGCAGATCAGCATTGCTGCGGTGAATACGTTCCCGGGCCTTGTACACACCGCCCGTCACACCATGGGAGTTTGTTGCACCAGAAGCAGGTAGCTTAACCGCAAGGGGGGCGCTTGCCACGGTGTGGCCGATGACTGGGGTGAAGTCGTAACAAGGTAGCCGTATCGGAAGGTGCGGCTGGATCACCTCCTTTTGAGACATGGCAACGCTGTTGCCAGACGTCCGCACAAGTGACCTGCATTCAGAGAGCGTGATTCCACAGGGGATCACGTGTCCCGTAATAACGGGGCCTTAGCTCAGCTGGGAGAGCACCTGCTTTGCAAGCAGGGGGTCGTCGGTTCGATCCCGACAGGCTCCACCACTGAAGTAGAGACACATTTTGGGTCTGTAGCTCAGGTGGTTAGAGCGCACCCCTGATAAGGGTGAGGCCGGTGGTTCGAGTCCTCCCAGACCCACCACTCTGAATGACACGCGCACACACACTTTGAAATGGCTGGGCATTGTGGCCTGGTCATGTTCTTTGAAAATAGGGAAGAAGAGTCAAACGAGCGTTTGAGACGTAAGTCTTGCAACGTGTCGAGGCTGAGGCGAAACGGCGTAAGCCGTTTTTATCAAGTGATAGTCGTACCATTCGCTGGTACGTGTCGTCCCGAGGCAACTTGGGGTGATATGGTCAAGCGAATAAGCGCACACGGTGGATGCCTTGGCGGTCAGAGGCGATGAAGGACGTGATAGCCTGCGAAAAGCGTCGGGGAGCTGGCAATAAGCTTTGATCCGGCGATGTCCGAATGGGGAAACCCACCCGCAAGGGTATTGCATGGTGAATACATAGCCATGCAAGGCGAACGCGGTGAACTGAAATATCTAAGTAACCGTAGGAAAAGAAATCAACCGAGATTCCGTAAGTAGCGACGAGCGAACGCGGACTAGCCCAAAAGTCGATCTTGTTTTAGCAAAACACTCTGGAAAGTGTGGCCATAGCGGGTGATAGCCCCGTATGCGAAAGGGCCTGATCGATGAAATTGAGTAGGGCGGGGCACGTGAAACCCTGTCTGAACATGGGGGGACCATCCTCCAAGGCTAAATACTCCTGACCGACCGATAGTGAACCAGTACCGTGAGGGAAAGGCGAAAAGAACCCCGGCGAGGGGAGTGAAATAGACCCTGAAACCGTGTGCGTACAAGCAGTCGGAGCCCGCAAGGGTGACGGCGTACCTTTTGTATAATGGGTCAGCGACTTACTGTTCGTGGCGAGCTTAACCGTATAGGGGAGGCGAAGGGAAACCGAGTCTGATAAGGGCGCATAGTCGCGGGCAGTAGACCCGAAACCGGGTGATCTAGTCATGCCCAGGGTGAAGGTACCGTAACAGGTACTGGAGGCCCGAACCCACGCCCGTTGCAAAGGTCGGGGATGAGGTGTGATTAGGAGTGAAAAGCTAATCGAACCCGGAGATAGCTGGTTCTCCTCGAAAGCTATTTAGGTAGCGCCTCGTATGTATCCTCTCGGGGGTAGAGCACTGTTATGGCTAGGGGGTCATCGCGACTTACCAAACCATTGCAAACTCCGAATACCGAGACGGACTGTACGGGAGACACACGGCGGGTGCTAACGTTCGTCGTGAAAAGGGAAACAACCCAGACCCACAGCTAAGGTCCCAAATTACCGCTGAGTGGAAAACGATGTGGAAAGGCACAGACAGCCAGGAGGTTGGCTTAGAAGCAGCCACCCTTTAAAGAAAGCGTAATAGCTCACTGGTCGAGTCGGTCTGCGCGGAAGATTTAACGGGGCTAAGCGGTAAACCGAAGCTTGGGGTGCATACTTTGTATGCGCGGTAGAGGAGCGTTCCGTAGGCCTGCGAAGGTGGATTGTAAAGTCTGCTGGAGGTATCGGAAGTGCGAATGCTGACATGAGTAACGATAATGCGGGTGAAAAGCCCGCACGCCGAAAGCCCAAGGTTTCCTTGCGCAACGTTAATCGACGCAGGGTGAGTCGGCCCCTAAGGCGAGGCAGAAATGCGTAGTCGATGGGAAGCTGGTTAATATTCCAGCACCTCGTGCAAATGCGATGGAGGGACGGAGAAGGTTAGGCAGGCCGGGCGTTGGTTGTCCCGGTGAGAGGGTTGAGGCGGTGCTCTTAGGCAAATCCGGGAGCGCAACGTTGAGACCAAGGACGAGTCCAATTGGACAGAGCTGCTGATATCACGCTTCCAGGAAAAGCTCCTAAGCTTCAGTTTGCACAGACCGTACCGTAAACCGACACAGGTGGGCAGGATGAGAATTCTCAGGCGCTTGAGAGAACTCGGGTGAAGGAACTAGGCAAAATAGCACCGTAACTTCGGGAGAAGGTGCGCCTCCTATGGTGAATAGCTGAAGGAGGCCGAAGTAACCAGGCCGCTGCGACTGTTTATCAAAAACACAGCACTCTGCAAACACGAAAGTGGACGTATAGGGTGTGACGCCTGCCCGGTGCCGGAAGGTTAATTGATGGGGTCAGCGAAAGCGAAGCTCTTGATCGAAGCCCCGGTAAACGGCGGCCGTAACTATAACGGTCCTAAGGTAGCGAAATTCCTTGTCGGGTAAGTTCCGACCTGCACGAATGGCGTAACGATGGCGGCACTGTCTCCACCCGAGACTCAGTGAAATTGAAATCGCTGTGAAGATGCAGCGTTCCCGTGGCAAGACGGAAAGACCCCGTGAACCTTTACTATAGCTTTACACTGAACGTTGAGTTCGTCTGTGTAGGATAGGTGGGAGGCTGTGAAGTGTCGGCGCTAGCTGGCATGGAGCCAACCTTGAAATACCACCCTGATGTGCTTGACGTTCTAACCTGGGCCCGTAATCCGGGTCGGGGACCGTGTATGGTGGGTAGTTTGACTGGGGCGGTCTCCTCCCAAAGAGTAACGGAGGAGCTCGAAGGTACGCTCAGCGCGGTCGGACATCGCGCACTGTGTGCAAAGGCATAAGCGTGCTTGACTGCAAGATCGACGGATCAAGCAGGTAGGAAACTAGGACTTAGTGATCCGGTGGTTCTGTATGGAAGGGCCATCGCTCAACGGATAAAAGGTACTCCGGGGATAACAGGCTGATACCGCCCAAGAGTTCATATCGACGGCGGTGTTTGGCACCTCGATGTCGGCTCATCACATCCTGGGGCTGTAGTCGGTCCCAAGGGTATGGCTGTTCGCCATTTAAAGTGGTACGCGAGCTGGGTTCAGAACGTCGTGAGACAGTTCGGTCCCTATCTGTCATGGGCGTTGGAGATTTGAGAGGGGCTGCTCCTAGTACGAGAGGACCGGAGTGGACGAACCTCTGGTGTTCCGGTTGTCACGCCAGTGGCACTGCCGGGTAGCTATGTTCGGAAGCGATAACCGCTGAAAGCATCTAAGCGGGAAGCGCGCCTCAAGATGAGATCTCCCGGGGCACAAGCCCCCTGAAGGAACCATCAAGACCAGGTGGTTGATAGGCAGGGTGTGTAAGCGCAGTAATGCGTTGAGCTTACCTGTACTAATGATCCGTGTGGCTTGACCATATCACCTCAAGTTGCTTCGCCTCGCGAAGTAACCCTTGGCCTCAACACGTTGATGGCTTGCTCCAAACGCTCGTTCACTCTTCTTCCCCCCCTTGAGAGCGTGGCGCTACCGTATAGACGGCCAGCGACCCTCCACCCTCTCCCTGGTGATAACAGCGCTGTGGTACCACCCGATCCCATCCCGAACTCGGAAGTGAAACACAGCTGCGCCGATGGTAGTGTGCATCCGCATGCAAGAGTAGGTCATCGCCAGGGTCTTTATCCCGCAAAACCCCAGCTCATCGAGCTGGGGTTTTGTCTTTCTTGCACCCCAATATCCACAAACACCCGGATAAACAGCCGGGGATGACGGCCGACGAAGGGACGATCCCGCTCCGTGCGGACGAGTCTCGCGGGCGACGGGTGTCTTCAGTCGATCCGGTACACCCAGTGCCGCGATGCCATGAACCCGAGCCCCGCGCACAGGACATCGGCCAGCGGCTTCAGCGATTGCGCGGTAGCCAGGCCCGCGTAGTGGTCGGCCATGTCGACTGCGACCGTGTTGAGCGTGGTCAGGACCAGCCACATGACCAGAAACCGTCGCGCGGCCCGCGTGCCCAGTTGATGGCCGTCGCCCGCAAACGTCCACTTGCCGTTCAGCCAGAAGCCCAGCAGCGCCCCCGAAATGCGGCCGGCGACATTGGCCGGGGCCACCGGCATCACCCACTGGCTCAGTGACAGCATGACCGCGTATTCGACCGCCCATTGCAGCAGGCCGACCGTGGCGTATCCCCCAAGGTGGCGACGCAGGCTCATGCACATGATTGTGACCCAGCGGGCATGCGCCCGCGACCGCTAGAATCGCGGCAGTCTCCGCAGGAAATCCCGACATGCCCAATCCGTCCACCCCGCCGCTGCACGTCGTGATCCTTGCCGCCGGCGAAGGCAAACGGATGAAATCGGCATTGCCCAAGGTGCTGCAGCCGATCGCGGGCCGGCCCATGCTGGCGCACGTGATCGATGCCGCGCGGGAACTGGCACCGGCCGGCATCCACGTGGTCTTCGGGCACGGAGGCGAGCAGGTGCGCGCGGCGTTTGCTGGCCAGCCTGACCTGCAATGGGCCGAGCAGGCGCACCAGCTTGGCACCGGCCACGCCGTGCAACAGGCGATGCCGGGGATTCCGGACGATGCGCGGGTGCTGGTGCTGTACGGGGACGTGCCGCTCATTACCGCCGCTACCCTGCGACGCCTGTTGGATGCGCCGAGACCGATCGCCGTGCTGGGTGCCGAGCCGGTCGACCCGACCGGCTACGGCCGGATCGTGCGCGACAGCGAAGGACATGTCGCCGCCATCGTCGAGCACAAGGATGCGGACGCGGCCCAGCGCCGGATTCACCTGGTCAACACCGGCATGATCACCGCAGTCGCGGGCACCCTGCGGGGCTGGCTGGACGGGCTGCGCAACGACAACGCGCAGGGTGAGTACTACCTCACCGACGTGTTCGGGGCCGCCGCGCGGGAGTATGCCGCGGCCGAGATCGTCGTTGTCGAGGATCCGGTGGAAACAGAAGGGGCGAACGACCCTTGGCAACTGGCCCAGCTGGAGCGCGCATTCCAGCAGCGCCAGGCGCGGGCGCTGTGCCTGCAGGGCGCACGCCTGGCCGACCCTGCGCGGATCGACATCCGCGGCAACGTGGCCGTCGGCCGCGACGTCGAGATCGACGCGAGCGTGGTGTTCGAGGGCGAGGTGGAACTCGGCGATCGCGTGCGCATCGGCCCGTTCTGCCGGATCAAGGACGCGCGCATCGGTGCGGACACGGTGGTTGCCGCCCACTGCGATATCGACGGCGCGATCTGCGAGGGCGGCGCGCACATCGGCCCCTACGCGCGGCTGCGTCCGGGCACCGTGCTGGCGGAAGGCGTGCACGTTGGCAACTTCGTCGAAACCAAGAAGACCACCTTGGGCCGGGGCAGCAAGGCCAATCACCTGACGTACCTGGGGGACGCGGTGGTGGGCGCCGGGGTGAACATCGGCGCCGGCACCATCACCTGCAACTACGACGGGGTGAACAAGTCCACCACCACCATCGGCGACAACGCCTTCATCGGCTCCAACAGTTCGCTGGTGGCGCCGGTCACCATCGGCGAAGCCGCGACCATCGGTGCCGGTTCGGTGATCGGCAAGGACGCCCCGGCGGGCAAGCTGACCCTCGCACGGGCCAGGCAGGACACCGTGGATGGCTGGCGGCGGCCGGTGAAGAAGCAGGGTTAGAACAAGTGTCCGTGTTGCCTCCGCGCCTGATGCAGCTGGCGCCGCGCGTGCTGGCGGCGACCTATGCGGTCGGCGCGCTGGCGCTCGCGCTTTCGGGCATCAGTCTGTGGCGCACCTACTGCGAGAACTTCGGCTGCATCGGCGTGGGGATTGCCTGGTTCGCGTGGACCATCGGCTACGGCCTCTTGCTGCTGGTCGCAGCGACTGCGCTGCGCCTGCAGCAGGGGCGTGCGCGGACAATGCTGCGCATGGGGCTGGGAGTGCAGGTCGTGGCTGGTGTGTTGCTGTTTGGCTACTGGGTGGTGCGGTCGGCAGGATGATGGGGCGGACGCACCGCCGACGCGCGGCGACGGTGATCTAGGCCGGCAGCACCATCGACACGCAAAGCCCACCGCCGTCGCGGTTGAGCAGGGCGATGCGCCCGCCGTGGGCCTCGGCGATTTCACGCGCCAGCGCCAACCCGAGGCCGGTGCCGTGGCGTTTGGTGGAATAGAACGGCAGCAGTGCGTTGGCCAGCACCGCTTCGTTCATGCCGCTGCCCCGGTCCAGGACCTCGATGCGCCAGCCGTCCGCGATGCGCCGCACCGACAGGCGCACTTCGCTCGCCTGGGTGCCCGATTCATGCGCGTTCTTCAGCAGGTTGATCAGCGCCTGCTCCAGCTGGGCCGCATCCACGCGGGCAATGCCGTCAGCGGGATGGAGCTCGGTGACGAACTCCACCTGCGTGCGCAGCTGCGCGACGAAACGCTGCCACTCCACCGGCTCCAGCCGCGGCGCGGGCAGCTTGGCGAAGCGCGCGTAGTCGCGGATGAAGCCTTCCAAGTGGCGTGCGCGTTCCTCGATGGTGGCCAGCGCCGACGGCAGGCGTTCGTACTGGCCACGGCGCAGCAGCTCCGTGCCGGAGTGCGCGAGCGAGGCGATCGGCGCCAGCGAATTGTTGAGTTCATGGCTGATGACGCGGATCACCTTCTTCCAAGTCTGGACTTCCTGCCGGCGCAGCTCCGCGGTCAGCTGGCGCAGCAGCACCAGTTCGTGGATGCGGCCGTTGAGGCGGAAGTTGCGCCGCGACAGGTGGTAGATGTCCTCATCGTCGTCGCTGCCGACGGTGAACATGCCATCGCCCCCGCGGGCGAAGGCCTCGCGCACCGCCGGGTCGGCGTCCCCGACCAAGTCATCGAAGGCGCGGCCTTCGAGGCGCTTGCCGTCGCCCAGCATGCGGCGCGCGGCGAGGTTGCCCAGCACCACGCGGCGCGATGGATCCACCAGCACCATCGCGACCGGGGTGTTCTGCACCATCGTGTCCAGCAGCAGTTCGCGCTGCACCAGCGCCAGGCGCTGCTCGCGCAGGGTGGTGCCCAGTGCGTTGTGGGCATCGACCAGTTCGATCAGGTCGCTGGCCTTGTCCCAGGTGATGCCGAAGCTGAAATCGCCGTCCCGGTAGCTGGCCACGGTGCCGGCCAGCGCGCGGAACAGGGCGCGCATCGGCACCAGCGCGCGCCAGATGATGGCCGCCACCAGCGCGCCCACGGCCGTGGCTGCGACCAGCGCGGCCGCCCACGGCTGCAGCCAGCGGTCCAGCAGCACGGTGACGAGGGCCGTCAGCACGATGCCCGCCACTGCGATGGCGATCATGCGGACCGCGATGGGCAGGACGCGGAGGACGCGCATCAGGTCCTCGGGATGCCGAGCCGGTCCAGCCGGCGGTACAGGGCCTGCCGCGACAGGCCGAGGTCGGCGGCGGCCTGCGCCAACACGCCGCCGCTGCGGGCGAGGGCGGCTTCGATCACCGCCCGGTCGGGCTCGTCGGCGTTCGCCAGGGGCCCCGCGGGGGGCGATGGCAGGCCGAGGTCGGCCGCTGCCACGGTATCGCCGCGTGCCAGCAGGCCGGCCCGCTGCATGACGTTGCGCAGCTCGCGCACGTTGCCGGGCCAGGGGTGCCGCTGCAGCGCGCGTTCCGCGTCATCGCCCAAGTACTTGCCGTTCGCGAGGAAGTGGCGCGCCAGCGGGAGGATGTCGCGCGGCCGCGCCGCCAGCGGTGGGATGCGCAGTTCGATGCCGTTGAGGCGGTAGAACAGGTCCTCGCGGAACTTGCCGTCCGCGATCAGGCTTTGCAGGTCGGCATTGGTGGCGCTGACAATGCGCACCTGAACGTGGCGCTCGCGGTTGCTGCCCAGCCGCGCGAAGCAGCCCGTCTCCAGCACGCGCAGCAGCTTCACCTGCCCGGCCAGCGGCAGGGTGCCGATCTCGTCGAGGAACAGGGTGCCGCCATCGGCCGCCTCGAACTTGCCCTCGCGCGGCTTGTTGGCGCCGGTGTACGCACCGGCCTCCGCACCGAACAGTTCGGCTTCGATCAGGTCCGCCGGCAGCGCGCCGCAGTTGAGCGCCACGAACGGCCCGGCGGCCACGCGCGAGTTGGCGTGGATGATCTCGGCATAGCGCTCCTTGCCGGCGCCGTTCGGCCCGGTGACCAGCACCGGGATGTCGGCGCGGGCGACCTGGCAGGCCAGGGTGAGCGCGGCCTCGCTGGCCGGGTCGGCGTAGACGATCCCGCGCAGGTCGTGTTCGCGCTCCAGCGCGCTGCGGCGCTGGCGTTCGCCGGCGCGGGCCTGGTCCAGCTGGCGGCGGTTGTCCGCCAGCTCCAGCAGGTTGTTGACCGTGGCGACCAGCTTGCGGTCGTCCCACGGCTTGGCGAGGTAGTCGGCAGCGCCGGCCTTGATCAGCTCGACCGCGGCCTCGAGATGCGTCCAGGCGGTCAGCAGGATGATCGGCAGGTCGGGATGCGCCTCGCGGATGCGATGGAACAGCGCCACGCCCTCGTCGCCGGAGGTGGTGTCGGCGACGAAGTTCATGTCCTGGATCACCAGGTCCACCGGCTCCCGTGCCAGCAGCGCCAGGCCTTCCTCCGGCGACTGCGCGCACAGCGTGCGGATGTCGTGCAGGGAGAACAGCAGGTCCAGCGCGGTGCCGACCGAGGGGTTGTCGTCGATGACCAGGATGACGGGCATGGGGCGATGGCTCGGGGGCGACGGCGGGAACTCAGGACGGATCGGGGTTCGGTCGGTGGCCGTAGCTCAGCACGCGGGTGATGGTCCATTGCCCGTCCTGCTGGCGCCACACGATCGTGAAATCGGCCTCGCCTTCGCAGCGGCCGGTGTCCGTCTGGCAGAACCGGTGCGTGCCTTGCGAGATCGCCCCGAATCCCTGGATCGGATAGACCCGAAGACTACCGGGGACCAGCGCCCGCGTGTAGTGCCCGCAGACGTGCTTGCGGGTGTTGTCGATCATGGCGTCGCGCGTCCAGGTGACGCCGCCTGTGTCGTGGTAGAACTCGACGTCCTCCGCGAAATAGCCGGCATGCCGGGCAAGCTGCGCCGGGTCGGCGCAGCGGTTGAACGCATCGAACACGGCGGTATCGAGGCTGGCGATCGTCGTGGACAACGCTTCGTTCTCCGCCGGAGGCGAAGGCGCCGCGGCCGCTGTCGCGGACAGCACGAGCAGGGTCGCGGCGAGGGAAAAGGCGTGCATGCGCGGCTCCTTGGCCATGGGTGGTGGTCAGATGGAGCGGGTGGCGACGGCCGGCGGCACTGCGGCCGCGCGCCGGGCCGGGCCCAGTACCGCCAGCTGGCCCAGCAGCCACAGCCCCAGCGCACCGACCGGCAGATAGGCCAGCGGCAGCCGCGGCATTTCGTACTTGCTGATCAGCAGCTGGTTGATCCCGAACGCCAGCACCATCCCCAGCACGATGCCGACCGTGGCCAGCAGGAAGTTCTCGGTCTGGAAGTAGCGCAGGATCTGCCCGCGGGTGGCGCCGAGGGCGCGGCGGATGCCGATCTGCTTGGTCCGCTGCTGCACCCAGAAGCTGGCCAGGCCGACGATGCCCAGCGCGGTGACCAGCAGCAGCAGGCCGCACACGATCAGCAGCAGGCCGATCATGTCGCGGTCGTCGGCGAAGAACTCGCGGCGGTTCTCGGAGAAGGTGATCGACGGCCGGATCAGGCGATTGGGGTCGACCTTCTCCAGGGTGGCGTCCACCTGCTTGAGGATCTCGTCGCGACGTGCCGGATCCGCCACGCGCACCAGGTAGATGCCACCGTTGGCGAAGTGCATGCGGAACGGGAAGATCAGCGAGTAGTCGCGGTTGCCGCCCATCCGCGCCGGCCGCACCAGGGTTTCGACCACGCCCACCACGGTCAGCGGGACGTCGGCCATGTACACGGTCTTGCCGAGCGGGCTGCTGTCGGGGAACAGCTTGCGCGCGGCCGCGGCGCTGAGGATCAGCGGCGACTTCAGCGCCGATGCGTCGGTCGCGGTTTCCAGCTCGGTGGTGTTGCGGAACTCGTCCGGCTGGAAGTCGCGGCCGGCGACCAGCTTTAGGCCCATCGCCTTCAGGGTGCCTTCGCTGACCATGTACTGTGCCGCGTTGAGGGTCGGTACTTCCTGGTCTGGGCTGGTGCCGAGCGAGGTGTTCCAGGAACCGTTGCGGAACGGCGTCTGGTTGACGATCACCACGTCGGTCACGCCGGGGATCGCGCGCAGCGCGGCCAGGTCCTCGCGGGTGCGGGCGTTGGCATCGACCTGGGTGCCGATGCCGGTGGCGCGGGCCATGATCAGGTGCGCATCGTCCATGCCGCTGGGCATGTTGAGGGTTTCCAGCCGCTGCGCGACCAGGAACAGCGCGTTGCAGAGGATCGCGCAGGTCAGCGCGATCTCCAGCACGATCAGCGCAGCCGCGGTCTTGTGGCGCGACAGGGTGGACAGAATGGGACGGATTTCCATCGGGATTCTCCGGGATGTCAGGTGCCGCGCGGTGTCGCGCGGGTCATTGCGATTTCAGCTGCAGCGCCGGCGGCACGCGCATCGCGCGCCAGGCGGGGAGCAGGCCGGCGAGCAGGCTGGCGCCGATGGCGAGCACGAAGGTCAGCGCGAGCATGCCGCCGTCCAGGTGGGCCAGCTGCGCGTACTCGGCCGGGCGCTGGCGTACCGCCCACAGCCCCAGCAGGGCCAGCACCAGGCCGAGCGCGCCGCCTGCCACGCCAACCGTGCCGGCTTCGACCAGGCACTGCTTGAAGATCTCCATCCGCGACGCGCCCAGCGCGCGGCGCACGCCGATCTCGCCGCTGCGGCGCAGGAACTTGGCCAGCAGCAGGCCGACGGTATTGAGCAGGCAGACCACCAGGAAGGCGAACGCCAGCCACATCTGCAGGCGCACGTCGCCGGGCACGACCTGGCGGAACTCCAGCCACTCCATCACGTTGCGCAGTCGGGTATTGGCCGGGCGCTCGAAACGGCCGGCGCTGCGCTGCTGCTCGGAGTAGTTGTCGAGATAGCGTTTGTACGCGGCCGCGTCGCCGGCGCTTTCCAGCTCCACCCAGTACTGCATCCAGCTGCAGGGCACGTTCTGCGCGGTGGGGTCGTTGACGATGGTGCGGCCGAAGCAGTTCATGCTGCCGTTGCGGCCCAGCTTGAGGTCCAGTGCGGTGCTGATCGGCACGAACGCCTGTTCGTCGCTGTCGTAGCGGCCGGTGTTGAGGTCGTAGAAGTGCGGCGCCGGCTTCCAGTCGTCGATCACGCCCACGATGCGCAGGGCATGGCCGTCGATGCGCAGCTCGCGGCCTACCGGGTCGCTGCCGCCGAACAGCTTTTCGCCCAGTTCCCGGGTCACCACCGTCACCCGTGCACGGCCGTCATCATCGCCTCCGGTCCATGACCGGCCGCGCAGGAACGGCACGTCGAACATCGCGAAGAAGTCGGCCGAGGTATAGCGCAGGCCAACCGTGAACGGCTTGAGCTTGTTGCCATCCGGCTCCACCACGCCGCCGCCGCCGGTCATCATGGCCTGCCGCTTGGCCTTCTTCTGGCGCAGCAGTTCCTCGGCATCGAAGCGGGTGAGCTGGTCCTGCGGCTCGTCGCCCGGCTTGTAGCCGTCGCGCGTTTCCGGATCCAGCTGGACGTAGAACAGGCGGTCGCTCTTCTGCGGGATCGGGTCGCCGGAGAGGACGTGGAAGACGGTCAGCGTGGTCATGCTGGCGCCGATGCCGAGCGCGATCGCCAGCACCATCAGCGCGGTGAGCACGCGGTTGCGGCGGAAGCTGCGCAGGGCGAGGTTGAGGTAGTAGCCGAACATGGCGGTGTCCTCAGGCGATGGCGACGCGGGCGTGCGGCGAATGGGCGATGGCGGCCTCCATGACCACGTCCGAGGCCATGCCGTCGACGATGTGGACGTTGCGCTGCGCGCGTGCGGCCAGCTCCGGGTCATGGGTGACCATCACGATGGTGGTGCCCTGCTGGTTGATGTCCTCCAGCAGCTCCATCACGCTGCGCGCCATCTGCGAGTCCAGGTTGCCGGTCGGTTCGTCCGCCAGCAAAAGGCGCGGGCTGCCGGCCAGCGCGCGGGCGATCGCCGCGCGCTGCTGCTGGCCGCCGGAGAGCTCTGCCGGGTAGTGCTTCATCCGCGAGCCCAAGCCCACCATGCCCAGCGCATCCTCGATGCGCAGCTTGCGCTCCGATGCCGGCATGCCGCGGTAGCGCAGCGGCACGTCGCAGTTGTCGAACAGGTTGAGGTCGGGGATCAGGTTGAAGCCCTGGAAGATGAAGCCGATCTTCTCGTTGCGCAGGCGCGAACGGGCGTTGTCGTTCAGGCCCTTCACGTCGACGCCATCCAGCACGTAGTCGCCGCCGGTGAATTCCTCCAGCAGGCCGGCGATGTTGAGGAAGGTGGTCTTGCCCGAGCCCGACGGCCCGGTGACGGCGACGAACTCGCCCTCGCCGACCTGCAGGTCGAGCGAGCGCAGTGCGTGCGTTTCCACGAGCTCGGTGCGGTAGACCTTGGTGACCTGGCGCATGTCCAGCATGACGGGGATTCCTTGTGTGGTTGTCGGGTCAGGAAACGCGGAAGCGTGGCGCCAGCGCTTCGGCCGGCAGGTAGTCCGGCGTGGTGCGCGTGCGATGGCGTGCCGTGTCGGCGGGGCCGCGCCTGGCGTCGCGGTCGGTGGTGCAGGCGAACAGTTCGCCCAGGCGCGGCGGTACTGCATCGGCGAGCTGTGCGGGCGTCCAGCGGAAGGTGGGGAAGTTGCGGTCGATGGCATGCATGGCGGAATCCTCGCTGCTCAGTTGCCGGAGATGCGGACGCGCTCGGCGGTGCCGAACTGATCGGTGCCGGAGACGACGATGCGGTCGCCGACCTTCAGGCCCGAGACGATTTCCACGGACGAGAGGCTGGACGCCCCGGTGCGGATCGGGCGGCGCGTCGCGCTGCTGCCATCCACCACCCAGGCGAGGTTGCCGCCGTCCTGTTCCAGGAACGGGCCGCGCTCCACCATCAGCACGTCGCGGCGGGTGTCCATCACGATCCGCACGCTCAGCCGCTGGTTCTGGCGCAGGCCCGGGGGCTGCTTGCCTTCGGCGAAGCGCACGCGGGCGGTGACCTCGCCGTTCACCACCTCGGGCGAGACGGCGGCGATCTCGCCGGCGTAGCGGGTGTTGTTGGCGCTGATCTGCGCCGGCATGCCGATGCCCAGGTCACGCGCGAAGCTCTCCGGCACCTTGATCTCGACCTCGAAGCGGCTGAGGTCCACCACGCTGAGCACCGGCCCGTTGGTGGCGACCTGGGTGCCCTGCGGCACCTGCACCTGCCCGACCTGGCCATCGAACGGCGCGCGCAGGGTCAGTGCATCCACTTGCCGGCGGGCTTCCTCCACCACCGCGCGCTGGCGCTGCGCCTGCAACTGCTTGTTGCGCGCATCCAGCCCGGCGCCGCTGCTCTGCAGCGAGAAGTCCTTGCGCGCTGCGGACAGGCCGATGTCGGCCTTCTTCATCAGGTCCTGCGCGCGCGCCAGATCGTTCTGCGGCACCGCGCCGCCTTCATAGGCGCGCTGGTAGCGCTCCAGATCGCGCATCGCCGCGGTGCGGTCGACGCTGGCCTGGTCCAGTGCGCGCTGCGCGTTGGCGCGCGCGATCTGCGCATCCAGCACGGCGCGGCTTGCTTCGGCCTCCAGGCTGGCGAGGGTGGATTCCTCCTGCACCAGCCTGCTGCGCAGCTCGGGACTGTCGATCACCGCCAGCGGCTGGCCCTTCGCCACCTTGTCGCCGGCGACGATCTTCAGCGCCACGGTGCCGGCGGCGATCGCGTACAGGGTCGGGCTGTTGGCCGCGATCACCCGGCCTTCGGCGCTGAGATCGCGCACCAGGTCGCCGCGGGTGACGCTGGCGATGCGCAGGCGCGAGGCGTCGAACGAACGGTCGCCCGACAGCCAGCCGGAGGCCACCCAGCCGCCCAGCGCCAGCACCACCGCGGCGCTGGTCGCGGCAATGGCGATCCGCCTGCGACGGGCGGGGCGGTAGGGCGTGGCCATGACCTGGTCCTGGCCGGAGGTGTCGCGGATGCGGCGGTGGTTGTCCATGCGGGCGTCGGTGGAAGAAGGGTCCATGCCTGTCCATCAGCAATCCGCGTGCCAATCGCAAGTGTTTGATATATATGGATTTGGTGGCGGCGTCCGGTGTCCGGACGGACGCATCCCGGCGTCCGCGCGGACACCCGCCGGCCCGCTGCGACTACACTTCCCCATCCCCTCAAGGAGCAGTGCCAGCATGTGTGGAATCGTCGGCGCCATCGCCAACCGTGACGTCGTGCCCCTGCTGGTGGATGGCCTGAAGCGACTGGAATACCGCGGCTACGACTCGGCCGGCATCGCGGTGTTGTCCGGGGAGGACGTGCGCCGGGTGCGCCGTACCGGCCGCGTCGCCGAGATGGAGGCCGCCGCCCTGGCGGAAGGCCTGGATGCCCACCTCGGCATCGGCCACACCCGCTGGGCCACCCACGGCGGGGTCACCGAATCCAATGCACATCCGCACATCAGCCATGGCGAGCTGGCGCTGGTGCACAACGGCATCATCGAAAACCACGAGGCGCAGCGGCAGCGGTTGCAGGCGCTGGGCTACGAGTTCACCTCGCAGACCGATACCGAAGTGGTCGCCCACCTGATCCACTACCACCGCGCCCAGGGCGGCAGCCTCCTGTCCGCGCTGCAGGCGGCGGTGAAGGAGCTGCACGGCGCCTATGCGCTGGCGGTGATCGACAAGCGCGATCCGTCCACGCTGGTGGCCGCGCGCATGGGTTGCCCGCTGCTGGTCGGCCTGGGCGAAGGCGAGAATTTCGTCGCCTCGGACGTCTCCGCGATTGTCTCCGCGACGCGGCGGGTGATCTTCCTCGAAGAGGGCGATACCGCCGAGCTGACCCGCGACGGCGTGCAGGTGTTCGACGCCGGCGATGCGCCGGTGGCACGCGAGGTGCACGTGTCCGACGTGTCGCTGGCCTCGCTGGAACTGGGCCCGTACCGCCACTTCATGCAGAAGGAAATCCACGAGCAGCCGCGCGCGATCGGCGACACCGTGGAGGGCATCGTCGATGCGGGCGGCTTCGATGCGGGACTGTTCGGCAAGGAGGCGGCCAGCGTGCTGGCCGACGTCGAGTCGGTGCAGATCCTCGCCTGCGGCACCAGCTACTACGCCGGGTTGACCGCGCGCTACTGGATCGAGGCGCTCGCCGGCCTGCCCTGCGCGGTCGACATCGCCAGCGAGTACCGCTACCGCACCGTGGTGGGCAACCCGAAGCAGCTGGTGGTGACCATTTCGCAGTCCGGCGAAACGCTGGACACGATGGAGGCGCTGAAGTACGCCAAGGCACAGGGGCAGGACAAGACCCTGTCCATCTGCAACGTGCCGGAGTCGGCCATCCCGCGCGCCAGCAGGCTGCTGTTCCTGACCCGCGCCGGCGCCGAGATCGGGGTGGCGTCGACCAAGGCCTTCACCACCCAGCTGGTGGCGCTGTTCGCGCTGGCGGTCACGCTGGGCAAGCTGCGCGGGAAGATCGACGAGGCGCGAGAAGGCGAGCTGCTGGAGGCCCTGCGCCACCTGCCCGGCAGCGTGCAGCACGCACTCAACCTGGAACCGCAGGTGGCGTCGTGGGCCGAGAAGTTCGCGCCGCGGCAGCACGCGCTGTTCCTCGGCCGCGGCACGCATTACCCGATCGCGCTGGAAGGCGCGCTCAAGCTCAAGGAAATTTCGTACATCCACGCCGAGGGCTACCCGGCTGGCGAGCTCAAGCACGGCCCGCTGGCGCTGGTGGACACGCAGATGCCGGTGGTGGTGATCGCGCCCAACGACGCGCTGCTGGAGAAGGTGAAGTCGAACATCCAGGAAGTGCGCGCGCGTGGCGGCGAGATGTTCGTGTTCGCCGACGCCGACAGCAGCTTCAGCGAATCCGAGGGCGTGCACGTGATCCGCACGCCGCGCCACGTCGGCATCCTCTCGCCGATCGTGCATGCCATCCCGGTGCAGTTGCTGGCCTACCACACCGCGCTGGCACGCGGCACCGACGTCGACAAGCCGCGCAACCTGGCCAAGTCGGTCACGGTGGAATAAGCAGCGGCGAAGATTGTCCTGGATCAAGGCTGGCGCGCGTCGCCGCGCCTAGGCTGGCGGCGCCGGTCTTCGGCTGCCTGCGGTGATCCCGATGTCGCTTCGCCACTTTCCGCGCGGCCAGCGTCGCGCGCGCTCCGCATGAATCCCTGGTCCGCCGCTGCGCTGATCCGCGCCAAGCGCGAAGGACGCAGGCTCGATGCCGCGCAGTGGCAGGCGCTGGCCGAGGGCATCGCCGACGAGGCGTGGAGCGAGGGCCAGGTCGGCGCGTTCGCGATGGCGGTGGCATGGCGCGGTCTGGATGCCGCCGAATGCCGCGACTTCACCTTCGCGCTGCGCGATTCCGGCCGCTGCCTGGACTGGCGCGAGCTGCCCGGGCCGGTGCTGGACAAGCATTCCACCGGCGGCGTCGGCGACTGCGTGAGCCTGGCGCTGGCGCCGCTGCTGGCGGCCTGCGGCGGCTTCGTGCCGATGATCTCCGGGCGCGGCCTGGGCCATACCGGCGGCACCCTCGACAAGCTGGAAAGCCTGCCCGGCTATGACGTGAATCCCGACCCCGCGCGGCTGGCGCGGGTGGTGCGCGAGGTCGGCTGCGCGATCGTCGGACAGAGCGCGGACCTGGTGCCGGCCGACCGCCGCCTGTATGCGGTGCGCGACGTCACCGCCACTGTCGACGTGCCCGAGTTGATCGTCGCCTCGATCCTGTCGAAAAAGCTGGCCGGCGGTGCGCAGGCGCTGGTGCTGGACATCAAGACCGGCAGCGGCGCGCAGACGCCGGACGAGGCCGATGCGCAGGCACTGGCCGCGCGCATGCAGGCGGTGGCGGCCGGCAGCGGCCTGCAGCTGGCGGCGATGCTCAGCGACATGGGCCAGGTACTCGGGCGTACCGCGGGCAATGCGCTGGAGGTGCAGGGCGTGCTGGACCTGCTGTCAGGCCGTCCACGTTGCCAGCGCCTGCAGGCGCTGGTACTCGCACAGGCGGCCCGCCTGCTGCATATGGCGGGACTGGCGGAGAACGGGGAAGCGGCGCTGCTGCGCGCGCGCCAGGCGCTGGACAGCGGCACCGCGGCGGAACGCTTCGCGCGGATGGTGGCGGCGCTGGGCGGGCCGGCCGACGTGTTCACGCACGCGCTGCCGCAGGCGCCGGTGCAGCGGGAGGTCATGGTGCAGGCAGCCGGCGTGGTGCAGGCCATCGACGTGCGCGCGCTGGGCGAATGCGTGGTCGACCTGGGCGGCGGCCGGCGCGTGCCGGGCGCGACCATCGACCCGTCGGTGGGGCTGTCCGACGTGGCCGCGCGCGGGCAGTGGCTGGAAGCAGGCGCGGTCTTGGCCAGCGTGCATGCGCGCACCGCCGCCGATGCCGAGCGTGCGGCTGCGCAGGTGCGTGCGGCATTCACGCTGGGCGAAACCGCGCCCGCGGCGGTACCGGGGTGGCGTTGGCTGTAGCGGGGAGTCTGCCTGTCATCGACGAGGGCAGTCACAAGCCCGCGCGATGACCGCAGCGGCGGCTCTGCTTCAGCGCTCGGGAAAGCTGAAGCGGTGCGGCAGCAGTGCGCCTGCCGTCACGTCGAGCCACTGCGCATCGGGTTGGCGGAAGCTCACGGTTGCGTCTTCGCCGAACTCCACCAGTGCCTGCCGGCAGCCGCCGCAGGGTGAGATCGGCAGCACATCGCCGCCGGCGTCGAAGGCGGTGACCGCGATGGCGGCCAGCCGGAAGTCGGCGCCCTCCGCCTGCACCGCAGCGGCGATGGCCGCGCGCTCGGCGCAGTTGCCCAGCGTGTAGGACGCGTTTTCCACGTTGCAGCCGGTGTAGACATGGCCGGCGGCCGAACGCAGGGCGGCGCCGACGCGCAGTTGCGAATACGGCGCATAGGCCTGTTGCGCAGCCTGCAGCGCGCGCGCGCGCAGGGTATCGAGATCAGACATTTGCAGTGTCATCGGACAGATGGCCACGCATGGTGGCACGCTGCGGCTGGCCGCGCACGGCGATGGCTGGCAACCGCGGGGGAACCCCCTGCGCAGAGTGGGGTCCGCCGCCGCGCCGGGTGCCCCGGGGCCCGGTGTTGCCGGTGCCCATGCCCGCATGCGCTTGTGAATGCACCACGGCATGGGGGATGCTGCGCGATAAGCCATCGCCGGGGCGATGATGGATGGGGGCGGGATGCTTGAGGACAGGCCAGGCGCGATGCAGGGGCCCGCGCTGCACCGCATCGTCGGCATGCTGTTGCTGGCGCTGGCGGTTCCGTTGCTGGCGTGGCAATCGACGCCGTCGCACCAGCTGCCGATCCCGCACGCGGATTTCCTGGCCCTGCATTCGCTGCTGGAGATCTTCGCGGTGGCGGTGGCCGCACTGGTGTTCTTCGTCGGCATGGGGACCACCGGAGCCGAGCGCTCGACCCGCGCCATGCTGCTGGGCGGGGCATTCCTGGCGGTGGCGCTGTTCGACGCGCAGCACCTGCTGAGTTATGCCGGGATGCCGGACGTGGTGAGCGCGAATTCCCCGCACAAGTCCATCCTGTTCTGGCTGCTGTCGCGCTATGCCGCCGGGATCGGGCTGCTGGGCTACCTGTTGCTCGCGGAGCGCCCGTTGCCGGTCTCGCGGCTGCGGCGGCAGGGCTGGTACGCCGGGATCCTGCTGCTGGTGCTGTGTGCATCGTGGTTCCCGTTGACGGCGCCCGAACGCCTCGCGCCGATGTATCGCGAAGGCATCGGCCTGACCCCGCTGAAGATCCGGCTGGAGTGGGGTGCTTGCGCGCTGTACCTGGGCGGTGCATTACTGCTGGTGCTGCGGCGCCGGCGGCAGGTGGACATCGACTTCAACAGCCTGCTGCTGGCACTGCTGCTGCTGGCCGCCAGCGAGCTGTTCTTCATCCTGTACGTGCGCGTGGCCAGCACGGCCAACCTGCTCGGGCATGCCTACAAGCTGGTGGCGTACTACTTCCTGTATCGCGCCATCTACGCCGAAGCCATCCGGCGCCCGTTCCGGCGCATGCGCGACATGCTGACCCACGACGTGCTGACCGGGTTGCCGAACCGGGTGGGGTTGGCCGAGCATCTCGAGCAGGTGCTTGCGCGCAGGGAGGCGGCGAACGGCGATTGCGCCCTGCTGCTACTGGGTCTGGATCATTTCCGCCACGTCAACGACACGCTGGGCTACGCGCAGGGCGACCGGCTGCTGGTGGCAGTGGCATCGCGCATCCGCGCCAGCGTGCCCAAGGGTGTGTTCGTGGCCCGTCTGAGTGGCGATGAGTTCGTGGTGGTGCTGGAGGGCCAGCCGCCCGCCGCCGCGCGCGAGCTCGGCGAGTTGCTGCTGCAGGCGATGACGCGCGAATTCGGGATCGGCCAGGACCGCATCCAGATCAGTGCCAGCATCGGCCTGATGGCCAGCGCCGAACCGGGCCAGGCGGCGGGCGCGGTGATGCGGCATGCGGGCCTGGCCCTGCACCGGGCCAAGCAGTCCGGGCGCAACTGCATGGAGGTGTACGACCGGTCGGTGGGTGCGGAATTCGACCGCCAGATGCTGCTGGAGTCGCAGCTGCGGGTGGCGCTGGAGCGTGGTGAGCTGCTGCTGCACTACCAGCCGCAGTGGAATGTCCGCAGCGGCGCGCTGGTGGGCTGGGAGGCGCTGCTGCGCTGGCACTCGGCGGAGCTGGGCAAGGTGGCGCCCGGCGAGTTCGTGCCGGTGGCCGAGCGCTCCGGATTGATCCTGGCCATCGGCAACTGGGTGCTGCGCGAAGCCTGCCGGCAACTGCGCGCCTGGCGTGACGCCGGGCTGGCGCCGGGCACCATGGCGGTGAACCTGTCTGCGCGGCAGTTCCGCCAGCGCGACCTGGTGGACATGGTGGGCCAGGTGCTGCGCGAGAACGACCTGCCGCCCTCGTCGCTGGAGCTGGAAATCACCGAATCAATGCTGATGGACGACCTGGCGGCCGCCGCGGCGGTGCTGGGCGACCTGCAGAAGCTGGGCGTGAACATCGCCATCGACGATTTCGGTACCGGCTATTCCTCGCTGGGCTACCTCAAGGCGTTCCCGCTGCACTGCCTGAAGATCGACCGCTCGTTCATCGCCGACGTACCGGGCGATGCCAGCGACGCCGCGATCGTGCGGACCATCATCGCGCTGGCCGACAACCTTGGCCTGCGCGTGCTGGCCGAAGGGGTGGAAACGCAGGCGCAGCTGGCGTTCCTGCGCGAGCACCATTGCGCGCACATGCAGGGCTACCTGAAGGCGCCGCCGCTGCCGGCGGAACAGTGCCTGGTGCTGCTGCAGGCGCAGCGCGAAGAAGTCGTGCCTGCTCCGTAGCCGCGCCGTCCGCCGCCCGCCGTGGCTTCAGTCGAAGCCGCGGCCTTCGCCGGCTTCCTCGAAGGTCACCCCGTCGCGGATGTGGTAGATGCGCTTGAAGGTGGGGATGATCTTCTCGTCGTGGGTCACCACGATGACCGCGGTCCGGAAGCGCCGGGCCATGTCGTTGAGCAGCCGGATCACCGCCAGCGCGCGTTGCGAATCCAGCGGCGCGGTGGGTTCGTCGGCCAGGATCACCGGCGGCCGGTTGACCAGCCCGCGCGCGATCGCCACCCGCTGCTGCTCGCCGCCGGACAGCTGCGCCGGCATCGCCCGCGCGCGGTGCTGCACCTCCAGCGCGGCCAGCAGTTCCAGCGCGCGGGCGCGCGCCTCGGCATTCGCCACGCCGGCCAGCATCGGCAGCAGGGCGACGTTGTCGGTGACGTCGAGGAACGGGATCAGGTAGGGCGCCTGGAACACGAAGCCGATCTTGTCGCGGCGCAGCGCGCGCAGGTCGCGCACCTTCCAGCCGTTGTCGAAGATCACCTCATCGCCCAGCTGCATGCGCCCGGCGGTGGGGTCGATCACCGCGCCAAGGCTCTTCAGCAGCGTGCTCTTGCCGGAGCCGGAGGGCCCGACCAGGCCCACCACTTCGCCGGACGCGACCTGCATGTTGACGTCCTTCAGCGCCAGCACCGCGGTGTCGCCGCTGCCGTAACGCTTGCGCAGGCCTTCGATGCGGATGCCGGTGGCGGCCATGCTCAACCCCCGATCGCTTCGGCCGGATCGACCTTCAGCGCCATCCGGATGGCGACCACGCTAGAGGCCACGCACAGCAGCAGCACCGCGAAGAAGCCCAGCACCGAATCGCCGGGCACCAGCAGCACGTACTTGGGGAACAGCGGTGCGGCGAACGTGGCGGTGATCTTGCCCACCACGAAGCCGATCACGCCCAGCACCAGCGCCTGCTGCAGGATCATCCACGCGATCGTGCGGTTGCGGGTGCCGATCAGCTTGAGCACGGCGATCTCGCGGATCTTGTCCATGGTCAGCGTGTAGATGATGAACGCCACGATGGCGGCGCTGACCGCGGCCAGGATCACCAGGAACATGCCGATCTGGCGTGCCGAGGTGGCGATCAGCTTGCCCACCAGGATCGCTTCCATCTGCGGGCGGTCGTACACGGTCAGCCGCTTCCAGCGCCGGATCGGCTCGGCCACCTCGCTGGCGGCGTGGCCGGGCGCCAGCCGCACCAGCACCGCGTTGACCGCGCTGTTGCTGGCCTGCGAGGCGTCCACCGCGTCCAGCAGGCCGGGCACGCCGGGGCGGTTGAAGGCGGGGTTCTCCGCGGTGCGCCGGCGCTGCATCCGGATCGCGTCGTTGTCCTTGAGGAACTGCGCCTGCTGCGCGTCCTTGAGCGGGATGAACACCATCGGGTCGCCGCTGGACGACACCATGCGCCGGGTCAGTCCGACCACGGTGAAGCGATGGCGGCGGATGCCGAGCGTGTCGCCGAGGCGGAACCCGCCGGCGACGTCGGCCACCGCCTCGTAATGGCCGCGGGTGACCTGCCGGCCGGCCACCAGCTGCGGCGGCCAGCCAGGGGTGCCGGGCGCGCCGGCGGCGATGCCGACCACCATCGCGCGCACGTCGCGCTCGCCCTGACGCACCTGCATGGTGAGGTAGGTGGCGTTGGCGGCCTGTGCCACCCCGGGCAGCACGTGGATGTCGCGCCACAGGTCGTCCGGCACGCTGGAGGATTCCGCATACGGGCCGAGGGTGTCGCGCTGTACCACCCACAGGTCGGCGCCGCTGTTGTCCAGCAGCACCTTGCCGTCGTCGACCATGCCGCGGTACACCCCGGCCATGGTCAGGGTGACCCCGATCAGCAGGCCCAGGCCAATGCCGGTGAACAGGAACTTGCCCCAGGCGTGCAGGATGTCGCGGCCGGCCAGGCTGATCACGGCGCGGTGCCCCGGATCTGTTCGACCACGTGGATGCGGCTGTTGGCGGTCAGTGCTTTCTCGCTGTACAGCACCACCTGTTCGCCGCCGGCCAAGCCCTTGCGCACCTGCACGTTGCCGTCCAGGTCGCTGCGGCCAAGTGCCAGTGGCGCGAACTCGAGTTCGCCATTGACCAGCTTCCACACGCCGCGCTGGCCACCCACGGTGCGGATGGTGGCGTTGGGAATGGCGGGCATCGCCGCCTGCGCCGGCAGGCGCACGGTCACTTCAGCCAGTTCGCCCAGCGGTGGCAGCGGCTTGGGCAGGCTGGCGAACACGATCTTGGCGCGGGTTTCCTCGGTCACCGCGTCGGCCACCGGCTCGGTGCGCAGCACCGTGCCCGCGTGCGCGCCGTCCGGCCCGGAGCGTAGGGTGATATCGGCGGACAGGCCCGCGGCCAGCCCACCGGCGGCGATCTGGTCGAAGCGGGCGTCGATCCACAGGCTGGACGGGTCGATGACTTCCACCACCGCCTGCCCTGCCACCAGCGTGGTGCCGGGGTCGGCGTTGCGCGCCACCACCAGCCCGTCCACCGGCGCCACCAGCGCCAGGTTGCCGCGCTGCGCTTGCACCGCGTCGCGTTCGGCCTGCAGGCGGCGGATGTCGTCGCGCGCGGCGGCCAGGCCGGCATTGGCCACGTCCAACTCCTGCCGGCGCGCGGAGGCGGTTTCCACGCTGACCAGCTGCTGCTGTGCCAGTTGGCCGTAGCGCTGCGCCTGCGCCTGCGCGTAACGCTGGCGCGCCTGCGCCTGCAGCAACGCCGCCTGCGCGCTGGCGATGGCGGCCTGCTGCGCGCCGATGCGGTCGTCCAGATCCACCGGCGCCATCGCGCCCAGCACCTGCCCGGCCTTGACCGCATCGCCCACGTGCACGTCCAGTCGCTGCAGCCGCCCGGCGTAGGTCGGGCCGATTTTGTAGCTGTAGCGCGCCTGCACGGTGCCGATGCCGTACAGCGCCGGCGCGATGCTGCGCTTGGCCACGCTGATGGTGGTGACTTCGACCGGCGCCAGCGGACCGGAGCGCACCGCGACCCAGGCAAAAAGCAGCACCAACGGGACGATGGCCGCGACCAGCATCAGCGTGCGGCGGGATATGACGGGCAGGCTCATGGCTGGCTCCGGATGCCGCGGCAATAGATGGCGAACACGCCGGGCGCATCGCGGCGGATGCGCGCCACGTCGCCGGCGATCAGCGACTGCATCACCAGTCCCTGCACGGTGCCGATGAACAGGGTGGCGGCGGCGTCCAGGTCCAGCCCGGCATCCAGTTGCTGCCGCGCGATGCCGGCCGCCAGATGCGCGCGCAGGCGCTGCGCATAGCCTTGGGTGAGGGTCTGCGCCATGCGCTTGGGGAGGGTGTCGCCGGGACGCTGCAGTTCGCCGAACAGCATTCGCGGCACGCCAGGATGGCGGGCGACGAAGCCGACGTGGGCCATGAACATCGCTTCCAGCGCCGCCAGCGGAGTGGTGGCTGAAGCCGCGGCCTGGTCCAGCTGCGCCAGCAGGCGCTCGCTGACCCAGCCCATCACCGCCTCGAGGATCGCGTCCTTGTTGGGAAAGTGCCGGAACAGCGCGCCCTGGGTCAGACCCATGCGCTGGGCGATGGCGGCGGTGGTGATGTCGCCGGGGTTCTGTTCGGCGGCCAGTTCGACCACGGCTTCCACCGTAGCGGCGCGACGCTCGCCGGCGGGCAGGGGGCGCGGGCGCAGGCTCATCGGGTTTCCGATAGTGAGTAATTAATTACTCACAATGTTGGACGCTCGCCGACCCGTTTGCAAGGGGTGCGCCCGCCCCAAAGCGGAAATTCCGACCGCCGGCACAAAAAGGGCCCGGCATCACTGCCGGGCCCTGTCGCATCCCTGCGCGCGTCCTTGCGGTGCCGCCTCCCTCAACTCATTGCGGCTGCCAGCGCAGGCTCAGTGCGTATTCGCGTCCGGGCTGGACGTACCAGGCACTGGTTTCGTAGCGCTTGTCGAACAGGTTCACCACGTTGGCCTGCAGGGTCCAGGCCGGGGCGAAGCGCCAGGACACGCGGCCGTCGAGGGTGCCGTAGCCGCCGACCCGCAGGCTGTTGGAGACATCGTCCCAGCGCGCGGCTTCGCCGATGGCGGACAGGCCGAAGCCCCAGTTGCCGAACTTGCGGTCGAGGTCGATGCGGGCGCTGCGGGTGGGGCGGCGCGCCAGGCGCTTGTCGTGGTTGAAGCCGGTGCTGGCGTTGCGCGCGTCCAGCCAGCCCAGCTGGCCGCGAAGATCCCATTCGCCCAGCGCCACGCTCGCGGCCAGCTCCAGTCCGCGGATGCGCGCCTGCTCGACGTTGCCGGGCTTGCCGAGGCTGGCGTCCCAGGCGATCAGGTCATCGATGCGGGTGTGGTACGCGTTGGCCTGCACCTGCCAGCCGTCGCCGCTGCGCTGCAACGACACCTCGCTGCTGCGCGACGCCTCGGGACGCAGCAGCGGATTGCTGTAGCCGGGGTAGTACAGCTCGTTGAAGCTGGGCGCCTTGAACGCGGTGCCATGGCTGGCGGTCACGCGCCAGCCGTCGGCGATGTCCATGCCCCAAGCCAGCCCGCCGGTGAGGTGGCCGCCGAACTGGTCGTTGCGGTCACTGCGCAGCGACAGCTGCAGGTCGTGCGCGCCGAAATCGCCCTGGTACTGGGCGAACACGGCGCGGTTGCCGCGGGCGGCGGCGAACGGGGACCACGGGTCGACGATGGTGGCGCGATCCCGCAGCCAGTCGAAGCCCGCGCTCAGCAGCTGGCCCTGCGCCACGGTCAGGTCGGCCTGCAGGCTGGCGCTGTCGCGGGTGGTGGTGAAGCGGTTGCTGAAGGTGCTGCCGAGGCGGTTGTCGGAATCATCGCTGTTGCGACCCACGGTCAGCTTCAGCTGCACGTCACTGGCCGCGGCCCAGCGCACGCTGCCGCCGACGGTCTGCTGGACGATGTCGGAGTTGTCGACGTAGTCGCCGTCGTAGTCGTTGTGGCCCTCGGCGCGGGTGGCGCGGGCATCGATCTGCCAGCCATCGCTAGCGGCGAAGTCGGCGCGCAGGCTGGCGCTGCTGTTGCGGTAACCGTCGTGGTCCAGGTGCGTGCCCGGCACGATGAAGCAGCCGGCGCCGGCCCAGGTGGCCGGGTCGTAGAAACCGCGGCAGGCGTTGATGCCGTCGGTTTCCTGATGGGCGACATCCACGCCCACGCCGCCGCGCTTGCCGCGCAGGTCGACGCCGGCCGAGGCTTCGCGCAGGCCGTGGCTGCCGGCGGCGATGCGGCCGCGGCCGCGCACGCCTTCGGCCTCGCCGCGGCGGGTGAAGATCTGGATCACCCCGCCGATGGCGTCGGCGCCGTACAGCGAGGAGCGCGGGCCGCGCACGATCTCGATGCGCTCGATCTGCGCCAGCGGCAGGTCCTGCAGCATGGTCAGGCCGGAGGCCGGCGACCCCACGCGCACGCCGTCGATCAGGAACAGCGTGTGGTCGGATTCGGTGCCGCGCAGGAACAGCGTGGACAGCTTGCCCAGCCCGCCCTGGTTGACCAGGGTGATGCCGGCGCGGCCGCGCAGCAGCTCCGGCAGCGAGCGCGCGCTGCTGGCGTCGATCTGCGCGCGGTCGATCACCTCCACCGCCGCCAGCGCGGCGTCGGCGGTGCTGGCGGTGCGGGTGGCGGTGACGACGACCTTGTCGAGATCGGTGGCATCGTCGCCATGCGCCGATGCCAGGCCGGGCAGCGCCAGTGCGAGCGCCAGCGGGCTGAGACGGAAAACGGTATCGCGATGGAACTTCATGTTCGGGACTCTCCGGCGCGCACGCCCGCGCGCCCTGGGATGGTGGGCGACGGCAAACGCAGAGGACAACCACGGACACAGGCGGACGCAGGCGCACGCGCGGGGCCGCGCGACGCCCTCCGCATCGCCATCAGACTGCCTGGGGCCGGTCTCCGGGCTCGCGCGCGGCGCATCCCTCGCGGGATGTTCCCCTCCGGCGCCTTCCCATGCGCATGCACAGTGGCCGATGCCGGAGTTGTCGCGCTTACCGTTGCGGGGGCAGCGCCGGACTGGAGGCGCCTTCGCGCTTCGTCACCGGCTTCCCGTTTCAACCCGCGGAGCATTCCGCAAGGTCACCTCAAGCGCGGGCATTGTAGCCTGCCGCCGCGGCCGGACCCTTGCCTTGGGTCAATCGGCGGAGCCGCCGTGGCGGTCGTCGTCGAACAGCGCGAACGCCGGCGCCGCCGCTTCCTCATGATGGGTGGTGGTCACCGGCGCCGCGGCGGGCCGTCCGCGCGGCGGCGGCAGCAGCGCGATGGCGGCTTCGGCGGCCTGCACCAGTTCGTTGCGGCGCGCCTCTGTCACCTCCTGCCAATGGCAGTCCAGCAGCGCGCCTTCCAGCGCGTACAGCAGGTTGAGGCTGGGTTTGAAGCCGGCCCGGCGCACCTTCATGTAGGCGCCGACGGCACCGGCTTCGGACAGGTCTTCCAGCGTGCGCAACCCGACCTGGCGCAGCCATGCCGCGGACTTGGGGCCGATGTTGCGCAGCTTCACGTTCATCCAAGCGATTCCAAGTACGCCCGGGCGATCGCTTCCAGGCCATGCTGGTCTTCAACGGAAAAACGCGCGGGGATCGGACTGTCGATGTCGAACACGCCCAGCAGCGCATCGCCCTGGTACAGCGGGACCACCAGCTCGGAGCGGCTGGCCGAATCGCAGGCGATGTGGCCGGGGAACGCGTCCACGTCTTCCACCCGCTGGGTGGCGCGGGTGCTGGCGGCGGCGCCGCACACGCCCTTGGACAGCGGGATACGCACGCAGGCGGGCAGGCCCTGGAAGGGGCCCACCACCAGTTCGGTGCCGTCGAAGAAGTAGAAGCCGACCCAGTTGAGGTCGGGCAGCGCGTGGTAGACCAGCGCGGACAGGTTGGCGGCGTTGGCGGTGCGGTCGCGCTCGCCGTGCAGCAGCGCGCGCGCCTGCTCCAGCAGCTGGGCGTACTGTTCCGGCTTGCTGCCGGTGAGTGTGGTGGCGGAAAAACTCATGCGCCGAGTCTAGCAGCGCGCACGCTATGCTGGCGGCATGAGCGAACCCCCCTCCTTGCGGCGCATGCCCGACGGTTTCCTCGAGCGCGGCGAGCAGGTGACGCGGCTGGAAGCCTTCGTGGACGCCGCCTTTGCCTTCGCCGTCACCTTGCTGGTGATTTCGCTGGATGCGATTCCGGACAGCATCCCGGCCCTGATCGAGGCACTCAAGGGCATTCCGGCGTTCGCCGCATCGTTCGCGCAGATCGCGTTCTTCTGGTATTCGCATGCGAGCTGGAGCCGGCGTTACGGCATGAATGACGGTGCCGGTGTCTGGCTGAGCCTGCTGCTGGTGTTCCTGGTGCTGGTCTATGTGTATCCGCTGAAGATCGTGTTCGGCGCGCTGTTCTACTGGATCAGTGGCGGCTGGTTCCCGACGCCGGTGCAGTTGGCTTCCGTGGGCGACCTGCGGGCGATGTTCTCCATCTACGGATTGGCCTACGCCACGCTGGCCGGCAGCATGCTGGCGCTGTACGCGCATGCGTGGCGCAGGCGTCAAGCATTGCAGCTGGACGCGGAAGAGACGGTGCGCACGTATGGCTACGCCGCCAGCTGGGGCTGGAGCGTGCTGGTGGCGCTGCTGTCCATCGCGGTGGCGGTGGGATTGCCGGGCCGCATCACGCCGTGGCTCGCCGGTGCGCCCGGCATGGTGTATGCGCTGATGTCGTTCTCGCCGCTCATCGCCAAGGCGGCCATGCGCCGCGCGCGGTCACGATGCGCGGCAGGCATCGCCTGATGTTTTCGATCTACGTCACCGGCACCGATACCGGCATCGGCAAGACCTTCACCAGTTGCGCGTTGCTGCATGCATTGCGGGGCCAAGGCCTGCGCGCAGTAGGCATGAAGCCGGTGGCCAGCGGCTGCGAGCGCATCGACGGCGCGTGGCAGAACGAGGATGCGCTGGCCTTGCAGGCGGCGGGCGAGGCCGGCATCGCCTATGCCGACATCAATCCGTTCGCGCTGGAACATCCGCTGGCGCCGGAACTGGCGGCGCGCGATGCCGGGGTCGAGGTAGCCTTGCCGCCACTCCTCGATGCGCATGCGCGGCTGGCGTCGCGCAGTGATGCGGTGGTCGTCGAGGGCGTGGGCGGTTGGGCCGCGCCGCTGTCGGCATCGCTGATGCAGGCCGACCTGGTGCGCGCGCTGCGGCTGCCGGTGGTGCTTGTCGTCGGGCTGCGGCTGGGCTGCCTCAACCATGCGTTGCTCAGCGCGCACGCGATTGCTGCCGATGGGTTGCATCTTGCCGGCTGGATCGGTTCGCACGTCGATCCGGCGATGGAGCGCGTCGAAGACAATCTGGCGATGCTGCGCGAACGCCTGCCGGCGTCGTGCTGGGGCGTGCTGCCATATGCACCGGATGCGGGTCCGGCGGCGATGGCACGGCATTTGCGGATTCCGTTCCTCGCGAAATGAACCCGGGGCGGGTGCAGCTGCCCGTTGTCACCGCCAAACAAAAACGCCCGGTTCCCCGGGCGTTTTCGTCTTGCATCATCCGCAATGCGGTCAACCGTGCTGCGGTTCCGGCAATGCGTCCGCATCCCCTGCGGCCTGCGGATCGTGTGCATGGTCGCGCGCCAGGTACAGGTAGAACGCCGGCAGCACGAACAGGGTGAACAGCGTGCCGATGGTCATGCCGGAGGCGATCACCACGCCCATCGAGAACCGCGACGCCGCGCCCGGGCCCTTGGCCAGCAGCAGGGGGATCATCGCGAACACCAGCGCGGCGGTGGTCATCAGCACCGGGCGCAGGCGGATGCCGGTGGCTTCCTCGATCGCCTCGCGCTTCGACAGGCCCTGTTCGATCTGCAGCTTGTTGGCGAACTCCACGATCAGGATGCCGTGCTTGGAGATCACGCCGACCAGCGTGACCAACCCGACCTGCGTGTAGATGTTGATGCTCATGCCCGGGAAGGCCTCGATGCCGGCGAACTGCAGTACCTGCGACAGCAGCGCCAGCACGTTCAGCGCCAGCAGCGCGCCGCAGATCGCCATCGGTACCGTCAGCAGCATGATCAGCGCATCGCGGAAGCTTTCGAACTGCGCCGACAGCACCAGGAAGATCACCACCAGCGCCAGCGCCAGGGTCAGCAGCATCGCCGAGCCTTCCTGCTTGAACTGCCGCGACTCGCCGGCGTAGTCCACGCTGTAGCCCTGCGGCAGCACTTCCTTCGCGGCCTGGTCCAGGATCGCCAGCGCCTCGCCCTTGCTCACGCCGGGGCGGGGGGCGAAGGTGATCGACACCGCGTTGAGCTGCTGGAAGCGCTTGAGCGATTGCGGCTGCGCGCTTTCCTCGAGGGTGACGATGGTGGACAGCGGGATCAGCTGGCCGTCGCGGGTGCGGGTGTAGTAGTTCTCCAGCTGCGCCGCGTTGAGGCGGTCGCTGCGCTGCACCTGCGGGATCACGCGGTAGGCGCGGTTCTGCATCGAGAACAGGTTGGAATAGCCACCCGCCAGCATCGCCGACATGTCGGCGGCCAGCGTGCGCATGTCGATGCCCAGCGTGGCGGCCTTGTCGCGATCGATGTTGACCTCGATGCGCGGCTTGTCGATCTTCAGGTCCTTGTCCAGGAAGATGAAGCGCTTGCTGGCCATCGCCTTCTGCAGGATCGAATCGGCCAGCTCGGAAAGCTGCGACAGCTCGCCCACGCCGCCGATCACGAACTCGCCGCCGCCACCGCCACCACCTGCGCTGGGCAGCGAGGGCGGCACCAGCGCGAAGATGTTGAGGCCGGTGACCTGCGACATCTTCGGCTGCAGCTCCTGCTGCAACACCGCGTTGGTGGAGCGCTCGCGCTGGCTCCACGGCTTGAGTACGAAGCCGGCCATCGCGCTGGGGCTGGCGCCGCCGCCGCCGCCGAAGCCGCCGTTGAACAGGAAGTAATCCTGCACTTCGGGCACGGTCTTGGCGATCTTGGTGACTTCCTCGGTGTAGCGCTCCACGTAGTCCAGCGTGGCGATGGGGTCGGCGCTGGCGACCGAGAAGATGAAGCCCTCGTCCTCCACCGGCGCCGGTTCCTTGGGCGCGCCCATGTACAGGAACACGCAGCTGACCAGCACGATCAGGCCGAACGCGGCGATCACCGACTTCGTCTCCAGCGCCCCGTGCAGCTTGCGCTGGTAGGCGTGATGGAGCTTGTCGAACTTCGCATCCAGCCACGCCTCGAAGCCGCGCTTGGCGCGCGCCGGGTCGTGCGGCAGCAGGATCTTCGAGCTCATCATCGGCGTCAGCGTCAGCGCGATCACGCCCGACAGCAGCACCGCGCCGGCCAGGGTGAACGCGAACTCGGTGAACAGCACGCCGGTCAGGCCGCCCTGGAAGCCGATCGGCAGGTACACCGCGATCAGCGTGGTGGTCATCGCCACCACAGGCCAGGCCAGCTCGCGCGCGCCGCGGATGGCGGCGTCGAACGGACTCATGCCCTCCTCGATGTGGCGGTGGATGTTCTCCAGCACGATGATCGCGTCGTCCACCACGATGCCGATTGCCAGCACCATCGACAACAGCGTCAGCAGGTTGATGGTGAAGCCCATCAGCAGCATCAGGAACAATCCGCCGATCAGCGACAGCGGGATGGTCAGCGCCGGGATTAGCACGCTGCGCAGCGAGCCCAGGAACAGGTAGATCACCACGATCACGATGATCAACGCCTCGATCAGCGTGCGGATCACCTCGTCGATCGCGTCCTGGATCGCCTCGGTGCTGTCGTACGGGATGCTCGCTTCCATGCCCTGCGGCAGCTGCGGCACGATCTCGTTGTCCCAGACCTTGCGCATCGCCTTGATCACGTCGAGCGAGTTGGCGTCCGGGGCCACGTAGATGCCCATGAACGTCGCCGACTCGCCGTTGATGCGCACGGAGGTGCCGTAGCTCTCCGAGCCCAGCGCCACGTCGGCGATGTCGCCCAGCCGAACGATGGCGCCGTCCTGCTCGCGCACGATCAGCTTGCGGAACTCGTCGGCATTGCGCAGGTCGGTGCGCGCGGTCATGTCGATGGCGACCATCTGGCCCTTGGTAGAGCCCACCGCCGCCAGCACGTTGTTGGACTGCAGTGCATTCGACACGTCGCTGGCGGTGACTTTCAGCGCGGCCATCTTTTCCGGCTTCAGCCAGATGCGCATGGCGAAGGTGCCGGCGCCGAGGATCTCCGCGCGCTGCACGCCGTCCACGGTGACCAGCTTGGGCTGGATCACCCGGGTCAGGTAGTCGGTGATCTGATTGTTGTCCAGGGTCTCGCTCGCGAACGACACGTACATCGCCGCGATCTGCTCGCCCTGCTGCAGGTCGATGACCGGGTCTTCCGACTGCGGCGGCAGCTGGCCGCGCATCTTGTTGACCTTGGCGCTGATCTGGGTGAGCGCCTCGCTGGGATCCTTGTCCAGGCGGATGTAGGCCTGAATGGTGCTGACGCCGGCCGAGCTGGTCGACGACAGGTAGTCGATGCCCTCGGCGCTGGCGATCTCGCGTTCCAGCGGGGTGGTGATGAAGCCCTGGATGAGGTCGGCGTCGGCACCGAAGTAGGTGGTGCTGATGTTGACCACCGCGTTGCGCATTTCCGGGTACTTGCGCACGTTCAGTTCGCTGAAGGCGCGCAGGCCGAACAGCAGGATGAACAGGCTGACGACCATCGCCAGCACCGGCTTCCTGATGAAGATATCGGTGAATTTCATGGGGAATCCTGATTCAGGGCGGCGGCGGAAAAGGCGGTGCGGCAGAAGGCGTGGCCTGCTTCCGCGCGCTTGTCCCGGGCCTTACCTGTTCTCGACTTCGGGCTGCGCGTCGGACGTCGGGCGCACGTCGTTGTTGATGGTCACTTCGGCGCCGTTGCGCAGCTTCAGCAGGCCGGAGGTGACCACCTGCTCGCCGGCCTTGAGGCCGTCGGTGACCGCGATCAGGTCACCGCGGGTGGCGCCGGTCTTGATGAAGCGCTGCGTCACCACCAGCTTGTCGCCGGTCAGCGGCTTGCCCTGCATGTCGGTTTCGCCGGCCTTGCGCTTGACCTTGCCGATCACGAACACCGCGTTGCCGTAGGGGTTGAAGCTGACCGCGGTCTGCGGGATCACCACCACCTCGCGCTCGCTGCCGAGGTCGAAGGCGACCTTGGCGAAGCTGCCCGGGCGCAACGTGCCGTCGGGATTGCGCAGGGTGGCCTGGGCCTTGAAGTTGCGGGTGTTGGCGTCGACCTGCGGCTCCAGCGCGGTGACCGTGCCCTCGAACGTGCGGCCGGGCAGCGCGTCGACCGTGGCGCGCACGGTGGTGCCGTCCACCAGCTTGCCGATCATCTGCTCGGGCAGGCTGAAGTCGAGGTAGATCGGGTCGAGCTGCTGCAGGCTGACGACCGGCGCGCCCTGTCCCAGGAACTGGCCCAGGTTGACCTTGCGGATGCCCAGCACGCCCGCGAACGGTGCGCGGATGGTCTTCTGCGCGATCAGCGCGCGCTGCGCCTCCACCTGCGCGCGCGCGGCGGCCGCGGCGGCGGTGCGCTGCTGCACTTCATCCAGCGAAACCAGCTTGTCCTGGCCCAGCTGCTGCCAGCGGTGCGCCTGCGTTTCGGCCAGCCTGGCCGAGGTTTCCAGCGCCTTCAGCGTGGCCTCTTCGTTGGCGGTGTTCAGCCGCACCAGCACCGCGCCCGCGGCGACCGGTTGGCCGGCCTCGAACTCGATGCTGCGGACCACGCCGCCCGCCTCGGTGGTGACGTCGGTGCCGTTCACCGCCACCAGCGTGCCGACGGCTTCGCCGCCCTCGCTCCAGCGCTGCGGCTTGGCGGTCGTCGCCGATACCGACGCAGCCGGTTGCGGCATGTTGTCGAAGAAGTTGTTGGTCTGCTTGGCGAAGAACGCCTTGAGCAGGAACACGCCGCCGAACACCACGGCGACGCCGACCAGCATCAGGGCCCAGCGCAGGGCCGGACGGGGCGGACGACGGGAAGACTGGGCTGTCATGGGGAAAATTCCTGGGGGGAAGGCCGGCATCGCGGTAACGCCGGCAGGCGGCGATGCGGGACTGCGGGACGTCAGGCGGAAAGAGCGGGGGATCATATACCCGACGGTATAGTAAATGCCAGCGCAAATGCGACTCATGTGCCGGTGGTCATGAAGGCCGGGCAGCCGTGACTTAGAGTTGCGGATTGGCCTGATGGCCGGGGAGCGGAAAAGCGATGGGGCGGAAGCGCGTGTGCGGCTTGCTGGCGGTGCTGCTGCTTGGGTCGTGGCCGGTCGGCGTACAGGCGCGGCCCGCCGAGGTGGCGGTCGATGCGCCCTGCGTCGGCCTGGTGCTGGGCGGTGGGGGCGCGCGTGGCATCGCCCATGTCGGCGTGCTCAAGGTGCTGGAGCGCGAGCGCATCCCGGTTTGCGCGATTGCCGGCACCAGCATGGGCGCGATTGTCGGCGGGCTGTACGCGGCCGGCTTTGACGCCGCCGAGCTGGAGCAGCTGCTGGCCAGCATCGACTGGAATGACATGTTCGTCGACAGCCCGCCGCGCGCGCAGCTGCCGATGGAACGCAAGCAGGAGGACTTCCGCCACCTGGTAGATCTGGAGATCGGCTATCGCGATGGCCGCCTCAGCATCCCGGCGGGACTGGTGCGCGGGCAGAAGCTGATGCTGCTGTTGCGCCGGCTGACCCTGTCGACTTGGCGCGCGGAGGATTTCGACCAGCTGCCCATCCGGTTCCGCGCGGTCGCCGCCGACATCGTCACCGGCAGGAAGAAGGTGTTCGCCGACGGCGACCTGGCGGTGGCGATCCGCGCGAGCATGTCGGTGCCCGGGGCGTTCGCGCCGGTGCGGGTGGGGGAGCAGCTGCTGGTGGATGGCGGCATGGCCGAGAACGTGCCGGTGGACGAAGTGCGCGCGATGGGTGCGCACCCGATGGTGGTGGTGGACGTGGGTTCACAGCTGCTCAAGGAGGACGCGCTGACCAACCCGGCGGTGGTGCTGGACCAGGTGATCACCGCGCTGATTGCGGAAAAGACCGCGCGCAGCCTGGCAACGCTGGGTGATGCCGACCTGCTGCTGCAGCCTGCACTGGGCGATATCACCGCGGCGGATTTCCATCGCGCTGCCGAAGCGGTCGCGATCGGCGAACACGCCGCCGAGGCGCAGTTGCCGCGCCTGCGTGCGCTGGCGCTGCCTGCCGCGGAGTACACCGCCCTGCGCGCGCGCCAGCGGCACCGGGCATTCGATCCCGGGCTGCTCGCCTTCCTCGACGTGGAACCCGGGCAGACACCCTCGGCCACCCGGCGGGTGGCGTGGGCCACGACGCCATTGGTGGGCAAACCGTTCGAGGTTTCCGCGGTGGAGCGCGCTGTCGCCAATGCGTATGGTGACGGTCGCTTCGAAACCATCGACTACCGCCTGCAGGAACGCGATGGCAAGGCAGGCCTGGTCATGCAGCCGCAGCAGAAGCCCTGGGCCGCATCCGGCCGGGTGGGGTTGCAGCTGGACGACGACTTCAACGGTCGCAGCGACTACCTGCTGTCGGCCGAACTGGTGTTCAACGACGTCAACCGGATCGGCGGAAAGTGGCGAAACCTGATCCAGCTGGGGCGCATCACCGGCCTGCGCAGCGAGCTGTACCAGCCGCTTGGCCACCGGGGTGCGTTCTATCTGCGGCCCGCGCTGGAAGTGCGCAGCGAGTCGCTGCCGCTGTGGCAGCAGGGTGACCAACTGGCCGAATACCGGCTGTTGCGCCGCGAATTCGACTTCGGCCTGGGCTATTCGCCGCAGCCGGCCTGGCGGATGGAGCTGGCGCTGGTCGGCGGACGCGACAGCGCACGCCTGGATGTCGGTGGTGCCGGGCTGGTGCAGGCGGGATCGGAGAGCTTTGCCGGGCTGCGCGCCGGCGCGACCTGGGACACCCTGGACAGCGTCGATTTCCCCACCAGCGGTGGCCGCGTCGACCTCGAACTGCTGTCCCTGCATCCCTGGGCTGGCACCAGCGCCGACGGCGAAGTGGCGCGGGCATCTCTGGACTGGGCGGTGGCGTGGAAGCGCTATCACCTGCTGCTGGGCACGCGTCTGGCCAGCGCGCTGGAGGACGATGCCGGCGGCCTGCGTTCGCAGACCTTCCTCGGCGGGTTCCTGAACCTGTCCGGCTACGCCGAGCGTTCGCTGGTCGGCAGCCAGGCAGCGCTGGCGCGGGCGGTGTTCTACCGCCGTACCGGCGATACCAGCCGGCTGTTCTCGCTGCCGCTGTATGTCGGCGCCAGCGTCGAGGCTGGCAACGTGTGGAATACCCGCAGCGAATTCGGGCGCGGCAGCGCGGTGGTCGCCGGCAGCGTGTTCGGTGGGCTGGACACGCCGCTCGGGCCGGTGTTTCTGGGCTTCGGCCGCAACAGCAGCGGCGCCGATTCCTGGTACCTCAGCTTCGGTTCGATGCTGCGCCAGGAGCCGCGCTGACCGCGCGCCGCGCAGGCAAAAAAAACCCGGCGGCCTAGGGGCCACCGGGTGATCGGACGCAGGACCTGAAGGGGGAGCGGGCTGCGTCAGTCCCTTGGGGGAGGGATTACTTGGCGGCCTTCGAGGCGGCCTTGGTGGCCTTCTCGACTTCGGCCTTGACCTGCGCGCCGGCCTGCTCGAACTGGCTCTTGGCCAGGGTGCCGATGGCTTCATTGGTCTTCAGGGTGCCGGCGAAGGCTTCCTGCGCGGCGCCGAAGCTGCGCTCGGCGTTGGCGCGGGCGATCTGGATGCCCTTCGGCCACACGGCCTTAAGGCCTTCGGCGTCGCGCACGTCGATCAGCTCGCCGGCAAAGGCGAAGCTGGCGTTGAGGTTTTCGCTGATCGCAGCCAGCTGCAGGCCGAACGCCTTCTCGGCATTCTCGAGGGCGAGGCGGTTGACGCTGGCGGCGGCTTCGGCGAACTGGCTGGTGGCCTTGCTGAACTGGTCGTTGAACTGGTACATGGGGGTCTCCTGGCGTTGCCGTGGCACCGGATGCGGGAATCTCCGGTTTGTGCGATGCAACATACGGCAGTAATTGTTGCGATGCAACATTGCACCGACGAGCGGTCGCCATGCATTCAGCTTTGTTTCCAGGCCGAGTGCCGGAGATCGGGCTTCACCGCCGCGGTGCGTGGCCGGAGCGCAGCGGCGCGGAGGCCGCAGCAGGCTCGGGAATCGCGTGTGAGCCGGCCACGTCGCGGGCCATCGGTGCCAGATGGGCCAAGGCGCGGGCATAGACAGTGCGCTTGAAGGTCACCACGTGTTCCAGCGGGTACCAGAAATGCACCCAGCGCCAGCCATCGAATTCCGGGGTCTCGGTCAGGTCCAGCCGCAGGTCGGCATCGCTGCCCCGGAAGCGCAGCAGGTACCAGACCTGCTTCTGGCCGATGCAGACCAGCCGGTCGCGATGGCGGATGGCATGCGGCGGCAGGCGATAGCGCAGCCAGCCTGGCGTGGCGCCGAGCACCTCCACGTGCCGGGGCAGCAGGCCGGTCTCCTCCTGCAGCTCACGGTACATCGCCTCAAGCGGGGTTTCGTCGCTGTTGATCCCGCCCTGCGGGAACTGCCAGCCGTCCCGGCGCACGCGTCGCGCCCAGAACACCCGCCCGTCCTCGTGCATCAGCACGATGCCCACGTTGGGCCGAAACCCGTCCGGATCGATCACGATGCGGACTCCAGAAATCTACTGTCCCCGACTCTGCCAGCCGGACCGTGAAGCCGCAACCGCACGCCCCGCCAATTGACGACGGCCGGCAAACCCGGAATAATTCCGGGTTCGCGTTGGCTATGTAGCTCAGCCGGTTAGAGCACAGCACTCATAATGCTGGGGTCGGTGGTTCGAGTCCACCCATAGCCACCAACGACGCATTGCAGCAAACCCCGCGGATCTGCGGGGTTTTTTTGTGCCTGCGACCGCGGGATCCGCTGCCTCCCGCACGCGCTGAGGGCGCGGCCTGATCCGTGTGGCCGTGCCCTGAGTCATCTCGCCTCCTTGCCACCATGATGGGCGTACGCGGTGGTGGTGCCATCGGTTTCGACGCGCTCCACCGTGTAAGGCTGGACGCGGCCGTCTGGGGTTTCCATGCCGGGGGAGCCCAGTGGCATGCCCGGCACGACCAGCCCGCGCGCCCGCGGCCGTTCGGCCAGCAGGCGCTTGACGTCGTCGGCAGGGACATGGCCTTCCACGAAATAACCGCCGACCTGCGCGGTATGGCAGGACACCTTACCGTCAGGGACGCCAAGCCGCTGGCGCACTGGCTCGAGATCCGCGCGTTCCTCGACCTGCACCTGGAAACCGGCCGCGCGCATGTGTTCCACCCACGCGCCGCAACAGCCGCAGGTCGGTGTCTTGTGCACCAGCACGACCGGCAGTGTCGCTGGGGTGGCGGTGCTGGCGTCGCCGGCCTCTCCGGCGCGGGCGGCATCCAGCCCTGCTGCCGCTGCAGGCGCCGCCGCCGCAGTGGTGGCGACGCGGCTGCCCAGGTCCGGTGCGCTGCATCCGGCCGTCGCGCCGAACGGCACAAGTGCGATGCCGAGCGCCATCGTGTTGAATCGTTCCATCCTCGTTCTCCTGGAAATCATCGGGCCGTGCATCAGAACCAGATCCGGATGCCGGCCACGACGGTGGTGTCGTCTGCGCGGTGGCCTGCGGCGCGACGCAGGTCGGCCGTCCTGCCGAAAGCCCGGCCATGCTCGATGCCGATGTACGGCGCGAACTGCCGGGTCACCTCGTAGCGCAGCCGCAGGCCCGCCTCGAGCGTGGACAGCCCGGCACCGATCGCCAGCGCGGGATCGTCCTTGCCGTAAGCGCGCGCCTCGGCGCGCCACTGCAGGATCCAGCGATTGCTCAGCAGGGTGTCGTACTCGGCTTCCGCCTGCAGCAGCGTCCGTCCCTGCTGGCCCGCATAGGCGGTGGCGGACACCTCGAACTTGTAGGGCGCCAGGCCCTGGATGCCGACGCCCACCCAGCTGCGCCCGGGGCCTTCGCCGAAGTCGTGGCGGACGCCCGCCACCACGTCCCACCAGGCGCGGATGCCGCGGCCGTACAGGCCCTCCATGCTGGCGCGCTCGACCGTGTCCTGCAGCGCATGGCCTTCGGTCCGCCACCAGAACCTGTGGAGGTCGCCACCGATCCAGCCGCTGCCTTCCCAGCCCAGCGCGGTGCCGTCGTCCGCATCGGAGACTTCCAGGCGGTCGACCAGGCTGTAGGCGTGGGTGCTGGTGCCGTGCTGGTGGTGTGCATGGACGGCAGGGAAGGCGGCGGCGCGATCGGCGTCGGTGGCCACCGGGATCGGCTCGCGCGGTGGTGCATCGACCGGCAGATCGCCTGCCGCATGCCCCATGGCCGAGTGCTCCATCTTCGAATGGTCCATCTTCGAGTGATCCATCGTCGAGCGGTCCATCGTCGAGTGATCCATCTTCGAGTGGTCCATCTTCGAGTGGTCCATCCTCGAGCGGTCTTCGCCCTGTCCCTGTCCTTGCTGCGAAGTCGGCGCCGCGTGCGTGCGTGGCGTCGACTGCAGGGCCGGTGCCTTGGCCGGTGCCGCGTCGTGGCCGGCGTGCTGGGCCAGTACCGGCATTGCCGCGAGCGCGGTGGCCACGCCGATGACCAGTTGCTTGAGCCTGTTCATGCGCCTTCCTCCACCCGCACTTCGCGGAACATGCCTGACTCCATGTGGAAGAACAGATGGCAGTGGTAGGCCCAGCGGCCGAGCGCATCGGCCCGCACCCGGTAGCTGCGTTTCGTCCCGGGCGGCATGTCGATAGTGTGCTTGCGCAGATGGAAGTTGCCTTGCTCGTCTTCCAGGTCGCTCCACAAACCATGCAGGTGGATCGGGTGGCTCATCATGGTGTCGTTGACCAGCTCGATCCGGACCCGCTCGCCGTAGGCCAGCCTGAGCGGCTCGGCCTGGGCGAACTTCAGCCCGTCGAACGACCACGCGAACTTCTCCATGTGACCGGTCAGGTGCAGCTCGATCGTGCGCCCGGGCTCGCGCCCGTCCGGGTCCTGGAAGGTGCTTCGGAGGTCGGCGTAGGTCGCCACCTTGCGGCCGTTGTCGCGCAGGCCGATGCCCGGGTCCGACAGCCTCGGCGCCGGCATCATGGTCTGCATGTCCACCAGCGGGTTGCCGGTTTCGCTGGCCGGGTGCGCCTGCATGCCCGCGCCGCCGTGATCCATCCCTTGCATGTCGTGGCCGCCATGGCCGGATCCGCCTGCAGGTGCGCCATGAGCGTGTGCCATGCCATCCATCCCGCCATGGCCCATGTCCGCCATGCCGAGCAGCGGCCGCGGGTCCAGCGCCGGCACCGGCGCGCGCAGGCCCTCGCGCACGGCGAGGGTGGCCGACATCCAGCCGGTGCGCGCGCTGTCCTGGGCGAAGATGGTGTAGGCCTCCTGGCCCCGCGGCTCGACGATCACGTCGAACGTCTCCGCCGCCGCCAGCCGCAGCTCGTCGACCGTGAGCGGATGCACGTACTGGCCGTCCACCGCCACCACGGTCATCTCCAGGCCGGGGATGCGGACGTCGAAATAGGTCATCGCCGAACCATTGATGAAGCGCAGCCGCACCTTCTCGCCCGGCTTGAACAGCCCGGTCCAGTTGCCCAGCGCGGTGGTGCCGTTGAGCAGGTAGGTATAGGTGTGGGCGTTCACATCGGACAGGTCCGTCGGCGTCATCCGCATCCGGCCCCAGGCGCCGCGGTCGGCCAGCGTGGCCCGTGCGCCTTCGCGCTCGACGTCGCGCAGGAAATCGCCGACGGTCCGCTGGTGGTAGTTGTCGTGGCTGGACATCTTCTTCAGCCGCGCGAACAGCCGGGCCGGGTCCATGTCGGTCCAGTCGGACAGGAACACCACGTAGTCGCGGTCGAACGCGAACGGCTCCGGCTCGATCGGGTCGATGATCAGCGGCCCGTACATGCCGCCCTGTTCCTGGAAGCCGGAATGGCTGTGGTACCAGTAGGTGCCGGACTGCCGGACCTGGAAGCGGTACAGGTAGCTCTCGCCCGGACGGATGCCGTCGAAGCTCATCCCCGGCACACCGTCCATGTTCGCGGGCAGCAGGATGCCGTGCCAATGGACGGAGGTATCCGGGCCGTGGATCGAGCCGCGCGGCAGCTCGTTGCGCACGCGCAGGGCGACGGTCGTGCCTTCCTTCCAGCGCAGGATCGGCCCCGGCAGGCTGCCGTTGATGGTGACGGCCGGGCGCGTCCTGCCGGTGTAGTTGACCAGCGTCTCGCCGACGCGCAGGTCGAACTCGGTGCCGGCCAGCACCTCCGGCTGCCCGGGGGATCGCAGGGCCCAGCCGGGCTTGGGCCAGAGCCCGAGGGTGGAGACGGCGCCCGCCGCAGCGAGGCCTTGGATGAAACGACGGCGCGATGGCGAGGGCAGGCCGCCTCCGCTGCCGGAAGGAAACAGGGACATGGAACGCTCCAGGGGTCGAATGGCCGATGGACCGGCACTGACGCCCACCCTTGCGGCGTGGGCACGACAACCGGCGCCGTCGGCGCCGGGCTTCCCGTCAGCGGATGGGGGGCCGGATGTCCTCGCCCAATGGCGGCGCGGGAATGCCCAGCGTCGCCAGCGAGGCGACCAGGCCCGTTCCGGCAAGCGACGGCAGGTGGGGCAGCGGTAGGTCCAGGGCCTGGGCGTGATGCAGGCACAGGCACTGGCAGCTGTCGGCACCGCCGCAGCAGTCATCGCCGCAGTTGCCGTGCTGATCCGCGGACGCGGAAGCGCTCACCACGCCCGGCTGGCCGTCGTGCTGCGCATGAGGGTCGGCAACCATCCCGCTGGGAGCTGCAGGGTGGGCAGCCTGGCGCGCGTCCAGATGCATCGAAACCCCCGCAGCGGCGCTGCCGATGCTATTCAGCATCAGCGAGACTATCAACAGCCAGTGGGACAGCCTGCGCAGCATGCGGGGGACTGTAGCATCCGGGGACAAGCGGGGGTGAACAGCGGCGCACTGTTTTTGCCCGGAAACAGGCTGGCCTTGCCGGCCTGCCGTCGGCACCCGGCTGCGGCCGCAGGTGCTGCTCAGTCCTGGATGGCGTGGCGGGGCGGAACGGCTTGCTGTGCCGACATTTCCGCCGGCTCGGCGCGCAGCACGCAGCTGCGGTCGCGGCCCTGCTGCTTGGCCGCGTACAGCGCACGGTCGGCGCGCGAGAACACGGTGTCGAAGCTGGGATCCGACGGTTCGACGCAGGCGATGCCGAAGCTGGCGGTGATCGTGAGCGCGGGATGCTCGGGGCAGGGACGGCAGCTGGCGGTCATCAGCCGGATGCGTTCGGCAATCACGCGGGCGGCAGCCGCGTCGGTGTCCGGGAGCAGGATGCAGAATTCCTCGCCGCCCGTGCGCGCGCACAGGTCCTCCTCGCGCAGCGCGTGCTGGCAGCACCCGGCGAAGTCCTGCAGCACGTGGTCGCCGACGGCGTGGCCGTAATCGTCGTTGACCCGCTTGAAATGATCGATGTCGATGGCGACCAGGCTCAGCGGGGTGCCGTGGCGGCGGCTGCGCGCGAATTCGCTTTCCGCGCGCTCCTGGAAGCTGCGCCGGTTGGCCAGCCCGGTCAGGCTGTCGGTGCGCACCTGCCGCTGCAGTTCTTCCTTCAGCGCGTGCAGCTCGGTGATGTCGGTGACCAGGCCGATCAGCGCGGGGCTGCCGTTGAAGTCCGGCCACGGCACCACCACGCTCCAGTAGTGGCGAAGGCGGCCTTTGGAATCGACCAGGGATTCCTCTCCGGCGTAGCGCTCGCCGGTGGCCAGCATGCGGAGGTCCTTTTCCCAGAACGCGTCGGCGGCCTCGCGCGGCATCAGCTCGCTGTCCAGCCTGCCGATGATCTGCTCCACCGGCCGGCCGAACACATCGGCCAGGTGCCGGTTGGCATAGCGGAAGCGGCGATCGGCCCCTTTGACGTAGACCAGGCCGTCGATGTTGTCGAGCACCGTATCCAGCAGTTCCTTCTGCTGGCGCACCCGGTCTTCCAGCCGCTTCTTCTCGGTGATGTCGTGGGAAATCCCGAGCATCCCGGCGATGGCGCCGCTGGCATCTCGCAGCGGTTTCTTGATCGACCAGTAGCTGCGCGATTCGCCGGTGGCGTGGATGTGGTTGGTTTCCTCGCGGGCGATGGTTTCGCCCAGCTCCAGCACGCGCCGGTCGGTCTTGCGCAAGGTGTCGCCGGCTTCGCCGATGTCGACGAAGTCGGTGAACGACTTGCCCAGGACGGCATCAAGCGGATGACCGCCCAGCAGGTCCAGCACCAGCTGGTTGGCGTAGGTGTAGCGGCCGCCCAGGTCGGTGGTGTAGACGAACGCGCCCACTTCGTCCAGCAGCTGGCGGTAGGGATCGGTGGTGATGGGCGCGCCGCTGCCCGGGGTCTGGCTGGCCATCTGTGGATGCCCTCGCTGGCGTGTGCGTCGCCCCGGCGCGGTGGCCCCGGGGCGCTGGTGCTAGCCCAGCCTACTCCGTTGCGCGGAGAGCGCGTCAAGCTTGCCGGTCCAGTCGGCCAGGCGCGCCCGTTCCTGCTCCACCACCGCGGCCGGCACGCCGGCGCCGAACCTGGCCAGCTTGGCCTCGCTCTTGTCCTTTTCCGCCGCGACCTTGGCGATTTCCTTGTCCAGGCGCGCGCGCTCGGCGTCGAGGTCCACCAGGCCTTCCAGCGGCACGAACAGCTGCAGCTCGCCGACCACGGCCGGTGCGGCCGCGGGCGGCTCACCGGCGATGATTTCGATGCGTTCCAGCTTGCACAGGAAGCGCAGCGAGGCATCGAAACGCTGCAGGCGCGAGGCATCGTCGGCGCCGCCGCCGCGCGCCAGCAGGGCCAGCTGCTTCGCCGGCGACACGCCCAGTTCGCTGCGGATGCGGCGCACCGCGCTGGCCATGGCCTTCAGCCATTCGATGTCGGCCTCGGCCTGCGCGAAGGCGGCGGTGTCGATGTCGCCGGCCTGCGGGTACGGCTGCAGCATCAGGCTGCCGGACTTGCCGAGTTTCGGCGCCACGGCCTGCCACAGCTCCTCGGTGACGAACGGGATCAGCGGATGCAGCATGCGCAGCAGTGCGTCCAGCACGTAAAGCAGGGTATGGCGGGTGCTGTCCGCGGTGGCGGCGTCATCGGTCGCTTCCGGCACCCTGCCTTCAGCGACACTCGCACCTCCCTGTGCAGCGCCATTCAAGGCCGGCTTGGCCAGCTCCACGAACCAGTCGCAGAACTGGTTCCAGGCGAATTCGTACAGGCACTGCGCCAGCAGGTCGAAGCGGTAGCTGGCGAAGTGTTCCGCGGCTTCCGCGCTGACCCGGTCGAGCTGCGACAGGATCCAGCGCTCGGCGTCGGTACGCGGCTGCGGCTTGCCGGTGAAGGTTGCGTCGCCGACGTTCATCAGCGCGAAACGCGTGGCGTTCCACAGCTTGTTGCAGAAATTCTTGTAGCCCTCGGCGCGGGCGAGGTCGAACTTGATGTCGCGGCCCGGCCCGGCCAGCGCGGCCATGGTGAAGCGCAGCGCGTCGGCGCCGTGCGGGTTGATGCCGTTCGGGAACTCCTTGCGGGTGTCCCTTTCGATCTTCTCGGCCATCTTCGGCTGCATCAGCCCGAAGGTGCGCTTGGCGACCAGGTCGTCGGCGCTGATGCCGTCGATGATGTCGATCGGGTCGAGCACGTTGCCCTTCGACTTCGACATCTTCTGGCCGTTCTTGTCGCGCACCAGACCGGTGATGTAGACGTCGTGGAACGGCACCTGGCCGGTGAAGTGGTCGGTCATCATCACCATCCGGGCGACCCAGAAGAAGATGATGTCGAAGCCGGTGACCAGCACGTTCGACGGCACGTGCCGGTCGAAGCCGCGCTCGGCCATCGCCGCTGCGTCCGGCCAGCCCTGGGTGCTGAACGGGAACATCGCCGAGGAGAACCAGGTCTCCAGCACGTCCGGGTCCTGCCGCAGCGGCGCATCGCCGAGGCCGTGCGCCGCGCGCACCTCGGCCTCGCTGCGGCCCACGTAGACCTTGCCTGCTTCGTCGAACCACGCCGGAATGCGGTGGCCCCACCACAGCTGGCGGCTGATGCACCAGTCCTGCAGGTTCTCCATCCAGTGGCGGTAGGTATTGATCCAGTTCGGCGGCACGAACTTCACTGCGCCCGACTCGGCCAGCGCCAGGCCGCGCTTGCCCAGCGTGTCCATCTGCACGAACCACTGGTCGGTCAGGTAGGGCTCGATCACCTGGCCGCTGCGGTCGCCGCGCGGCACCTGCAGCTTGTGGGGCTTGATCTCCACCAGCAGGCCGGCGGCCTCGAGGTCGGCGACGATCAGCTTGCGCGCCTCGAAGCGGTCCAGGCCGCGGTACTTGCCGGCGATGTCGTCGCGGTCGGACACCACCTTGGCGTCGTCGGTGAAGATATTGATCATCGGCAGGCCGTGGCGTTGGCCTACCGCGTAGTCGTTGAAGTCGTGCGCCGGCGTCACCTTGACCACGCCGGTGCCGAAGGCGCGGTCGACGTAGTCGTCGGTGATCACCGGGATGCGGCGGCCGGTCAGCGGCAGCTGCACGAACTTGCCGTGCAGCGCGAGGTAGCGCGGGTCTTCCGGATGCACCATCGCGGCGGTGTCGCCGAGCATGGTTTCGGGACGGGTGGTGGCTACCACCACGTAGTCGCGGGTCTCGCGCAGGATCTCGACGCCGTCGGCATCCACCTCCACGTGCTCGTAGCTCGCGCCATCGGCCAGCGGGTAGCGGATCGACCACAGGTGGCCGTTCTCTTCCTCGCTCACCACTTCCAGGTCGGAGATCGCGGTCTTCAGTACCGGGTCCCAGTTGACCAGCCGCTGGCCGCGGTAGATCAGGCCCGCATCAAACAGGCGTACGAAAGCCTCGGTGATCGCCTGCGACGGCATCGGGTCCATGGTGAACACGCTGCGCGACCAGTCGCCGCTGGCGCCCAGCCGGCGCATCTGCCGCTCGATGGTGTCGCCGCTGTGCTGCTTCCATTCCCACACTTTTTCGATGAAACGCTCGCGGCCCAGCGAATCGCGGGTTTCGCCCTTGCCCTCGATGGCGAGGTTGCGGCTGACCACCATCTCGGTGGCGATGCCGGCGTGGTCGGTGCCCATCTGCCACAGGGTGCGGTAGCCGCGCATGCGGTGGTAGCGCACCAGCGCGTCCATCAGCGTGTGCTGGAACGCATGGCCCATGTGCAGCGTGCCGGTGACGTTGGGCGGCGGCAGCAGGATGGTGTAGGCCGGGCCGTCGCCGGTCGGCGCGAAGGCGCCGCTGCCTTCCCACTGCTGGTACAGGCGGTTTTCGAAGGATTGCGGGTCGAAGCCGGAGGCGAGGGTGGTCATCGGTGCGTCGTCATCGAAAGCGGTTGGTGTTCTTCATGCAGGCGCGGCCGGGGCCGTACCCGTGGCGTTTGGATCGGAGCTGTTGCCCCGCCTGCACGCCATTACATGTCGTATTTCTTGAGATCGAAGCCCAGCGACTGGTAGTGCTTCCAGCGCTCGCGCAGCGGGCCGCGCGCGGCCGGGTCGGCCGGCACCACTTCCAGCACGCGCTCGAAGGCGCCGACCGGCGCGTCGTCGCGCAGGTTGATCAGCAGCGGGCGCGGCGCGGGGTCGGATTCCGGCGCGGCGATCAGCACCGGCGCCTCGTCCTCGTCCTCGTCCATCCCGGCGATCTGGTGCGGCAGGTACTCGTCGGGATCGAACGACCACAGCAGGTCGTCCAGCGCTTCCGCCTGCGCCATGTCGCGGGCCAGCACCAGCGTCGGCAGGTCGGCGGCGAATGCACGCTTGGCCAGCTCGCAGACCAGCAGCAGCGGCTGTTCGCGGAAGCGCGGCTTGTCGATCAGGTAGAAGTCGGCGCGGGGCATGGTGGTTTTCCGTAGGAGCGCACCGCAGGGGCGCGATTGCTGTTGTCGGGTACGCAATGGGCATCGCGCCCCTGCGGTGCGCTCCTACACGGACATCAGCCGGCGCGATCCAGCAGCCACTGCGACAGCATGCCGACCGGGCGGCCCGTGGCCATCCCCATCTTGCCGTCGTCGGAGGCCGATCCGGCGATGTCCAGGTGCACCCAGCGCTGGCCTTCGGTGAAGCGCGACAGGAAGCAGCCGGCGGTGATGGCGCCGGCCCAGCGGCCGCCGATGTTGTAGATGTCGGCGAACGCCGAGTCCAGCATCGGCTGGTATTCGTCCCACAGCGGCAGCTGCCAGCCGCGGTCGAACACGGTCTCGCCGGCGTCCAGCAGTTCGCGCGCCAGGTCGTGGCTGGTCTTGGTCATCACGCCGGTGGCGTACTTGCCCAGCGCGACCATGCAGGCGCCGGTGAGGGTGGCGACGTTGACCAGCGCGGCAGGCTGGAAGCGCTGCGCATAGGTCAGCGCGTCGCACAGGATCAGTCGGCCCTCGGCGTCGGTGTTGCCCACTTCGATGGTCTTGCCGGACATGCTGGTGATGACGTCGGACGGACGGTAGCTGTTGCCGTCGATGGCGTTCTCCACCGCCGCGGCGATGCAGACCAGGTTCACCGGCAGGCGCATGCCGACCGCGGCCACGAACGTGCCCAGCACGCTGCCGGCGCCGCACATGTCGTACTTCATCTCCTCGATGCCGCCCTGCGTCTTCAGGTTGACGCCGCCGGTGTCGAAGGTGATGCCCTTGCCGACCAGCACGTAGGGCCTGGCGTCGCCGCCGTTGTTGTACTTGAGCACCACCAGCCGCGGGCGCTGCGCGCTGCCGCGCGCCACCGCCAGCAGCGAGCCCATGCCCAGCGCTTCCATCGCGGCGTCGTCCAGCACCTCGCATTCGACGCCCTCGCTGCGCGCCGCCAGCTCCTGCGCCTGCTGCGCGATGTAGGCCGGGTTGCAGATGTTCGGCGGCAGGTTGCCCAGCTCGCGGGTGAAGCGCACCCCCGCGGCGATCGCCACGCCCTGCGCCAGCGCGGTGGCATCGGTGCCGGCGATGTGCAGGTGCTGCAGGCCCTTGTCCTCGCGCTTCTTGTTCTTCTCGCCGAGGGTGGCGAGGTAGCGGTAGCAGGCGTGGTCGGCGGCGATCACCGCCTGGCGGATGTTCCAGGCGGCGTCGCGGTCCTTGACCGCCACTTCCGCCAGGGTGAACAGTGCAGTGGCCACCGGGCCGGTCTTCAGCGCGCGGGCGGCGTCGCCCACCGCCTTGAGGTACTGCGGCACGCCGAACTTGCCGGCATCCCCCAATCCCACCACCAGCACCCGCGGCGCGGCGATCCCGCCCAGGTCGTGCAGCAGGGCGGTCTTGCCGGTCTTGCCGGACACGTCGCCGCGTTCCAGCAGGGTGCGGATGCGGCCGCTGCTGGCGGCGTCCAGCGCTTGCGCGGCGGGCGTCAGGCTGCCGTCGGCGAAGGCGCCGACCACGATGCAGTCAACCGGGGCGGAGACGGGGGCGGTCTGGTTCAGGCTGAATTCGAGGGTCATCGAACAAGGTATCCGGGCTGTGTCACGAAAAAGAAGGCGGCCTGCCGGTTGCGACCGGCGGGCAGGCGGGCTGGGTCGCTTACAATGCGCGGCCGCGCCGGGCGCGGGCGAGTCGCCGCGCGTGGCGAACCCCAATTCTAAAGCATGTTCTGGAGCAGGCCGGCCTGATGCCGAAGCTGGATCGCTACCTCAGCGCCGAGTTCGCCCGTGCCGTGCTAGCCGCGCTGGTGGTGCTGGGCATGGTCAGCCTGGGCGGCGTGTTCGCCGACCTGATCGGCGAGATGGCCGCCGGCAAGGTCCCGCCTGCGCTGCTGCTGTCACAGCTGGGCCTGCGCCTGCTCGGCTACCTGCCGCTGATCCTGCCGCTGGCACTGTTGCTGGGGCTGCTGCTGGCGGTGGGCCGGCTCTACCGCGATTCGGAAATGCACGTGCTGACCGCGGCCGGCGTGGGGCCGGTCCGGCTGCTGCGCCCGCTGCTGCTGGTGGCGGTGCCGGTGCTGCTGGCGATCGCCGCCTGTTCGCTGTGGCTGGGCCCCTGGGCGAACCGGCTGGCGCGCGGGATGGTGATCGAGGCCAACAAGAACCTGCTGGTGGCCGGGTTGGAGCCGGGCCGCTTCACGCCGATGGCCAGCGGCGGCGTGGCCTATGCCGGCGAGATGTCGAGCGACGGCACCAAGCTGGCGCGGGTGTTCATCTTCCGCGAGCGTGGCGACCGCATGGACGTGGCCACTGCCCGCAGCGGCGAGCTGTATCGCGACCAGGGCGCGCGGGTGCTGGCGCTGCTGGACGGTTTCCGGGTGGAAGGCCCGCTGGCGGGGCAGGCACTCGACTACCGGCTGATGCACTACGCCCGCAACGAGATGCAGCTGCCGGCGCCGGACGACCAGCGGCGCATGGATGACCCCGCTTTCAAGACCATCGGTGAACTGCTGGCGGATCCCGCCGCCCCGGCGCGCGCCGAGCTGCACTGGCGCATCGCGCCGCCGCTGCTGGCGCTGGCGTTCGCGCTGATGGCGCTGCCGCTGGCGCGCAGTTCGCCGCGCCAGTCCCGCCACGGCGCACTGCTGCTGGCCTTCCTGGCCTATCTGGTGGGCATATTCCTGATGATCCTGGGCACCGAATGGCTGGCCACGGGCCAGCTGCCGCTGGCCGCCGGCCTGTGGTGGCTGCTGCTGCCGATGCTGGCGCTGGGTGCCTGGTTGTATGCCCGCGACGGCCGTGTGGCGCGGCCGTGGAGGCGTCGATGAAGCACTGGCCGCGGCTGCACGACAGCTATATCGCGCGGGCGGTGATCGGCAGCGTGCTGCTGGCCTGGGGCGTACTGCTCGGGCTGGATGTGGTGCTGGCCTTCGCCGACAGCGTCGGCGACATCGGCAAGGGCGCCTTTACCGCCAACCATGCGATCGCGGTCACCGGACTGAGTATTCCGTGGCGCGCCTACACCCTGTTCCCGACCGCCGCGGTGATCGGTGCGTTGCTGGGCCTCGGACAGCTGGCGGCCTCCTCGGAGCTGACCGCCCTGCGCGCGCTGGGCCTCTCGCGGCGGCGCCTGGGGGCATCGGTGGCGGCATCGCTGGCGCTGCTGACCCTGCTGATGGTGGTGAATGGCGAGACCCTGGCGCCGTGGGGCGAGGAGCGCGCGCAGGCGCTGAAGTCGGTGCGCAACACCGACCTGGTGGTGTCCAAGTACAGTGGGCTGTGGGCGCGCGAAGGCGACATGTTCGTTAACGCGCAGAGCGGCGAGCAGAAGCAGCGTGGCGATGACCGCTGGCTGGAACTGCGCGGCGTGCGCCTGTTCCAGTTCGACGCCGAAGGCCGCCTGCAGTCCATCGCCAACGTCGAGGTGGCCGAACACCGGCCCGGCGGCTGGCAGTTGCGCGGGATCGAGCGCACCACCTTCCATGCCAAGTCGGTGAGCCGCAGCCGCACCGCGCAGGAGCACTGGAAGTCGCAGCTGGACGAGACCGCGCTGGCCTCCAGCGTGACCAAGCCGCGCAACATGGGCAGCCGCGAGCTGGCGCAGAGCATCGAGTACCGCCGCCGCAACGGACTGGAGGCCGGCGAATTCGAAGACATCTACTGGGGCCGCTGGTTCTATCCCATCAACGTGCTGGCACTGTGCCTGGCGGCGATCCCGTTCGCGTTCGGTTCGTTGCGCAGTGGTGGCTACGGCAAACGGGTGTTCATCGGGATCGTGTTCGCGCTCGGCTTCTGGGTGCTGCAGCGGATCTTCGGCGAGCTGGCCGGCATCTTCCGCTTCGACTACCGCATCGCCTACGCGATGCCGCCGGTGGTGATGCTGGCGGTGTCCTGGCTGCTGTTCCGCCGCCGCAGCAATTAGCCGGCGGGCGCGCGGTGGCGGCTGACAGCCAGCACCGTGGCCAGCATCAGAAGGTGCGCCGCCATCGACATGAGGCGGCCGCCGTCGGTGTCGACGGTGGAGGTCGGCATCGCGATGGCCAGCGTGGCGTTGCCCAGGTTCCAGCCCCAGTGCAGGCCGACCGCGGCCCACAGGCTGCCGGTGCGCCAGAGCGCGGTGGCATAGGCCAGCCCGAAAACGAACAGCATCAGCCACTCCATCGGCCCCAGCGTCAGTCGGTAGAGGTGGTTCGCGACATAGAGCAGGCTGCTGGCCGCCACGAAAGCGGCGCCCCGCCGCCAGCGGATACCGGCGGCACGGTAGGGGAAGCCGCGCGTGAGGATGTCCTCGGCGATCGACGGCACGAAGGTGGACAGCAGCAGCATCGGCAGCGCCGCCGCCAACCCGCTCAGCGGTGATGGGTTGGTTGCGTCAGGGGCGTAGATCCCCAGCGCCAGACCCGCGTGCAGGGCCCCGGCCTTCAGCGCGAAGGCCAGTACCAGCAGTGGCGGCAGCCAGGCCAGCGTCCGCGCCCGCAGCGGCAGGGCAAAGGCGTCCAGGCCGCGGAACCCGAGCCAGCGTGACACCGGCCAGGCCGCCACCACGCAGGCGAGCATCAAGCCGGCCTGGGCCGGAAAGCTGTGCAACAGGCGGTCGCCCACGCCCTCGGCGGACTGGTAGAGCAGGAACAGGCAGACGAAGCCGATGGCGATGCGGGTGGCGGATGTTGCAGGGCGGTCGTTGTCCATCTGCGCGCGTGCCGGGTCAGGGAGATTTGGGGCGCCGTTGCAGGCGTGTGCCACTGGCGCGGTCGTGCCAGGTCAGCCCCTCGCGGTCGACCCAGGCCCACCAGAGGCCAAGGCCGGCTGCCAGCAGGGACAGCGTGGCCATCGCGTAGCGCTGCCACAGCACGCGCGTTGTCGGTTCACCGCCGTTGGCGGCGACCACTTCCAGTCGCCAGGGCCGCATCCCCAGCGTCTGCCCGCCGCGGCGCCAGCTGTTTGTTGCGTACACGCCGGTGGCCAGCCAGCAGCACAGCCACAGCAGCCACTGCAGCGCACTGAAGGGCGCGATGTTCTCCCGCGCCGGGTGGTGGCCGAGGTAGGTGTAGCCGAGGGTGAAGGCAGTGGACAGCAGCATCCACAGCGCCAGCATCGGAAAGAAGTCGTAGAGCAGCGCCAGCAGGCGCCAACCGATCAGGGCGGGGAAACGTCGGACGGGAGGGTCGTGCTCGGGCATCGATACAGGATACAGGCGCCGTGGCGCGCGCCTGCGCGCTGCGGAGGTGCCGGAAGGGCGTTCGGGGCTCTACCCTTGCGCACATGCCCAGCGCCGCCGACCGCCGCCAGTTGTCCCGCAGCCTGCCACCACTGGCGGAGGAGGATGCGGCCTGCATCGAGCGTTTCCTCGATGCGGCCTGGGCTGAACGCGGCTTGTCACGCGCCACCCTGTCGGCCTATCGCGCCGACCTGCAGGGGCTGGCGCGCTGGCTGCGTGCGGCGGGGCGGCCAGCGTTGGCGCAGGCGCGTCGTGAAGACCTGTTCGCCAACCTCGCGATGCGCGCCGAGGCCGGCTACACGCCGCGCAGCACCGCGCGGCTGTTGTCCTGCCTGCGCGCCTATTTCGCGCACGCACTGCGCAGCGGCATGCGCAGGGACGATCCCTGTGCATTGCTGCAGCCGCCGACGCTGCCGCGGCTGCTGCCCAAGGCCCTGTCCGAGGCGCAGGTGGCGGCGCTGCTGGCTGCCCCCGACGTGACCACCCCGATCGGGCTGCGCGACCGCGCGATGCTGGAGCTGATGTACGCCGCGGGGCTGCGGGTGAGCGAGCTGGTTGGCCTGCCGGCCACTGCGCTCAACCTGCGCCAGGGCGTGCTGCGGGTGACCGGCAAGGGTGGCCGCGAGCGGCTGGTGCCGCTTGGGGAGGAATCGCGGCATTGGCTGGAGCGCTACCTGCGCGACGCGCGGGCGCCACTGCTGGCCAGCGCGCGCCAGCCGTCGACGGTGCAGGCGCTGTTTGTCGAGGCGGACGGCGACGCGCCCAGCCGGCAGGCGTTCTGGGGGCTGGTGAAGCGCTGTGCCGTGATGGCCGGCATCGACCCCGCGAAGATCAGCCCGCACGGACTGCGCCACAGCTTCGCCACCCACCTGCTCAATCACGGCGCCGACCTGCGGGCGCTGCAGGTGCTGCTGGGCCACAGCTCGCTGACCACCACCCAGATCTACACCCTGGTGGCCCGCGACCGCCTGCGCAACCTGCACGCGCAGCACCATCCACGCGCCTGAAGCGCATTTGAGCGGCCGGCCCCGGCCAAGGCGACATGCGAGAATGCGGAACCTATGGTGCTGGTCCGGGTCGGATGCAGCGCCCCTATCGGAGTTCCAATGAAGCGTTTCGTCTTTGCCGCCCTGTTCTGCCTCAGCCTGTCCGCCTGCGCGCAGTCCACCGATCCCGCCACGCCGACCGCCGCCAAGCCGGTGGCGACCGTGAAGGAGCCCAGCTTCGCCGCCGGCACCCCGGAGGCGCGCGTGCGCGACGCGCTGCGTGCGCTGAACCCGCGCATCCAGGTCGAGTCGATCGACAAGGCGCCGATCCCCGGCTTCCGCGAAGTCATTGCCGGTGGCCAGGTGATCTGGGTCAGCGATGACGGCAAGTACCTGATCCAGGGCGACCTGTTCGACATCGCCGCCCGCAAGGACCTGGGTGACGAGGCGATGGCGAAGGTGCGCCGTCAGGTTCTGGCCACCTTGCCCGAGGCCGACCGCATCGTGTTCGCGCCCAGCGGCGCCACCAAGCACACCGTGGTGGTGCTGACCGACGTGGAATGCGGGTACTGCCGCAAGTTCCACACCGACATCGCCGAATACAACAAGCGCGGCATCCGGGTGGAATACCTGGCGTTCCCGCGCGCCGGCATCGGTAGCCCCGACTACCGCAAGATGGTGGCGGTGTGGTGTGCCCCGGATCGTCGCAAGGCCCTGACCGACGCCAAGAACGACCGCGCGGTGCAGCAGGCCGCCTGTCCGCGCTCGCCGGTGGACATGCAGTACAACGCCGGGCTGCGGATGGGCCTGGAAGGTACGCCGATGATCCTGACCCTGGACGGCCACCAGCTTGGCGGCTACCTGCCGCCGGACGCGCTGCTGGAGCGTCTGGACGCGCTGGCGAAGGACAACAAGGCCGGCTGACCCCGGCCGCGGGCCGGGCCTGCGCGGCTCGGCTACAATGGCGGGCCGTCCCCAACAGCTGCCGGACATGATCGTCCTCGAGGGCGCGCCCGCCCTGTCGCCGTTCCGCCGCGACCGCCTGCAAGCCCGTCTCCAGACTCTCGTGCCCGGCCTGCGCATCGCCGGCGCCTGGCACGGTTACTGGATCGATCCCGAACCCGGGGCCACGCCCGATGCCGCCGCTCTGCGTCGCATCCTGCAGGCGGAGGAAGGCTTCGCCGCCGCCGAAGCCGGCGCCGTCAGCCGCTATGTGGTCCCGCGGCTGGGCACGCTGTCGCCGTGGGCCAGCAAGGCCACGGAACTGCTGCGCGGCGCCGGCCTGCCGGTGCGGCGCGTCGAGCGCGGCCTGCGCCTCGACCTGGCCGGCTGGCCGGACGATGCCGCCATGCAGGCGGCACTGGCCAGGCTGCTGCACGACCCGATGACCCAGTCGCTGCTGGTTGCGCGCGACGCCGGCGCTGCGCTGTTCGCGGCGCAGCCTGCGGGCGATGTCGAGGTGATCCCGCTGGCGCAGCTGGAGGCTGCGAACGTGCGCCTCGGCCTGGCCCTGGCCGACGACGAGATCGAGTACCTGCGCGCGCGCTATGCCGAGCTGGGCCGCGACCCGCACGACGTCGAACTGATGATGTTCGCGCAGGCCAACTCGGAGCACTGCCGGCACAAGATCTTCAATGCCAGCTGGACGATCGATGGCCAGCCGCAGCCGGTCTCGCTGTTCAAGATGATCAAGAACACGCAGGCGCGCACGCCCGAGCACGTGCTGTCGGCGTACAGCGACAACGCCGCGGTGGTGGAAGGGTATGCCGCGTCGCGCTGGCGCCCGGACCCGGACACCCAGCGCTATCGCAGCGAGCCGGTCACCGCGTCGGCGTTCTGCATCAAGGTGGAAACCCATAACCATCCGACCGCGATCGCGCCGTTCCCCGGCGCTTCCACCGGCGCCGGCGGCGAGATCCGCGACGAGGGTGCCACCGGCCGCGGCGGCCGCCCGAAGGCCGGGCTGTGCGGTTTCTCGGTCTCGCACCTGCGCATTCCCACGCTGCCGCAGCCGTGGGAAGGGCAGCGCGCGCTCAACCCGCGCATGGCCTCGGCCTTCGAGATCATGCTCGACGGCCCACTGGGCGCGGCGGCGTTCAACAACGAATTCGGCCGGCCCAACCTGACCGGCTATTTCCGCAGCTTCGAGCTGCCGGAGGGCGAGGGCCTCACCCGCGCCTACGACAAGCCGATCATGCTGGCCGGCGGCCTTGGCGCCATCGATCGCAGCCAGGTCGACAAGCTGCGGCTGTCGCCCGGCGATGCGGTGATCGTGCTCGGTGGTCCGGCGATGCTGATCGGCCTCGGCGGCGGCGCCGCCAGTTCGGTGGCCTCCGGCGAATCCGCCGAAGACCTCGACTTCGCCTCGGTGCAGCGCGACAACCCGGAGATGGAGCGGCGTGCGCAGGAGGTCATCGACCGCTGCGTCGCGCGGGGCGCCGACAACCCGATCCTGTGCATCCACGACGTCGGCGCGGGCGGCCTGTCCAACGCGATCCCGGAGATCCTGCACGACTTCGGGGTGGGCGGCGTGATCGACCTCGGCAAGGTGCCGAAGGACGACCCCTCGCTGTCGCCGATGCAGCTGTGGTGCAATGAATCGCAGGAACGCTACGTGCTGGGCGTGGCCCAGTCGCGCGTGGCCGAGTTCGCGGCGTTGTGCGCGCGCGAGCGCTGCCCGTTTGCGGTGGTCGGCGTCGCCACCGCCGAGGAACACCTGCGGGTGGGCTATGAAGGCCAGCCGCCGGCGATCGACCTGCCGATGGACGTGTTGTTCGGCAAGGCGCCGAAGATGCACCGCGACACCGCGCACCCGGCGCCGCCGCGCTGGCCGCAGGCCGACACCGACGCGCTGGACCTGCGCGAAGCCGGCCTGCGCGTGCTGGCGCATCCGGCGGTGGCGGCCAAGTCCTTCCTCATCACGATTGGTGATCGCACCGTCGGCGGCCTGACCGCGCGCGACCAGATGGTGGGCCCGTGGCAGATGCCGGTGGCCGACTGCGCGATCACGCTCTCCGGCTTCGACGGGTTCACCGGCGAAGCGATGAGCGTGGGCGAACGCACCCCGCTGGCGCTGCTGGACGCCGCCGCCTCGGCGCGGATGGCGGTGGGCGAGGCGATCACCAACCTGATGGCGGCGCCGCTGGAATCGCTCAACCGGATCAAGCTGTCCGCCAACTGGATGGCAGCGGCTGGCCATGCCGGCGAGGACGCGCGGCTGTTCGACGCGGTCAAAGCCGTGGGCATGGAGCTGTGTCCGGAGCTGGAACTCGGCATCCCGGTCGGCAAGGACTCGCTGTCGATGCAGGCGCAGTACCAGGCCGACGGCCAGGCGCACAAATCGGTGTCGCCGGTGTCGCTGGTGGTGTCGGCGTTCGCGCCGGTGCTGGACGTGCGCGGCCAGCTGACCCCGCTGCTGCGCCGCGACGTCGACTCCGAGCTGTGGCTGATCGGCCTCGGCGGCGGGCGCCAGCGCATGGGTGGCTCGGTGCTGGCGCAGTGCCATCCGGAGGCCAACGGCGGCGCCACGCTGCCGGCGTTCGGCGGCGAAGCGCCGGATCTGGACGACCCGCAGCGCCTGCGTGCGCTGTTCGAACTGGTGCGCGACGCGCGCGAGGACGGCCTGCTGCTGGCCTACCACGACCGTTCCGATGGCGGCGTGTTCGCCGCGCTGTGCGAGATGGCGTTCACCTCGCACCTGGGCCTCGACATCCGCCTCGACGGCTGGGGCGACGGCCGTACCGGCGATCCGCTGCGGGTGTTGTTCAACGAGGAGCTGGGCGCGGTGGTGCAGGTGCCGGTCGAGGAGCGCGCCGCGTTCGCCGACCTGGTCGCCCGCCACGGCCTGATCGAATGCGCGCAGCGCATCGCGGTGCCCACCACCGCACCGGTGGTGCGGATTGCCGACGGCGACGACGAGCTGGCGAAGTGGCGCTGGGACGAGCTGTTCGACGCCTGGTGGTCGGTCACGCACGCAATGCAGAAGCTGCGCGACAACCCCGATGGTGCCGACAGCGAGCGCGAGTCGGTGCGCCGCTTCGACGCGCCGGGCCTGCAGCCGGTGCTGACGTTCGATACCGTCGAAGACGTCGCCGCGCCGTTCGTTTCGACCGGTGCGCGGCCGAAGGTCGCGATCCTGCGCGAGCAGGGCGTCAACAGCCAGATCGAGATGGCCTGGGGCTTCGACCGCGCCGGCTTCGATACCTTCGACGTGCACATGAGCGACCTGATCGCCGGCCGCTTCGACCTCAGGGATTTCCACGGCCTCGCCGCCTGCGGCGGCTTCAGCTACGGCGACGTGCTGGGCGCGGGTCGTGGCTGGGCGACGTCGATCCTCGAGCGCACTGCGCTGCGCGAGATGTTCGCCGCCTTCTTCGCCCGCGCGGACAGCTTCTCGCTGGGCATCTGCAACGGCTGCCAGATGATGGCCCAGCTGCGCGACATCATCCCCGGCGCCGAGCACTGGCCGACCTTCCAGCGCAATGCCAGCGAGCAGTACGAAGCGCGGCTGGCGCTGCTGGAGGTGGGCGAATCACCCTCGTTGTTCCTGCGCGGCATGGCCGGCTCGCGCATCCCGGTGGCGGTGGCGCACGGCGAAGGTCGGGCGGTGTTCGCCAATGTGATCGACCAGGGCGCGGTCGACGTGGCCGCGCGCTACGTCGAGGGCGGCCGTATCGCCGACAGCTACCCGGCCAACCCGAACGGCTCGCCCGACGGCATCGCCGGCGTGGCCAGCCGCGACGGCCGCGCCACCCTGCTGATGCCACACCCCGAGCGCACCCTGCGCAGCGCCAACTTCAGCTGGGCGCCCGCCGACTGGCCGGAAGATTCGCCGTGGCAGCGGATGTTCCGCAACGCGAGGGTGTGGGTTGGGTGAGCGGGGAACTCGAGCGGCGCTAGCCGCGAGCCCGCGAACGCCCGACGGTCTGCATGCCGTCGGGCCGGGCTGATCGAGCAATGCCGGTGGGGAACCCATTGAACGCCCGGTGGCCCGCAAGCCACCGGGCGTCGTCGTTTCGGCGCCGGCCCGCGGCCTGCTAAAGTCCGCGACGGACCGTTGGAGTGCCGTGCGTGAACGCAGTTGCAAGTCAGTTCGAGCCGGTGCAGGCGGATGCGGACGAACGCATCGTCGCCCTGCTGCTGCAGCACGGCAAGCTGAAGGAGCCGGACCTGGCGCGCGCGCGGCGGCTGCACGGGGAGGACGGCGGCAGTCTGCTGCACCTGCTGGCGCGGCTGGGACTGGTGTCCGAGCGCGACCACGCCGAGGCCTGCGCGGCTGCGCTGGACCTGCCGCTGCGCAGCGGCAAGGACGTGCCGGAACTGCCGCCAGAAGAGGTGGCGCTGGGCGTGAAGTTCATGCAGCAGTTCCACGTGGTGCCGGTGGCGGCGGACGCGGCCGGCGTCGACGTGCTGCTGGCCGATCCCCAGGACGCCTACGTGCTGGACGCGGTGCGGCTGGCAGTCGGGCGTGCGGTGCGTGCGGCGGTGGCGGTGCGTTCGGAGATCGACGAGCTGATCGAGCGCTGGCACGGCCAGGGCCGCAGCACGATGGAAGGCATCGTCGAGGGTGCGGAAGGCGAGGCCGGCCCCGACGACATCGAACACCTGCGCGACCTTGCCTCGGAAGCGCCGGTGATCCGGCTGGTGAACCTGCTGATCCAGCGCGCGGTCGAGGTGCGCGCCTCCGACATCCACGTCGAACCGTTCGAGAACCGGCTGAAGGTGCGCTACCGCATCGACGGCGTGCTGGAGGAGGGCGAAAGCCCGCCGACCAACCTGACCGCCGCGATCATCAGCCGCATCAAGATCATGGCGAAGCTCAACATCGCGGAACGGCGCCTGCCGCAGGACGGCCGCATCGTGATGCGCGTACAGGGCAAGGAACTGGACCTGCGCGTGAGCACGGTGCCCACCGCGCACGGAGAATCGGTGGTGATGCGCCTGCTCGACCGCGAGACGGTGGTGCTGGATTTCGAGCGGCTCGGCTTCGGCCCGGCCTTCATGCCGCGCTTCCAGAAGGTACTGGAGCAGCCGCACGGCATCCTGCTGGTGACCGGCCCGACCGGCTCCGGCAAGACCACCACGCTGTACACCGCGCTGAGCAGGCTCAACACGCCGAAGGTCAAGATCATCACCGTCGAAGACCCGGTGGAATACCAGATCGAGGGCATCAACCAGATCCAGGCCAAGCCGGCGATCGGGCTGGATTTCGCCAGCGCGCTGCGCAGCATCGTGCGCCAGGATCCGGACATCATCATGATCGGCGAAATGCGCGACCTGGAAACCGCGCGCATCGCCATCCAGTCCGCGCTCACCGGCCACCTGGTGCTGAGCACGCTGCACACCAACAACGCCGCCGGCGGCATCACCCGCCTGCTGGACATGGGGGTGGAAGACTACCTGCTCACCTCCACCGTCAACGGCATCGTCGCCCAGCGGCTGGTGCGCCGGCTGGAGCCGATGCACGCGCAGAAGTACCCGGCGTCGCCGGAGGAAATCGAGAAGTTCGGCCTGCGCCGCTTCCAGCCGCAGGGCGAGATCTTCCTGTACAGGGCGGTGCCGTCCGCGCTGTCTGCCACCGGCTACCTTGGCCGCACCACCATCATGGAACTGCTGGTGATGGACGACGCGGTGCGCCGCGCGGTGATGCGCCACGCCGGCATGGACGAGATCGAGAAGCTCGCGCGCGAGGCCGGCATGGCGACGATGTACGAGGTCGGCATCGCCAAGGCGCTGCGCGGCGAGACCACCATCGAGGAAGTGCTGCGCGTGACGGAAGACGCGTGAGATGGCGCTGTACCGCTACAAGGCGCTGAACGCGCGCGGCGAGCTGCTGGACGGGCAGATGGAAGCCGCCGGCGAGGCCGAGGTGGCGGCGCGCCTGCAGGAGCAGGGCCATCTTCCGGTGGAAGCGAAGCCCGCTGCGCAGGCAGGCGGAGAGGCGCCGTGGCGCGCGCTGTTCAAGCCCAGGCCGTTCGCCGGTGCGCGGCTGGTCCAGTTCACCCAGCAGCTGGCCACGCTGCTGGGGGCCGGACAGCCGCTGGATCGGGCGCTGGGCATCCTGCTTGAACTGCCGGAAGACGAGGCGGCGCGGCGCATCGTGGAGGACCTCCGCGAAGCGGTGCGCGGCGGCGCCTCGCTGTCCACGGCGCTGGAGCGCCAGCACGGCGCGTTCGGCCGGCTGTACGTGAACATGGTGCGCGCCGGCGAGGCGGGCGGCAGCCTGCACGAGACGCTGCAACGGCTGGCCGACTACCTGGAGCGCTCGCGCGCGCTGCGCACCCGGGTGGTCAACGCGATGGTGTACCCGGCGATCCTGCTGGCGATGGTCGGGCTGTCGCTGCTGTTCCTGCTGGGCTACGTGGTGCCGCAGTTCGCCGGCATGTACGAGAGCCTGGACGCGCAGCTGCCGTGGTTCTCGCGGCTGGTGCTGGGCGTGGGCGTGTTCGTGCGCGACTGGTGGATCGCGATCCTGGCTGTGCCGCTGTTGCTGGTGCTGTGGCTGGAGCGCCTGCGCCGTGATCCCGCGGTGATGCGCCGCTTCGACGGCTGGCTGCTGCAGCGCAAGCTGGCCGGGCCGCTGGTGGCCAAGCTCGAGACCGCGCGGCTGGCGCGCACGCTGGGCACGCTGCTGCGCAACGGCGTGCCGCTGCTGTCGGCGCTGGGCATCGCCCGCAACGTGCTGGACAACCGCGTGCTGGCCGACGACGTGGCCGCGGCCGCCGAGGAAGTGAAGAACGGCATCGGCCTGTCCGCCGCGCTGGCCAGGGGCAAGCGGCTGCCGCGGCTGGCGCTGCAGATGATCCAGGTGGGCGAGGAATCCGGCGCGCTGGATGCCATGCTGTTGAAGACCGCGGATACCTTCGACCAGGAAACGCAGGCGGCGATGGACCGGCTGCTGGCGGCGCTGGTGCCGGTGGTGACGCTGGTACTGGCGGCGGTGGTGGGCGTGGTGATCCTGTCGGTGCTGGCGCCGATCTACGACCTGACCAACGTGGTGGGATGAGTGCGCCAGCCATCCTTCCCAAATCCGAACTCCAACCCAAGCCGGGGCAGTGCAATGCGTGAACGTCGCAATTTCCGTCCGATCCCCAGGGCCGCGCAGGGCGGCTTCTCGCTGATCGAGATCATCGTGGTGGTGGTGCTGATCGGCGGCATCGTCGCCTTTGCCGCCTCGCGCATCCTCGGTGGCGGCGACCGCGCCAAGGTCAAGCTGGCGCAGGCGCAGCTGCAGACGCTGGCCGAGAAGGTGCAGCAGTTCCAGATGGATACGGGTGCGTTGCCGCCGACCCTCGATGCGCTGGTCACTTCGCCGGGCGCCGCCGGCTGGCTGGGTCCTTACGCCAAGCCGGCCGACCTGAAGGATCCGTGGATGCATCCGGTGCAGTACAAACTGCCGGGTGAAGGGCGGGCGTTCGACCTGGTCAGCCTGGGCGCGGACGGCCAGCCCGGCGGCGACAGCGTGAACGCCGACATCCGTTACGAATAAGCCGGAAGCGGGCGGAACAGGACCGTGCGCGGCCGGTCGGCGGGTTTCACCCTGCTGGAGATGCTGGTGGTGATGGCGCTGGTCGCCGCCGCCAGCGTCCTGGCCATGGCCGCGTTCGGCGATGGCCTGCGCGGTGCGCGCCTGCATTCGGCGGCGAAGGAGGTTGCCGCGCAAATGCGCTTCACCCGCGCGCTGGCGATCGCCAGCGGCGTCCCTCAGGAATTCGTGATCGACCCGGCCGCCCGTGCATGGCGTGCCCCGAAGGGCCGCCACGGCCGCCTGCCCGACACCGGCGAGCTGGTCTTCACCGGCGCGCGCGACCTGCAGCCCGTGCCCGGCGAAGGCGCGGTGCGCTTCTTCCCCGATGGTGCCGCCAGCGGCGGGCGGGTGCGGATGGCGGCCAATGGCGGCGGCTGGGATGTCGACGTTGCGTGGCTGACCGGCGAGGTGCGGGTGCGCCGGATCGGGGCCACGCGATGAGCGCGCGGCGATGCAGCGGTACGCGTGTGCCGGCCATGCGGCGGCAACGCGGCTTCACCCTGATCGAAATCGTGGTCGCGTTCGCGCTGCTGGCGCTGGGCCTGACCCTGCTGCTGGGCACGCTGTCCGGCGCCAGCCGCCAGCTGCGCCAGGCCGGCGACGCCGGGCAGGCGGCGCTGCATGCGCAGTCGCTGCTGGCCGAGCGCAGCGACGCGCTGCTGCAGCCGGGGCAACGCGCTGGCACGTTCGAGGAAGGACGCTATCGCTGGCAGCTGGCGGTGACGCCATGGCAGGACCCGCAGGCGCGTGGCGCGCCGGTCGACCCGTTCGCCGCGCGCCTGCTGCATTTGCGGCTGGACGTGCGTTGGGGCGACGGCGGGTCACAGCAGCAGCTGCAGGTGAACTCGCTGCGGCTGGTGCTGCCGCCGGCGGAGGGCATGCGTCCATGAGGCGGCAAGCGGCCGGCTTCACCCTGATGGAAGTGTTGCTGGCCACCTCGCTGCTGGCGGCGGCGCTGGCGCTGGGATTCGGGATCCTGCGCGCGGCCGGCGCCACGGTGGCGCGCGGCGAAGCAATGGCGGAGCGGAACGAGCGCATCCGCGTGGTCTCCCAGTTCCTGCGGCAGCGGATCGGCGGCGCCCAGGCCATCGCCTTTGGTTTCGATGCCGGCAGCGGCCAGGCCCTGCGCTTCGCAGGTGATGCACACTCCATGCGTTTCGTCGCCGAGCAGCCCGCCTATCTGGGCCGGGGCGGGCCGCAGCTGCACGCACTGCAGGCGCGCGCTGCCGGCCAGGCGCAGCGGCTGGAGGTCGGCTTCCAGCTGCTGCGCGCAGGCGTCGCGCTGCCGGCCTCGCGGCCGCCGGAACCGCTGGCTGACGGGCTGGCCGATGTCGAATTCGCCTATCGTGCGCTGGCTGCCGACGGTCGGGTGGGACCGTGGGAACGCGCCTGGACCACGCCGCAGGCGTTGCCGATGCAGGTGCGGGTGCGCATCCGCGATGCCCGTGGCGCCTGGCCGGACATGGTGGTGGCGCTGCCGCTGGCGGGCGCCGGCATGGAAGGGCGGCGATGAGGGCGGCGCGCGGCGCGGCGCTGCTGCTGGTGCTGTGGCTGGTGCTGCTGTTGAGCGGGCTGGTGGCCGGCTACGCGCTGTCGGCGCGGGTGGAGTCGCTGCAGGGCAACGGCGCGGCGCGCGCGCTGGTGGCGCGGGAAGCCGCGCGCGCCGGGATCGAATACGCCGCGGCGCGCCTGCTCGATCCGGACCCGGCGCGGCGCTGGGCGGCTGACGGACGCAGCTACCGCCTCGTGCTGGATGGCATCGCGGTTGACGTCGCGGTGCGCGACGAGGCCGCCAGGATCGATCTCAACGCCGCGTCGTTCGAACTCCTGCAGGCATTTTTCGAAGCGCTGGGCGAGCCGCGCGCCGTGGCGACCAGGCTCGCTGCCGCGGTGATCGACTGGCGCGATGCCGACAGCCTCGGCCAGCCTGCCGGCGGCGCCGAGGATGCCGATTACGCCGCGGCGGGTCTGGTCGGCGGGGCCAAGGACGCACCCTTCGACACGGTGTCCGAGCTGGCGCAGGTGCTGGGCATGCCGCCGGCGCTGCAGGCCGCCGCGGCGCCGCACCTGACCGTGCACGGCGGCCAGGCGCTGCCCGATGCCGGCCTGGCCGATGCGGTGGTGCGCAGGGCGCTGGGGCTGCCTGCGCAGGCAGCGCCGGTGGATCCGGCCGCGCCCCCGGCGCCGGGCAGCGGCACGTATAGTATTGAGAGCCGCGCCCGGCTTGCCGATGGGCGCAGTGCGCGATGGTCGGTGGTCTTGCGGATGGGGAGCAGCGGTTTGCCGGGTTCGACGTACACGACACTGCATTGGGCCGCGGGGGAACCGTGAAGTGAGCGCCGCCACCTTGCGCTGGCCGTGGCCCGGTCCGGGCCTGCGCGGCTTCCTGTCGTGGTGGCGGGCCGGCCTGATGGCCTGGCTGCCGGTGCGCCTGCGACGGGCACTGGCTGCGGGCGAGGATCGGCTGCTGCTGCGCCCCGAAGCCGGAGAGCTGCGACTCGACCTGCAGCAGGCGGACGCCGTGCACCCGCTTGCCAGCCTGCCGCTGCCGCTTTCCACCGCAGCGGATCCGCTGGCCGGGCTACTGCGCGAGCGCGCCGTCGGCATGCCACGCTGGCTGCTGTTGCCGGCCACCTGCGGCCTGCGTCGCGGCCTGCTGCTGCCGGGTGCTGCGCGGGATCGGCTGCGCGACGTGCTGGCGTTCGAGATCGAACGGCAGACGCCGTTCGCTGCCGCCGACGTGCTGTTCGACGGCCGCATCCTGGCGTTGCGTGACGACGGCCAGCTGCAGGTCGAACTGGTGGTGGTGCCGCGACCGCAACTGGCCGCGGCGACCGCCGGTCTGGGCGGGCAGGCGGAGCGTCTGGCCGGCGTGGACCTTGCCGATGCCGTTGGCCGGCCGCTCGGCGTCAACCTGCTGCCTCCCGGGCAGCGGCATGTGCTGCGCGATCCGTGGCGGCGCTGGAACGGCTTGCTGGCGTTGGCCGCGCTGCTGGCAATGGTGCTGGGCATGGGCCAGCTGCTCGACAACCGCCGAGCCGCGGCGGATACGCTGCAAAAGGAAATGGCCAGTCGCGAAGCCGGCGCGCGCGCGCTGTCCGCGCAGCGCCAGCAGCTGCTGGACGGGCGCGAAGGCGCCGCCTACCTGCGCGCGCAACGCGCGGCGCGGCCGTCGTCGGTGGAGCTGCTGGATGCGCTGGCGCAGCGGTTGCCCGAGGGCACCTGGCTGGAAAAGGTGTCGGTCGAAGGTGACCAGCTGACCCTCATCGGACTGTCCAACCAGGCCGCCGCCCTGGTCGGGAAACTGGAAGGCGCGCCGCAGTGGAGCGCGCCTGCGCTGAGCGGTGCCCTGCAGCAGGATCCGCGGTTGCGGGTGGACCGCTTCACCCTGGTGGCGAAGCTGGCAACCACTGCCTCGCCAACGGCGGCGGACACGGCGACCGGAGGCAGGCGGTGATCCGCGCCGACCGCGATCGATGGCTGGCGCTGGCGCTGCTGCTGGCGGTGCTGGGGCTCGTCTACCTGGCGCTGGTGCACCCGCTGTTCACGGTGCCGATGCGCGCCGCCGATGCCCGCATCGCCGAGTTGCGCGAGCGCGACGCGCGACTGCGCGGCCTGCTGGCGCAGCGGCCGCAGATCGAGCAGGCGCTGGCCACCCCGGAGGCGCAGGATGGCGGTTCCGGCTTCCTCGCCGAACCCACCGCCGAGCTCGCCGCGGCCGCGCTCATCCAGCATCTGGAGCGGGTGGTGGCGGATGCCAGTGCGGGTGGGCGCGGCTGCGCCATCGTCAACCGCACGCCGCTGGGCGACGACGTCGGCGGCGGTCGCTACCGCCGCGTCACCGTGCAGGTGCGGCTGCGCTGCGGCAACGCCGAGACGCTGGCGGTGCTGCATGCGCTGGAGTCGGCGCGGCCATGGCTGTTCGTGGACGCGCTGGGGATCACCGCGCAGCGGTATTTCGCCGTCCCCGGCGCAGCGCAGCCGCAGGAAGGCGGGCTGGACGTCGGTTTCAACCTGTACGGCTACCTGCGTCCGGCCGCGGGGGCACGTCCATGAGCGGCGGACACGGGATCGGGCAGAGCCTCGGTCGCGCGGGTGCGTCCACCTGGCTGCTGGCCGCGGCCTGTGTCTGGGCGCTGCTGCTTTGGCTGGCGGCGGCGCTGGGCATGGGCACCCGGATCGAGCCGGCGCAGGCGGTGGCCCTTGGGGCGCTGCCGGCGCCCCCCGCGGCCGTCGGCGAGCGCCTCGGCCCGCTGGGGCAGTACGCCGAGGCCGCTTCGCGCCCGCTGTTCACCCAGGATCGGCGGCCGCGCGCATTCCTTGCCGTCGCCCAGGGCGAGGGCGAGGGAAGTGGTGCAGCGCTGGATTTCGTCCTCACCGGGGTGCTGATCAGCCCGCAGGTGCGGCTGGCGATCCTGCAGCCTGGCGGCGGCGGCGATTCGCAGCGCGTGCGCGAAGGCACGGCCCCGGAAGGCGCGGCCGACTGGCGGCTGCTGGAAGTGCGGCCGCGCGAGGCGCTGTTCGAAGGCCCGGGCGGGCAGGTGTCCTTGGAGCTGCGCAGCTTCGGCGTGGCCGGCGAGCCGGGGTCGCGCGCAGGGACGCCCGTGCCATCGATGGTGCCGCCCCCGCCGCAGGAAGGCGTGCGCGATGTCGGCAATGCCGCACCCGACGAGGCCCGCAGGATCGAGGATATTCGCCGGCGCATCGAGGCGCGGCGTGCGCAGATGCGGCAACAGAACCAGGACGCCGGCGACGGCGGCGGGCGTCCGCGCCCGCTGTCCGGACCGACACGATGACGAAGGCAAAGCAGCCCATGAACCGAACGTTTCTCCGCGTGCCCCTGCGCCCCTTGCTGGTCGCCGCGCTGGCGGGGGTGCTGGCCGGTTGCGCCAGTGCGCCGCAGCCGCAGATGCACCGGGCCGCGCAAGCGGCCGGCCAGCAGGCCGATGCCGCCCCCGGCGCCGACATCCGCCGCGAGGTGCTGCAGGAGTTGGGCGGCGATGCGCCGCAGCCGGTGATCCGCCGCGCCAGCAGCGCGCCGATCAACCAGGCCGTGGCCAGTGCGCCGCCGCCATCGCTGGCCAGCAGCGGCGAGGCCAGCTTCAACTTCGAAGGCGAATCGCTGCATGCGGTGGTCAAGGCCATCCTCGGCGACATGCTCGGCCAGAGCTACAGCATCGCGCCCGGCGTGCAGGGCACCGTCACCGTCGCCACCCAGAAGCCGGTCGGCGCGGCCGGCGCGCTGGGCCTGCTGGACCAGGTGCTGGTGCAGAACGGCGCGCGCATGGTCTACAGCGACGGCCGCTACAACATCGTCCCGGCCGATCAGGCGCTGCAGAGCGGGGTGGTGCCGCGCACCGGTTCGCCGGCGCTGGCGCGCGGCTTCGAATCGCGGGTGGTGCCGTTGCGCCACGTCTCCGCGCTGGAGATGGAAAAGATCCTCAAGCCATACGCGCGGCAGGGCTCCATCGTCAGCATCGACGGTGCGCGCAACCTGATCACGGTCGCCGGCACCCGCGCCGAGCTGGAAAACTACCTGCGCACCATCCAGGTGTTCGACGTCGACTGGATGGCGAGCATGTCGGTGGGTGTGTTCCCGCTGCAGTCCGGCCGCGCCAGCGACGTGGTGCAGGACCTGGAGCGGGTGTTCGGCGCGCAGGCCAACACCCCCGTCGCCGGCATGTTCCGCTTCATGCCGCTGGAATCCACCAACGCGGTGATGGTGATCACCGCCCAGCCCGCCCACCTCGATGAGATCCGCCAGTGGATCGATCGCATCGAAGGCGGCAGCGGCGACGGCAGGCTGTTCGCCTACGAGCTGAAGTACATCAAGGCGCGCGATCTGGCCGACCGGCTGGGCGAGGTGTTCGGCGGTTCCGCGGCCGGTGGCCGCGGCGAGCCCGCGCTGATGCCGGGGCTGCAGGCCGGCGAGCTGCACGATCGGGGAGACGACGCCGGTGGCCGCACGGGCGGCGAGGCTGGCGGTCTCGGTGAAGGCGCCAGCCTGCCGCAGGCCGGCAGCGGCAATGGCCGGGTGACCCTGAAGATCGACGGCAGCGAAGTGGGCGTGTCGGCGGTGGAGGACACCAATTCGCTGCTGGTCCGCGCCAGCCCGGCGCAGTGGAAGTCGATCCGCCAGGTGATCGAACGCCTGGACGTGATGCCGATGCAGGTGCACATCGAGGCGCAGGTGCTGAGCGTGGCGCTGAAGGGCGAGCTGCAATACGGGGTGAGCTGGTTCTTCGACCAGGCGGTGGCGGACAAGGGGCTGCCGTTTCCCACCGGCCGCAACAGCTGGGGCACGCATGCCGGCAGCGTCAGCGCGCTGCCCAGCGGCGCGGGCAACCTGCTCAGCTGGACCTTCCTCGGCAGCAGCGCCGCGGCCATCGTGCAGGCGCTGGACAACGTCACCGACGTGCGCACCCTGTCGTCGCCGTCGGTGATGGCGCAGAACAACCGCGAGGCGGTGCTCAACGTCGGCCAGAAGATCCCGGTGGCCTCGGTCAGCTTCAATCCGCAGACCGGCGGCGACACAGGCACCTACAGCCAGGTGCAGTACCTCGACACCGGCATCATCCTGAAGGTGCGCCCGCGCATCAGCCGCGACGGCATGGTCTTCCTCGACATCGTGCAGGAAGTCAGCAAGCCCACCGGGATCGCCGACAAGTTCGGCAACGTCCGCATCGACACCAGCAAGGTCACCACCAGCGCGGTGGCGACCAGCGGCGAAACCGTGGTGCTGGCCGGCCTGATCAGCGAAGGCAGCGGGAGCAACTCCAGCGGCGTGCCGGGGCTCAGCCGCATCCCGGTGCTGGGTGGCCTGTTCGGCACGCAGGGCAAGAGCAAGAACCGCGACGAACTGGTGGTGTTGATCACGCCCACGGTGGTGCGCAGCCCGCAGGAAGCGCGCGCGCTGACCGACGAATACGGCAGCCGCTTCCGCGCGCTGGAACCGATCTACAAGCCGAAGAAGTGAGCCGCAGCGATCCCGCCCTGCCGATCGTGCTGGTGCCGGTGGGCACCGACGAGGACGCACTCGACGCCTGCCTGGCGGCACTCGATGCCGGCACGCCTGCGGGCACGCGGGTGTGGCTGGCGGACAACGCCCAGGCCGGGCCGCGCGGCGTCGCCCTCATCGAAGGCTGGCTGGCGCGCACCCGCCTGCAGGCCGCGCATACCCGCCGCGCCGCGCCGCTGGGCGAGGCCGCGCACATGGACGAGGCGCTGCGCGCCTGCGCAGACGCCGACGTGGCGGTGCTGGCCAGCGACGCGGCGCCGGTACCGGGCTGGCTGGAGCGGCTGGCCGAGTGCCTGGCGCGCGATCCGGCGATCGCCAGCGCCACGCCGTGGAGCAATGCCGGCGAGGCGGCCGCGTGGCCGCGGATCGGAGAGATCACCGCACTGGAATACCCGCCGTCGCTGCTGGCCCAGGCCTGCGCGCTGCTGCCGCCGATGCATCCCGATCTGCCGGCCGCGGTGGGCCATGCGGTGCTGCTGCGCGGCCGCGCCCGCGTGCAGGCAGGCGGGCTGGACGCCGCCAGCTATCGTTCCTGGTATGCGGCCTTGATCGACCTGAGCCTGCGCATGGCCGGACTGGGCGGGCGCAACGTGCTGTGCGAAACCGCCTTCGTCCTGCGCGCCGCCGAAGGCGCGCCGCGCGAGGGCGACATGGACGCACTGTGCGCGCGCTGGCCAGCCTGGCACGCACGCATCGCACACTGCCTGATGGACGACCCGCAGCGCGCGTTGCGGGCCCGGTTGGGCGAGGAACTCGCGCATCTGGCGCGCCTGCCGCCGCAGGCCGACCTGTTCGCGGGGGCGTCGTGAGCGATGCCGGCATCGCCGTCGTCGTGGTCGCCTACGACAGCGAGGAGACCCTGGACGAGTGCCTGTCGCGGCTGCGCGCGGCGCAGGACGTGGAGGAGATCCGGGTCGTCGACAATGCCTCGCGAGATGCAAGCATCGACCTCGTGCAGCGCCACGCGCTGGCCGATCCGCGCCTGCGCTTCATCGCCAACCCGGACAACCCCGGCTTCGCGGTGGCCTGCAACCAGGGTGCGGCGGCCAGCACCGCGCCGTGGCTGGCCTTCGTCAATCCCGACTGTTTCATCGAAGCGGACACGCTGGCACGGTTGCGTGGTGCCGCCCTCACCCTGGGCGATGCGCTGGTGGGCGGCGTGCTGCGCGGCGAGGACGGCGCGCTGGATGCTGCCGCGCGCCGGCGCGATCCGGACTTCGCCGCGATGCTGCGTTCCCGCGGCGCCCGCGAACTGTCCATCCAGCGGGATCCGGCCAGGCCGCTGCAGCAGGTGGATGCGATATCGGGAGCGCTGATGCTGCTGCCGCGGGCGCTGTTCGCGCGCATCGGCGGCTTCGACGAGGGCTATCGCCTGCACGCCGAAGACCTGGACCTGTGCCGCCGCGCCCGCCAGTCCGGTGGCGTGGTCGCCATCGCCAACGAGGTCGAGGTCCTGCACGTGCGCGGGGTATCGTCGCGCGCGCGGCCGCTGTTCGTCGAATGGCACAAGCACCGCGGCCTGTGGCGGTACTTCCGCAGGTTCGAGGCCACCCGGCGCGGGCGCCTCACCCGCGCTGCGGTGTTCGCGATGATCTGGGGGCGCTTCCCGCTGGCGGCCCTGCGCGCGGCGCTGCGCCGCTGATCGCGCCCGCTTTCATGCCGCTGGCGCGATAGCGGTCAGCGGTAGCGGTTGATCTCGTCGCGCAGCGACCTTGCCGCATCGGCCGCCGCTTCGGCATAGCCTTCACCGCGCGAGGCATACAGGATGCCGCGCGAGGAGTTGATCATCAGCCCGGTACCGTCCGCGGTCCTGCCGTTGCGCACCACCGCCTCGACGTCGCCGCCCTGCGCGCCCACGCCGGGGATCAGCAGCGGCATGTCGCCTACGATCCCGCGGATCACGGCGAGCTCTTCCGGGAAGGTCGCACCCACCACCAGCGCGCAGTTGCCATCGCCGTTCCACTCACCGGCGATGGCGCGGGCGATGTGCTGGTACAGCGGCGCGCCGTCCACCAGCAGCTCCTGGAAGTCGCGCGCGCCGGGGTTGGAGGTGTGGCAGAGGAACACGCAGCCGCGGTCGTTGTACTGCAGGAACGGATCGGCGGAGTCGCGCCCCATGTACGGGTTCAGCGTCACCGCATCCGCACCGAAACGCTCGAACGCTTCGCAGGCGTACTGCTGCGCGGTGCTGCCGATATCGCCGCGCTTGGCGTCGAGGATCACCGGCACGTCCGGGTGCGCGCCGTTGAGGTGGGCGATCAGTCGCTGCAGCTGCGCCTCGCCGTCGTTGTGGGCGGCGAAGTAGGCGATCTGTGGCTTGAACGCGCAGGCGTACTCCGCGGTGGCATCGGCGATGTCGCGGCAGAAGGCGAACAGCGCGTCCGGATCGTCGACGAAGCGGTCTGGGAACTTCGCCGGATCGGGATCGAGGCCGACGCAGAGCAGGGTGTCGGCGTCGCGCCAGCGGGCGCGCAGTTTGTCGATGAAGCCCATGGTGTCCTCCTCCTGCATGCAGGGACGCCCACGTTGCCGTGGGCGTCCGGGCCGTTACTTCAGCGCCTTGAACCGCAGCCGCTTCGGGCCGGCGTCGTCGCCCAGGCGGCGCTTCTTGTCTTCCTCGTACTCGCGGTAGTTGCCCTGGAAGAACTCCACGTGCGAGTCGCCCTCGAAGGCGAGGATGTGGGTGGCGATGCGGTCCAGGAACCAGCGGTCATGGCTGATCACGAAGGTGTTGCCGGGGAACTCCAGCAGCGCGTCTTCGAGCGCGCGCAGGGTCTCGATGTCGAGGTCGTTGGATGGTTCGTCGAGCAGCAGCACGTTCCCGCCCTGCAGCAGGGTCTTGGCCATGTGCAGGCGGCCGCGCTCGCCGCCGGACAGCGAGCCGACCAGCTTCTGCTGGTCCTGGCCCTTGAAGTTGAAGCGGCCGATGTAGGCGCGCGACTGGATCTCGATGCCGTTGATGTTGAGGATGTCGAGGCCGCCGGAGACTTCCTGGAACACCGTGTGGTTGCCTTCCAGCGCGCCGCGGCTCTGGTCCACGTAGGCAAGCTGCACGGTCGGGCCGATGTCGATCTGGCCCGAATCCGGCTTCTCCTGCCCGGTGATCATCTTGAACAGCGTCGACTTGCCGGCGCCGTTGGGGCCGATGATGCCGACGATGGCGCCCGGCGGCACCTGGAAGCTGAGGTTGTCGATCAGCAGGCGGTCGCCGAACTTCTTCGACACGTTCTTGAACTCGATCACCTTCTGGCCCAGGCGCTCGCCCGGCGGAATGAAGATCTCGTTGGTCTCCTGGCGCTTCTGGTAGTCGACCGACTGCAGTTCCTCGATCCGCGCCAGGCGCGCCTTGCCCTTGGAGCGGCCGCCCTTGGCGTTGCTGCGCGCCCACTCCAGTTCCTTCTGGATGGCCTTCTGGCGCGACTTCTCCTGGTTCTCTTCCTGCTTCAGGCGCTCGTCCTTCTGCACCAGCCAGTCGGTGTAGTTGCCCTTCCACGGGATGCCGCGGCCGCGGTCCAGCTCGAGGATCCATTCGGCGGCGTTGTCGAGGAAGTAGCGGTCGTGGGTGACCGCCACCACGGTGCCGGTGTAGCGGGCGAGGAACTGCTCCAGCCATTCGACCGATTCGGCGTCGAGGTGGTTGGTGGGTTCGTCGAGCAGCAGCATGTCGGGCTTCTGCAGCAGCAGGCGGCACAGCGCAACGCGGCGCTTCTCGCCGCCGGACAGCTTGCCGATAACGGCGTCCCACGGCGGCAGGCGCAGCGCGTCGGCGGCTACTTCCAGTTGGTTCTCCAGGGTGTGCGCGTCGCCGGCGGCGAGGATCGCCTCCAGGCGTTCCTGCTCCTTGGCCAGCGCGTCGAAGTCGGCGCCTTCCTCGGCGTAGGCGGCATAGACCTCGTCCAGCCGTGCCTGCGCCTGCAGCACCTCGCCCACGCCTTCCTCGACCGCCTGGCGGACGGTGTGTTCCGGGTTCAACTCCGGCTCCTGCGCCAGGTAGCCGACCTTGATGCCGGGCTGCGGGCGGGCCTCGCCTTCGAAATCCTTGTCCACCCCGGCCATGATCCGCAGCACGGTGGACTTGCCGGCGCCGTTCAGGCCCAGCAGGCCGATCTTGGCGCCGGGGAAGAAGCTCAGCGAGATGTCCTTGATGATCTGCCGCTTGGGCGGAACCACCTTGGACACGCGGTTCATGGTGTAGATGTATTGCGAGGACATGCGCGCTCCGGGCGTACGGCGGCGGCCTACACCGGGCAGGGCCGCGAAGGGATTTCGGGATGCGGAAATTATAGCTGGAACGGACAGTTGCGGCGGGGAAATGGCCGGGAACGGGCGCGAAACGGGCTAGAATTCAGCTTCCCCACGTCCCCCTTCCCGGAGCTCGCCCCCATGTTCTCCCGCGCCGACACGCTTGCCGCTTTCGACCCCGAACTGGCCAAGGCCATCGCCGCCGAGGACCGCCGCCAGGAAGACCATGTCGAGCTGATCGCCTCCGAGAACTACGCCAGCCCGCGGGTGATGGAAGCGCAGGGCAGCCAGATGACCAACAAGTACGCCGAAGGCTACCCGGGCAAGCGCTACTACGGTGGCTGCGAATACGTGGACGTGGCCGAGAACCTGGCCATCGAGCGCCTGAAGCAGCTGTTCGGCGCCGACTACGCCAACGTGCAGCCGCACTCCGGCTCGCAGGCCAACCAGGCGGTGTACTTCGCGCTGCTGCAGCCCGGCGACACCATCCTCGGCATGTCACTGGCGCACGGCGGCCACCTGACCCATGGCGCCAAGGTCAACATCTCCGGCAAGCTGCTCAACGCCATCCAGTACGGCGTCAACGACCAAGGCCTGATCGACTACGACGAAGTCGAGCGACTGGCGCTGGAGCACAAGCCGAAGATGGTCGTCGCCGGCTTCTCCGCCTACTCGCAGGTCGTCGACTGGGCGCGCTTCCGCGCCATCGCCGACAAGGTCGGTGCCTACCTGTTCGTGGACATGGCGCACGTGGCCGGCCTGATTGCCGCCGGCGTGTACCCCAGCCCGCTGCCGCACGCGCACGTGGTCACCTCCACCACCCACAAGACCCTGCGCGGCCCGCGTGGCGGCATCATCGTCGCCAGCCGCGCCGCGATGGGCGAGCAGGCCGAGGAGATCGAGAAGAAGCTGCAGTCGATCGTGTTCCCCGGCATCCAGGGCGGCCCGCTGATGCACGTGATCGCCGCCAAGGCGGTGGCGTTCAAGGAAGCGCTGGAGCCGGCCTTCAGGGACTACCAGCAGCAGGTCGTGAAGAACGCGCAGGCGATGGCGAAGGTGATCATCGCCCGCGGCTACAAGATCGTTTCCGGCGGCACCCAGAACCACCTGATGCTGGTCGACATGATCGGCAAGGACGTCTCCGGCAAGCAGGCCGAGGAGGCGCTGGGCAAGGCCCACATCACCGTCAACAAGAACTCGGTGCCGAACGACCCCCGCAAGCCCTTCGTCACCTCCGGCCTGCGCATCGGCACCCCGGCGGTCACCACCCGCGGCTACAAGGAAGCCGACTGCGTGGCGCTGGCCGAGTGGATCTGCGACGTGCTGGACAACCCGAACGACGAGAACGTGATCGCCGGCGTGCGCGCGAACGTCGAGAAGCAGTGCAAGCAGTTCCCGGTCTACGGCTGAGGGCAGGGACAGGCCCGCGCGGTCGCGTCTTCGATCCATGCATTGCCCTTTCTGCCAGCACAGCGACACCCGCGTGATCGATTCGCGGGTGTCGGAGGACGGCGCCACGATCCGCCGCCGGCGCGTCTGCGAGGCCTGCGGCGAGCGTTTCTCCACCCTCGAGACCATCGAGCTGAAGCTGCCCGCCATCGTCAAGTCCGATGGCCGCCGCGAAGCCTTCGATGCGCGCAAGCTGCGCACCAGCTTCGACCGAGCGCTGCAGAAGCGGCCGGTTTCCGAGGAGCAGATCGAGGCCGCGGTGCGGGCGGTCGTGCACCAGCTGCGGATGGCGGCCGAGCGCGAGATCCCGGCGCGCCGCGTCGGTGAATTCGTGATGGCCGAGCTGCGCAAGCTCGATCACGTCGGCTACGTGCGCTTCGCCTCGGTCTATCGCAGCTTCGAGGACGTGGCCGATTTCCGCGAGGAACTGGATCGGCTGGAGCGCGATCTCCCCGGCGAGGGCCAGTTGCCGCTGCTGGAGGAGAAAAAGGGGTCAGAGCCACTTTTCCCCCGCCCTACTGCCAAGCCGGGCAAGGACAAGGAAAAGTGACTCCGACCCCCTTCTCGTTTTCCGCCACCGACCACGCGCTGATGGCGCGCGCGTTGCGCCTGGCCGAGCGCGGTGCGTACACGGCGCGTCCCAACCCCATGGTGGGCTGCGTCATCGCCCGCGATGGCGAGGTGGTCGGCGAGGGCTGGCACCAGCGCAAGGGCGGGCCGCATGCGGAGGTGTTCGCGCTGGAGGCCGCCGGCGACCGGGCGCGCGGCGCCACCGCCTACGTCAGCCTGGAGCCGTGCGCGCACCATGGCAGCACGCCGCCGTGCGCTGAGGCGCTGGTGGCGGCCGGGGTGGCGCGGGTGGTCGCGGCCATGCGCGATCCGTTCCCGTCGGTGGACGGCGCCGGTTTCGAACGCCTGCAGGCGGCCGGGATCGTGGTCGAACACGGCTTGATGGAAGCGCAGGCGCGCGAGCTCAACCGCGGCTTCCTGGCCCGTGTCGAGCGCGGGCGCCCGTGGCTGCGGGTCAAGCTGGCGACCAGCCTGGACGGCCGCACCGCGATGGCCTCCGGCGATTCCAAGTGGATCAGCGGCGAGGCTTCGCGCCACGACGTGCAGCGCTGGCGTGCGCGCAGCGGCGCGCTGCTGACCGGTGCCGGCACCGTGCTGGCCGACGACCCGCAGCTCACCGTGCGTCTGGAGGATGGCAGCGACTTCCTGCCGCCGCTGCGGGTGGTGCTGGACCCCGGCCTGGCCACCGTGGCGCGCGGCCGCGTGCGTGAAGGCGATGCGCCCACCCTGTACATCCACGCGCCGGATGCCCGGCTGCCGCGCGGGTTGGAGATCGATCGCGTGGCGGTGCCGGTGCAGGGCACCCGCTTCGACCTCGATGCGGTGCTGCGCCTGTTGGCGGGCCGCGGGATCAATGAGGTGCAGCTGGAGGCCGGCGCCACCCTGGCCGGCGCCTTCCTCGATGCCGGGCTGGTCGACGAACTGCTGCTGTACGTGGCGCCGGTGCTGCTGGGCCCGCGCGCACGCCCGCTGTTCGACGGCCTGCACATCGACGCGATGGCGCAGCGGCTGAAGATGCGGCGCATCGAAAGCACCGTGGTGGGCGAGGACTTCCGCCTGCTGCTGCGCCCGGAGTCGGCGTGAACGTGTTCAAGGATCATTTCTCGGCGGTTGCCGGCGACTACGCCGCCGCCCGGCCCGAGTATCCGTCGGCGCTGTTCGACTGGATCGTCGGCGTCGCCCCGTCGCCCGGGCTGTGCTGGGAAGCCGGCTGCGGCAGCGGCCAGGCCACGCGGGACCTCGCCGCGCGCTTCGGGCGCGTAAACGCCACCGATCCCAGCGCGGCGCAGATCGCGCAGGCACCGGCAATCGCGAATGCCGACTTCCGCGTCGAGCCTGCCGAAACCTGCGGCCTGCCGGATGCCAGCGCCGATGCCGCCTGCGTGGCGCAGGCGCTGCACTGGTTCGACCGTCGCGCGTATTTCGCCGAGGTCGCGCGGGTGCTGAAGCCGGGTGGCGTGCTGGTGGTCTGGGGGTACCAGGACATCCAGGTGCCGACATCGATCGAAGCGGTCAATGCCGCGCTGCAGGAGGCGATCCGCCCGCACTGGCCGACCGAGCGCGGCGACGTCGACGCCGCCTACGCCGGCTACGCCTGGCCGTTCCCGCGCATCGACGCGCCGGCCTTCGCGCTGACCGCGCAGTGGCCGCTGCCGCGCCTGCTCGCCTACTTCGCCAGCTATTCGGCTGCCAAGCGCCATCGCGAGGCGACCGGCCGCGATGCGGTGGCCGCCCTGGCTGCGGAATTCGCCAATGCGTGGGGCGATGCCGGCGCGCTCGCGCTGCGCTGGCCGCTGTTCGTGCACGCCTTCAGGAAACCGCACTGACATGTTCACGGGACTGATCGCCGGCGTCGGCCGGCTGGAATCGCGCGAAACCCGCGGCGGCGATGCCCGCCTGGTGATCGACGCCGGCACCCTGCCGTTTGACGGCGTGCAGCTGGGCGAAAGCATCGCGGTCAACGGCTGCTGCCTCACCGTGGTCGAATTCGACGCGACAAGCTTCGCCGTCGATGCCTCCAACGAAACGCTGGCACTGACCACGCTGGGCCGGCTGGCCATCGGCGCGCCGGTGAACCTAGAGCGCGCCATGCTGCCCACCGACCGACTCGGCGGCCATCTGGTCAGCGGCCACGTGGACGGGCTGGCCAGCGCCGAGCGGCGCTGGGACGACGCGCGTGCGGTGCGTTGGCGGTTTTCGGCGCCGCGGCCGCTGCTGCGCTACATCGCCCACAAGGGTTCGGTCTGCGTGGACGGCGTCAGCCTGACCGTGAACGCCGCCGACGACACCGGTTTCGAGGTCGCGCTGATCCCGCACACGGTGGAACACACCGCCTTCCGCGCGCTGCAGGTCGGCGACGCGGTCAACATCGAAGTGGACCTGCTGGCGCGCTATGCAGAGCGCCTGCAGGCAACGAAGGACTGGACATGAGCTTTGCAAGCATCCCGGAACTGCTGGAAGAACTGCGCGCCGGGCGCATGGTGGTGGTGGTCGACGACGAGGACCGCGAGAACGAAGGCGACCTGATCATGGCCGCCGAACTGGTCAAGCCGTCGGACATCAACTTCATGGTGACCCACGCGCGTGGGCTGGTCTGCCTGTCGTTGACCCGCGAGCGCTGCGCGCAGCTGGGCCTGAACCCGATGGTGCGCGACAACACCTCGCAGCACCACACCAACTTCACCGTCAGCATCGAGGCGGCCGAAGGCGTCACCACCGGCATCAGCGCCTACGATCGCGCGCATACGGTGCGCACCGCCGTGCGCCCCGACGCCAAGCCGTCCGACCTCAGCCAGCCGGGCCATATCTTCCCGCTGATGGCGCAGCCCGGCGGCGTGCTCAACCGCGCCGGCCACACCGAGGCGGCCGCCGACCTGGCGCTGCTGGCGGGCTTCGAGCCGGCCGGCGTGCTGGTGGAGATCCTCAACCCCGACGGCAGCATGGCGCGCCGCCCGCAGCTGGAGGCGTTCGCCCGCGAGCACGGGCTGAAGATCGGCTCGATCGAGGATCTGATCCGCTACCGGCTGGATACCGAACACACCGTCGAGTGCATCGACAGCCGCGAGATCGACACCGACCACGGTCGCTTCCAGCTGCATACCTGGCGCGACCGCCTCACCCGCGGCCTGCACTATGCGCTGGTGCGTGGCGAGGTGGCCGGGGACGAACCGGTGCTGGTGCGGGTGCAGCAGCAGAACCCGCTGGCCGACGCACTGCACTGGCGGCGCGCCGACTTCGGTCCGCTGGTGGGCGACGTGCTGGCGATGATCGCCGCCGACGGCCGCGGCGTGCTGGTGCTGCTGGGCGATGCGCCCGACGCCGAGGCCACCCTGGCGCGCATCCGCGAACAGCCGGCGCCCCCCGCCAGCAAGGCCGGGGCGCTGGCGCAGTGGCGGCGCAACGGCGCCGGCTCGCAGATCCTGGCCGCGCTGGGCGTGCGCCACCTGCGCGTGCTCGGCACGCCGCGCCGGCAGGTCGGGCTGGCCGGGTTCGGGCTGGAAGTGGTGGAATACGTGGTGCTGCCGGCGCGGTAAACTGCCCAGCCCACGCACCCGCCCAAGCCCATGCCGCATCACGAAGGCGACCTGCGCGTCCATCCCGACGCGCGTTTCGCGATCCTTGCCAGCCGTTGGAACCCGCGCATCGTCGATGCGCTGGTGGAATCGGCGCGCGCGACCTTGCTCGCCAACGGCGTCGCCGAGGCTGCCATCGACGTGGTGCGCGTGCCCGGCGCGTGGGAGCTGCCGGTGATTGCGCGCCAGCTGGCGCAGGCCGGCGGCCACGCCGCCATCGTCGCGCTGGGCTGCGTGGTGCGCGGCGACACCCGCCACTACGAACAGGTGGCCGACGGGACATCCGATGGTTTGATGCGGGTGGCGCTGGATACCGGCGTGCCGGTCATGAACGGCGTGCTGGCGGTGGAGAAATTCGAGGATGCGCTGGCGCGTGCCGGCGGCAGCCATGGCAACAAGGGCGAAGAGGCGGCGCTGGTGGCGATCGAGATGGCCGACCTGCGCCGCAAGCTGCAGGAGCAAGCATGAACAAGCATCATCGTCGTCCCGACGGCATCGATCCCGTGGCCCGTTCGCGCTCGCGCCGACGCGCGCTGCAGGCGATCTATGCCTGGCAGATCAACCATGCCGACGAGCGCGCGCTGATCGCACAGTTCGCCCACGAACAGGCCCACGAGATCGCCGACCTCGAGTACTTCGAGGACCTGGTGCGCGGCGTGCTCCGCCACACCGCCGAGCTGGACGCGGCGCTGGCCGGCCATCTGGACCGCGGGATCGAGGAAGTGGACCAGATCGAGCGGGCCGCGCTGCGGATCGCCGCCTACGAGCTGACCCACCGCCCGGACGTGCCGTACCGCGTGGTCATCAACGAAGCCATCGACTCCACCAAGCGCTTCGGCTCGGAGCACGGCCACACCTACGTCAACGGCGTGCTGGACAAGGCCGCGGCGGTGCTGCGCGGCGTGGAAGCGAAGAGGTAATCGTCCTGTCGTCCTGCGCCCGCGGGGCTGACAACGCCGTACCGATGCCACCGGTCCACGAATTCGACCTGATCGCCCGCATCCGCCAGCGCGCCGCCGCGCGCGGCGACGTGGTGCTGGGCATCGGCGACGACTGCGCGCTGCTGCTGCCGCCGCCCGGCATGCAGCTGGCGGTGACCATGGACGCGCTCAACGTGGGCGTGCATTTCCCGCCTGACACCGCGCCCGCCGACATCGGCTGGAAGGCGCTGGCGGTGAACCTGTCTGACCTGGCCGCGATGGGCGCGCAGCCGGCCTGGGGCACGCTGTCGCTGTCGCTGCCACAGGGCGACCCCGGCTTCGTGGACGCCTTCTTCGATGGCTTCTTCGCGCTGGCCGCGCAGCACGGCTTCGCCCTGGTCGGCGGCGACACCACCCGCGGCCCGCTGTCGATCGCGATCACCGCGCACGGCCTGGTCGAGCCCGGCCGGGCGCTGCGCCGGGACGGCGCCCGGGAGGGCGATGACATCTGGGTCAGCGGCACGCTGGGCGATGCCGCCGGCGCGCTGCGGCAGTGGCAGGCCGGCGCGGCGATATCGCCGGTCCTGCAGGCGCGGCTGGACCGGCCCACCCCGCGGGTGGCGCTGGGCCTTGCGCTGCGCGGGATCGCCAGCAGCTGCATCGACGTCAGCGACGGCCTGCTGGCCGACCTCGCCCACATCTGCCGCGCCAGCGGGGTCGGCGCGGAGGTCGATGTCGATGCGCTGCCGGCCAGCGACGCGCTGCGCGCGGCGTTCGACCCGGACACCCGGCGCGTGCTGCAGGCCGCGGGTGGCGACGATTACGAACTGTGCTTCACCGTGCCTGTGACCGCCGCCGCCGCGCTAGGCGAGGCGCTGGCGGAAGCCGGCACAGGTGCCACCCGGATCGGCACCGTCACCGCCGCCACCGGCGTGCGCCCGATCCTCGCGGGCGCTGCCTGGTCAGCGCCCGCGACGGGGTGGCAGCACTTCGCCTGACGGTTTCGCCAGCGCCTCGACCAGCGGCGCCATCAGTTCCACCGGCACCACCGTGGTCCTGCCGTCGCCCGCCAGCGCCGGTTGCGATTCCAGTGGGGTCGATGGCGAAACCGCCGCGTTCACCGGCAGCAGCGGGGCATTGATCCGCAGTTCGTGGGCGGTTGCCGCCTGGCCGGTGAGTTCACGGTACAGCGCCAGTGCCAGGATCAAAGCCCCATGGGTGCTGGGGTGGATCCCGTCCGGGATCAGCTGCACGCCCGGCATCGCCGTCCGCAGCGCATGCAGTGCACGCGCGGCATGGAAGGTTTCGCTGCCAGTCGCTTTCGCATGCATGGCGACGCTGCGCGCCACCCGCGCGTCCCAGCGTTCGTCAGGCCCCCATGTCGCCATCAACAGCACCCGCGCGCCGCGCGCCTTCGCCTGCTCCGCAAGCGCTGCGTAGGCCTTGCGGCTGGCGGCGCAGGGCGCCTTGTGTTGCGCCGACGGGCTGGACATGCAGGCGGCGAGGTGGCCGCCCTGTTCCTGCAGCACCACCGCGTCGAAGCTGCGCTCCTGCAGCGCCTGCGTCACTGCGCCATCGGCCACGCGCTCGCTGAGGGTCCCGCCCGGGGCCGCGAAGGTTTCGGTGCTGATCGCCTTGCCTTCGGCGGCGCCGACGGCGCGCAGCAGCGCGGGCAGGTTGTTCGCGTAGGTCAGGCTGTTGCCGACCAGCATGACCCGATACCCGTCCGGATTTTCCGGCGGCTTCGGCGCTGCGTGTGCGGCGGTTGCGGAGAAGAGCAGGGCTAGCGGGAGCAGCAGCGCGCGCATGCGGGCAGATCCAGACGGGTTCGGGAGCACAGGCTATCCGGCCGGCCTGTCGCATCACCTGTGCCTGAGGTTGGGGGGCAGCCGGTGGGCGAGCGCACGGGCCGCTGCTGTCAAGGCAGCAGCTTGCCCGGATTGAGGATGCCGTCCGGGTCGAGTGCGCGCTTGACCGCGCGCATCGTGTCCAGGGTTGCGGCATCGAAGGCATCGGCCATGAACGCACGCTTGGACAGGCCGATGCCGTGTTCGCCGGACAGGGCGCCGCCCAGCGACAGCGCCAGCGCGAACACGCGCGGCAGTGCCGCCTGCGCGCGGGCGGATTCGTCTGCATCGTCGGAGTGGTAGAGGATGTTGACGTGCAGGTTGCCGTTGCCGGCGTGACCGAAGCAGACGATGGTCAGGGTGCATTCGTCGGCCAATGCCTCGACTCCCGCCACCAGCTCGGGGATGCGCGAGACCGGCACCACCACGTCTTCGTTGATCTTACCCGGGGCAATCGTGCGCAGCGCCGGTGACAGCGCGCGCCGCGCCGCCCACAGCTTGTCGCGGGCGATGCCATCCTGCGCCACGTCCATGTCGAGCAGGCCGGCGCCCTCGGCGGCTGCACCGAGTGCGGCAAGGAGGTCGGGCAGGGCATCAACGCTGCCGTCAGCTTCCACCAGCAGCATCGCACCGGCCTCCGGCACGTCGCTGCCGTTGCGGCGCAGCAGGTCCAAGCTGCGGCGGTCCATGAACTCCAGCATCGCCGGCACCACCGGCTGCGCCATCAGCCGCGATACCGCGGCTGCCGCGCTGGCGGCGTCGCGGTAGAACGCGCGCAGGCCGGCTTGCGCCTGCGGGCGCGGTGCGAGCTTCAGGGTCGCCTCCACGATCAGCGCCAGCGTGCCCTCGCTGCCCACCAGCAGCCGGGTGAGGTCGAAGCCGGAAGAGCACTTGGTATAGGCGCCGCCGACGCGGACCAGCTCGCCGGCACCGGTGACGGCCACCAGTCCCAGTACGTTGTCGCGGGTGGCGCCGTATTTCACCGCGCGCGGGCCGCCGGCATTGGTGGCGAGATTGCCGCCGACGGTGCAGCTCTCGAAGCTGGACGGATCCGGCGGCCAGAACAGGCCGTGCGGCTGCAGGGCAGCCTGCAGCTCGCCATTGCGCAGGCCGGGTTCGACCACCGCGCAGCGGTCGGCGGCGCGGACCTCGAGGATGCGGTCCATGCGCGCGAACGACACCGCGATGCCGCCCTGCGTGACCACCGCCGCGCCGGTGGTGGCGGTGCCGCCGCCGCGGGCGACGATGGGGACGCGATGGGCGCGGCAGGCGCGTACCAGCGCCAGCACTTCCTCGCGCGCGCGCGGCAGCGCCACCGCATCGGGCAGGGCGTGACGGCGGGAGTCGTCTCCGCCGTTGGCCGCGCGCGTGGTTTCGTCCGTGCGCCAGCCCTCGCCCAGCAGTGCGGACAGTTCGGCAACGAGGGCGGCGGGAAGGGTCATGTGTTTCAGCAGTCGTCGGCACGGAAGGCGTCGCGCAGCCAGTCGAGTGCCGGCAAGGCCGGATCGCCGCTGGCGGCGACCACGTCGAAGCGGCAGGGTGCCTCGGCATGGGTGGGGTGCTCCTGCAGCCAGATCTGCGCCGCGTGCACCAGCCGGCGTCGCTTGCCGGCATCGACCGAGGCCGCGCCGCCACCGAAGGCGGCATCCGCACGGAAGCGCACCTCCACGAACACCACGGCAGCGCCGTCAGTCATCACCAGGTCGAGCTCGCCACCACGCGTACTGGCGTTGCGTGCCAGCAGGCGCAGGCCTTTCGCCTCGAGAAACCCCTGCGCCGCGGTTTCCACCGCGTCGCCGCGGGCGCGCCGATCGGGTTCAGCGCGCGCCATCGGCCAGCGGCACCGGCTCGCCGCCGACGAAGCGGGTCCAGCCGGGGCGGCGCAGCACGTTGCCGAAACCGTCCAGGCGCAGGCGCCCGGTGGCGCCGACGATGCCGCTGTTGGTCAGCGCCAGGTGCTCCAGGTAACCGGTCAGCCGCCACGTATCCAGGCCGAATGCGAACAGCCGCGCCGCCGGGCCCTTGGCGGTATCCACCCGCGCGGCGGCACTGGCCTGCGAGGGCAGGCCGTCCACGCGCTGCACCAGCCACGGCTCGGTGGGGAAGACGATGCCGTCCAGCGCCGCGTCCTCGGCCGCCTTGCCGGTGCCGGAGATGATCTGCGAGGCAGCCACCCGCGGCAGCCCGGCCATGCCGGCCAGCGCCAGCTGCGGCGCCACGATGCGCGCCTGCGGCCCCTTCAGCACCAGCAGCACCGCGTCGGGCGCCTCGGCTTGGGCGAGCTGGCGCAGCGCGCCGTCCATCTGTTCGCTGACGCCGAGGCGGGCGACGACGCGCACGCCGCGGCTTTCCAGCTGCTTGCGCGCGGCATCGGCGGTGCGTCGCTGGGTGTCGTCGCTGCCGGCGACCAGCAGCACGCGCTTGCTGCCGCGTTCCTCGATCAGGTACTGCGCAAGGCTGATGCCTTCGTCTTCCGGCGACAGCGAGAACGCTGCGCTGCCAGGTGCCGGTGCGCGGTCGCCGCGGTTGAGCGCCAGCAGCGGCAGTGCCGGCTCGCCGGCGAACACCGCGTCGACCTCGTCGCGGCCCAGCGGGCCGACCACGAAATCATTGCCCTCGGCCGCAGCACGGGCCAGCGCCGCCTTCGCGCCGCCAGCGGTGTCGTAGAAGCGCAGCAGGGGGCGGCGACGGGACTCGCCGTAGTAGCCGGCCAGATAGCCGTCGCGCACCGCGGCGGCGGCCGCGGCCTGGTTGCCGGACAGCGGCAGCAGCACGCCGACCTGCAGCGGCGGACGATAGCCGTCGGCGGCCGCGGGCGGGCGGGTGGCGGCGCCGAAGCTGGCCTCGTCGCGGTCGAAGCCGCGCGGCGGCGGCAGGCCGCGCCGCAACAGGGAGCGGCCGGCGAAGTTGTAGAGCGGGTCGCCGGCGGGCAGGCGGGCGGCGTCGCGCGCCAGGGTGGCGTCGTCGAGGCTGGCCAGCAGCCGTTCGATGGCCTCGGCGTTGGCGCGGCGCGCCTGGCCGTCCAGCGCGGCGTGCCCGGCCGCCAGCGCCTGCGCCTCGAGCGTGGCGGCGGCATACGGCGGCGGGGGCGGCGCCTTGGGCGCCACATTCGCGCAGCCGGCCAGTGCCAGCAGCAGGACGAGGAGGAAAAGTCGCATCTGGGCCACGGGCGTGGGCGCTCGTTCGGGAACCGGCTAGGATTCTACCCGCGCACACGTTGAAGACAGGCATGCAGGACTCCGGAACGCTTTTTGTCGTCGCCACGCCCATCGGCAACCTCGGCGACCTGTCGCCGCGGGCGCAGCAGACCCTGCGCGATGTCGCGGCGATCTGCGCCGAGGACACCCGCCGCAGCGGCCAGCTGCTGGCGCATTTCGGCATCGCCACGCCGCTGGTGGCACTGCACGAACATAACGAGGAGGCGATCGCGCAGAGGATCGTCGCGCGCCTGCAGGCAGGCGAGTCGCTGGCGCTGGTCAGCGATGCCGGTACCCCGCTGGTCTCCGATCCCGGCTTCCGGCTGGTGCGCGCCGCGCGTGCGGCCGGGGTGAAGGTCAGCCCGGTGCCGGGCCCGTCGGCGCTGGTCGCGGCGCTGAGCGTGGCCGGCCTGCCCAGCGACCGCTTCGCCTTCGAAGGCTTCCTGCCCGCGAAGGCCTCGGCCCGGCGCGAACGCCTGCAGGCGCTGGCCGCGGAGCCGCGCACGCTGATCTTCTACGAATCCTCGCACCGCATCGCGGAAGCCCTGGCCGACATGGTGCAGGCGTTCGGCGATGAGCGTCCCGCGGTGCTGGCGCGCGAGCTGACCAAGCTGTTCGAGACCGTGTTGGACGGCAACCTCGCGCAGCTGCAGGCGCGGGTCGAAGCCGATGGCGACCAGCGCAAGGGCGAATTCGTGGTGCTGGTGCAGGGTGCGGGTGAAGATGCGGACGCCAAGGTGCATGAAGGCCGTCGCCTGTACGCCAGGCTCAAGGACCACCTGCCGCCCTCGACTGCCGCGAAGCTGGCGGCGGAGCTGTCCGGCGCGCCGCGCAAGGAACTGTACGGATCGGATTGAGCAGGTCCGTGGAGGCCCGGGGCCAGGGTTTGCGCAGCAAACCTTGGGGCCTTCAATTGCGATCAGCGCAATGGAAGGCGGCGGAGCCGGCCGATAAGCCGGGTCCTGTTCGACGCTTGCGCGCCGCGGCAGTCATTCCTCTAGGCGCAGCGTCACCGCTACGCTCAAGCAACCTACCCGGAGACTCGGCGGGCCGCCTCATCGTCTCCCTATTTGGTCTTGCTCCCGGTGGGGTTTGCCGTGCCGGTCTGTTGCCAGACTCGCGGTGCGCTCTTACCGCACCATTTCACCCTTGCCGTCCTGCCGAAGCAGTCTTGGGCGGTATCTTTCTGTTGCACTTTCCGTCGGCTCTCGCCGCCCAGGCGTTACCTGGCACCGTGCCCTGTGGAGCCCGGACTTTCCTCGGCACCGTTTCCGGTGACGCGACTGCCTGGCCGACTCCGCCAGCGGCCATTGTACGGTGGCGGCGCCGTGATGTCGTTCAGGGCGCGGACTCGAGCATGGTTTCGCCTTCGAACACCCCGCCCGGTCCGAAGCGGCGCTCGTGGATGCGGGTGCTGCCGTCGTGCCCCACCAGCACCAGCGTGCTGGCGCGGGTGCCGTAGTCCTGTTCGCGGATGAAGGCAGCGGACAGCCGCCGCTCCAGCGCCAGGCCCACCCCGGTATCCGGCAACAGGTTGTCGTCTGCGATTTGCTCGTCCGCCAGCGCTGCCCACAGTGGCTCCGGGTCGGTCTCGCCGGCGTCGGCCCATGCCGCCAGCACCCCGCGCAGGCGCGTGGTTTTCGGCCAGGGCGCGTCGAAGGCGCCGTTGGACAGGCCGTAGGTGCCACGCGCCAGCCGGTGTTCGCGTGCGACATCCGGGTGATGGCCGACATAGGCGCATGCGTTGGCATCGGCCACCAGCAGGTTGAACGGGGCGTACCGCCCGGCCTCGCCAGCGAGTGCGGCCGCGTAGGCCGGGGCCGGGTCGCGGCCGGCGAGGAAGCGCAGCGGCAGCTCGCCACGCGACGGGCCGGCGAAGGGCGGCGCCAGCCCGTTGCGCACATTGGTGACCACCGCCACCCGACCATCCGGGCCCAGTCCCATCCAGGTGCCCCCGGAGCACAGGTCGCGCCCTGCCAGTACCGGCGCGTCCGCCCAGCGGGCCAGTGCCGCGGTGGGGCGGGCGTGCAGTTCATCGCGATTGCCGGCCACCACCAGTCGCCAGCGGGGATGCACGTTCCAGGCGAGGGCGACCAGACACATGCGCGGCATTCTGCGCCGGGCGACGTCCATTCAGTTTTTGCGCTGCAACATGCATCCGGGGCGGTTGCCCCTGTTCATCGAAAAGTGTGCGGGAAGTCCCGCAATCTCAAAAAATGAGGCGAAACATAAGCTTGTGGATAAAGCTTGAACAACTTGTTGAAGTTTGCTGCAAGTCATTGACGGGCCGGGGGAAATTTCCGCCGTCGGGTTGTTGACATAGGTCAATTGCCTGCTAATGTGGGGCTTCGTGGGAAAACCGGGAAAATCGTGGTTTTCTTGGTTGAAACTCCGCGGCAGACGGGGGCGACAAGGGCAGCATGTTCCAGGGCGAAACCGCCATCACCATCGACGACAAGGGCCGGCTGGCGATTCCGACCGCCTACCGGGATCTCGTCGCGCGTGCGTGTGGCAACCGCCTGGTCATCACCTACAACGCCTTCGAGACCACCGGTTTGTACATCTATCCGCACGCAGTGTGGGAAAAGGTGCGTGACCAGGTCAACGCGCTGCCGCGGGTCAAGAAGCCCAGCCGCATCCTGCAGCTGAAGCTGGTGGGCGCGGCCGAGTTCGTCGAGCCCGACGGCAATGCGCGGATCTCGATCCCGGCCAGCCACCGCAATGCCGCCGGCATCGAGCGCAAGGCGGTGCTGGTGGGGATGGGCGACAAGTTCGAACTGTGGAGCGAGGCGGACCACCTGGCGCAGATCCGCCAGCCGCTGGGCGACGAGGACCTGGGCGACGAGTTCCAGGAATTGATGCTGTGAGCGGCGGTGGCGCGGGCATCGCGTCCGCCCACCTCCCGGTGCTGTTTGCCGAGGTCATGGACGGTCTGGCGGTGAAAGAGGACGGAACCTACCTGGACGGGACGTTCGGGCGTGGCGGTCATGCCCGTGGGGTGCTGCAACGGCTTGGCGAAAAGGGGCGTTTGCTGGCGATGGACAAGGACCCGGATGCGATCGCGGTGGCCATGCAGATGGCCGACGCCGACGCGCGCCTGTCCTGGCATCGCGGCAGCTTCGCCAGCCTGGCCGACTGGCCGGCAACCGCGGCGGGCCTGGACGGGGTGTTGCTCGATCTCGGCGTGTCCTCGCCGCAGCTGGACGTGGCCGAGCGCGGCTTCTCGTTCGGCAAGGACGGCCCGCTGGACATGCGCATGGATCCCGAGTCCGGCGAGAGCGCCGCCGAGTGGCTGGCGCGGGCTTCGGAAAAGGACATCGCCGACGTGCTGTGGATCTACGGCGAGGAGCGCCAGAGCCGGCGCATCGCACGGGCAATCGTGGCGGCACGCGCGCAGGCGCCGCTGCTGCGCACCGCGCAGCTGGCCGAACTGATCGCGCAGGCCTGCCCGCGCGGTGCAAGCAAGACGCATCCGGCCACGCGCAGCTTCCAGGCCATCCGCATCCACATCAACCGCGAGCTGGCCGACCTCGAGGCCGGCCTCGATGCCGCGCTGTCGCGACTGAAGCCGGGTGGACGGCTGGCGGTGATCAGCTTCCACTCGCTGGAAGACCGCATCGTCAAGCAGTTCATGGCGAAGCACGCCAAGGCGCCGCCGACCAACCGGCGCATGCCGGTCGAGGTGCCGTTCACGCCGGTACTGCGGCTGGTGGGCGGCGCGCAGAAGGCCTCCGAGGGCGAGCTGGCCGCCAACCCGCGCGCGCGCAGCGCGGTGCTGCGGGTGGCCGAGAAACTGCCGGTCGAAAGCCGGGCGGTGGCGGCATGAACCGGCACCTGCTGCTGGGCGCGCTGGTGGTCGCCAACATCGCGACGGCGCTGCTGATCGTGCGCGACCGCCACGAGCACCGCCAGGCCTTCATCGAGTTGAGCCGGCTGGAAAAGGCGCGCGACGCGCTGAACATCGAGTTCGGCCGGCTGCAGCTGGAGCAGGCGACCTGGGCGGAAAGCAACCGTGTGGACCAGGTCGCGCGCACCCGCCTGGGAATGGAGTTCCCGCGCACCGAAGACGTGGTGGTGCTGCGGCGATGACCCGTTTCGGCAAACGCCTGCGCTGGTTCGGGAGCGAAGCGCGCCGCGAGCGCGCCGCCAGCGTGCATCCGCGCGCGCGGGTGCAGCAGTTCGACCTGCGCCGCCGGCTGGCGCTGGTTTGCGGCTTCCTGGGCCTGGGGTCGGTGGCGCTGCTGGCGCGCGCGCTGGACCTGCAGGTCGTCGACCATGCCTTCTACCAGCAGCAGGGCGACGCGCGCTTCCTGCGCGAGATCCCGATCGCCACCTCGCGCGGCATGATCACCGACCGCAACGGCGAGCCGCTGGCGATCTCCTCGCCGGTGGAATCGATCTGGGGCAATCCGCGCGAGCTGCTGAAGGTGCCCGAGCGCCTGCCGGCGCTGGCGCGTGCGCTGGACATGCCGCAGGACGAGCTGGCCAGCCGGCTCAGCGCGCGTGCCGACAAGGAGTTCGTCTACCTCAAGCGCCGCATCAACCCGGACGAAGCCGCGAGCATCCTCGCGCTGGACATCCCCGGCGTGGCCAGTCAGCGCGAGTACCGCCGCTTCTACCCGCAGGGCGAGGCACTGGCGCACGTGCTGGGCTTCACCAACGTCGATGATCGCGGGCAGGAAGGCCTGGAGCTGGCGTTCGACGACTGGCTGCGCGGGACTGCCGGCGCCAAGCGCGTGATCCGCGACAACAAGGGCCGCATCGTCGAGAACGTGGACCTGGTGCGCGCGGCGCAGCCCGGGCACGACCTGGCGCTGAGCATCGACCGCCGCATCCAGTACCTGACCCACCGCGAACTGCGCAACGCGATTGCCGAAACCGGCGCCAGCAGCGGTTCGGCGGTGGTGCTGGACGTTGCAACCGGCGAAGTGCTGGCGATGGCCAACCTGCCGACCTTCAACCCCAACGCGGTTGGCACCAGCCCTCGCGACGCGCACCGCAACCGCGCGGTGACCGACCTGCTGGAGCCCGGTTCGACGATGAAGCCGCTGACCGTGGCGGCGGGGCTCGAGGCCGGGGTGATCACGCCCGCGACCCTGTTCAACACCAGCCCGGGCTGGATCGCCAACGGCCGCTACCGCACCACCGACACCCACAACTACGGCGTGCTGGACACCACCGGCATCATCCGCAAGAGCTCCAACGTCGGAGCTTCGCTGGTGGCCAAACGGCTCAGCGACGCGCAGTTCTATGCCTTCATGCGCCGCTTCGGCTACGGCCAGCGCAGCGGCAGCGGGTTCCCGGGCGAAGCGGCCGGGCTGTTCCCCGCGCCCGACCGCTGGAGCGGCACCAGCAAGCAGACGATGAGCTACGGCTACGGCCTGAGCGCCACCCCGCTGCAGATCGCCACCGCCTACGCGGCGCTCGGCAACGGCGGACTGCTGCACCAGCCCAGTTTCGTCAAGGGCCAGCCCAACCCGCCCAAGCGGGTGCTGGACGCGCGCATCGCCAACCAGGTGCTGCACATGATGCAGACGGTCACCGAGCCGGGCGGCACCGCCACCCAGGCGGCGATCCTCGGCTACCACGTGGCCGGCAAGACCGGCACCTCGCGCAAGGCCAGCGCCGGCGGTTACTCGCGCCGCTACATCGGCTACTTCGCCGGGCTGGTGCCGGTGGATAACCCGCGCTTCGCGATGGTGGTGGCGGTGAACGATCCCGATCCGACCCGCAAGGGCTACTACGGCGGCGTGGTCGCCGGCCCGGTGTTCCGCAACGTGATGGAGGGCGCACTGCGCCTGATGGATGTCTCGCCCGACAACCTCGATGCCTGGCTGGCCGTGCAGGCCGCGGCCGAGGCCAAGCGCATGAAGGCCGAAGGCCGCACGCCGCCGGCACTCCCCGCGACGGCCGCCGCCATTGCGCCATCCGGTGCCGCCAATGCGAGGGCGCTGCAATGACCCGCGCCATGCTGCTGGGCGAACTGCTGCCGGAGCTTGAAGGGCTGTCCGCCGACCTTGCCATCACCGGGCTGGTCCAGGACAGCCGCGAGGTGAAGCCGGGCGATGCGTTCGTGGCGATCGCCGGGTTCGGTGCGCACGGGCTGAATTTCGTCGACGTGGCCCGCGAGGCCGGCGCCGCGGCGGTGCTCTACGAACCGCCGGCGCCGGACGACCTGCCTGCGCCGGCCGACGCGATCCCGGTGGCCGGCCTGCGCGCGCGCATGGGCGCGATGGCCGACAGCTTCCACGGCCATCCCAGCGCCTCGATGGCGACAGTGGGCGTGACCGGCACCAACGGCAAGACGTCCACCGTGCAGCTGCTGGCGCAGGCGTGGACGCTGCGCGGCCAGAAGGCCGGCACCGTCGGCACGCTGGGCAGCGGCGTGTACCCGAAGATCGTGCCGACCGGCTTCACCACTCCGCTGGTGCTGCGCATGCACGCGCTGCTGGCGGAGCTGCGCGACGAGGGCGCCTCGGCGGTGGCGATGGAAGTGTCCTCGCACGCGCTCGACCAAGGTCGCGTGGATGGCGTGCACTTCGACGTGGCGGTGTTCACCAACCTCACCCGCGATCATCTCGACTACCACGGCGACATGGCCCGCTACGGGGCGGCCAAGGCGCGGCTGTTCGACTGGCCCGGCCTGCGCGCGGCGGCGGTCAACCTGGACGATGCGTTCGGCCGCGAGCTGTTCGCAGCGGTCGGTGGCAAGGTGCGCGCGCTGGGCTTCTCCTCGCGCGGCGCCGCCGGTGCCAGCGTGCGCGCGGAAGAGCTGGTGCTGGACGGCAACGGCATCCGTTTCATGCTGCACGCCGGCGGCCAGGCGCATCCGGTGCGTTCGCCGCTGCTGGGCCGCTTCAACGTGGACAACCTGCTCGGCGTGGCGACCACCCTGTTCGCGATGGGCATGGCGCCGGCGCTGATCGCCGACACCCTGTCGCAGCTGCTGCCGGTCGATGGCCGCATGAACCGGCTGGGTGGCGAAGCCGGCGCGCCGCTGGTGGTGGTGGACTACGCCCACACCCCCGACGCGCTGGAGCAGGCGCTGGCCTCCCTGCGCGCGCACACCGCCGGCACGCTGACCTGCGTGTTCGGCTGCGGCGGCGAGCGCGATACCGGCAAGCGCCCGCAGATGGCAGCCATCGCCGAGCGCCTGGCCGACCGCGTCATCGTCACCGACGACAATCCGCGCAACGAGGATGGCGACGCCATCGTGGCCGACATCCTGGCCGGGCTCAGGGAGCCTGGGCGGGTGGTGGTGCAGCGCGACCGTGCTGCCGCCATCGCGCAGGCGATCGGCGGCGCCGGTGCCGACGATGTGGTGCTGGTCGCCGGCAAGGGCCACGAGCCCTACCAGGATGTGTGCGGGGTGAAGCATCCGTTCGAGGATGCGGCGGTGGCGCGCGATTGCCTGCGCCGTCGCGAAGGCGGTGCCGCATGACGCCGCGCCTGCTGTCGTGGATCGCCCAGGCCACCGGTGGCCGGCTGGTCGGCGACGACCGTACGGTCGATGCCGTCGCGACCGATACCCGCGCGCTGCCCGGCGGCGATGCGCTGTTCGTCGCGCTGAAGGGCGAGCGTTTTGACGGGCACGCGCATGTCCGGGCCGCCGCCGATGGCGGCTGCGTGGCCGCGCTGGTGGCGCGTCCGGTCGAGGCCGCATTGCCGCAGGTCGTCGTGGCCGATACCGAGCGCGCGCTGGCCAGCCTGGCCGCGGCGGTGCAACGCGAACGCGCCACCAAGGTGCTGGCGGTCACCGGCAGCAACGGCAAGACCACGGTCAAGACCCTGCTGCATTCGATCCTGCGCCAGCTGGGCAGCGCCTACGCCAACCCGGGCAACCGCAACAACGAGATCGGCCTGCCGCTCGCCGTGCTGGACGCGCCGGACGATGCGCGCTTCGCGGTCTACGAGATGGGTGCCGGCAAACCCGGTGACATCGCTTACCTCACTGCCATCGCCCGGCCCGACGTGGCGCTGGTCAACAACATCGCGTCTGCCCACCTGGAACGGATGGGCAGCCTGCTCGGCATCGCCCAGACCAAGGGCGCGATCTACCAGGCGCTGCCGGCGGACGGCGTGGCGGTGGTGAACGCGGACGACGCATTCGCGCTGTATTTCAGCGAGCGGCTGCGCGGCGTGCGGATGATCCGTTTCGGGATCGAGGCCGAGGCCGATATCAGCGCGCGCGACATCCACGGCGGCCTGCAGGGATCACGTTTCACGCTGGTGACGCCGGAGGGCGAGGTCGAGGTCGCGCTCCCGCTGCCGGGGCGCCACAACGTCCGCAACGCGCTGGCCGCGGCGGCGATGGCGACGGCGCTGGGTGCCGGCCCGGCGCAGATCCGCGCCGGACTGGAAGCGGTGGAAGGCGTGGCCGGGCGGCTGGCCGCCCACCGCCTGCGCCGCGGCGCAACGCTGGTGGACGACAGCTACAACGCCAACCCCGGCTCGCTGGCGGCAGCCATCGACACCTTGGCGGACGGCGGTGGCGAGGCCTGGCTGGTGCTGGGTGACATGCGCGAGCTGGGTGCCGACGAAGTCGCCCTGCACGCCGAGGCAGGCGCGCGCGCGCGCGCCGCCGGCATTGCCCGCCTGTTCGCGCTGGGCGAACTCAGCGCGCATGCCGCAAGGACATTCGGCGAGGGCGGCAGCGTGCATGCCTCGCACGCCGCGCTGGCCGATGCGCTGTGGGCGCAGCTGGGTGCCGGCACCACCGTGCTGGTGAAGGGCTCGCGCGGCAGCGCGATGGACAAGATCGTGACCGCGCTGCTGCAGCGGGATGCCGGACCCGACGGGGAGACCACCGATGCTGCTTGAACTCACCCGCTGGCTGGAGCAGCTGCAGGGCCACTTCAACCTGTTCAACTACCTGACCTTCCGCGCCATCCTCGGCGCGCTGACCGCGCTGGCGCTGTCGCTGTGGTGGGGGCCGCGGATGATCCGCTACTTGGCCACGCTCAAGGGCGGCCAGCCGATCCGCAAGGACGGGCCGGAGTCGCATTTTTCCAAGGCCGGCACGCCGACCATGGGTGGTGCGCTCATCCTCTCGACCGTCGCGGCCTCGGTACTGCTGTGGGGTGACCTGCGCAACAAGTACGTCTGGGTGGTGCTGGTGGTGATGCTGGGCTTCGGCGCCATCGGCTGGGCCGACGACTGGATCAAGATCGTCAAGCGCGATCCCAACGGCATGCGCTCGCGCACCAAGTACGCGCTGCAGTCGGTGCTGGGCCTTGCCGCCGGCATCTACCTGTTCGCCTTCGCCGACGTGCCGGCAGCCACCACCTTCTACGTGCCGTTCTTCAAGTCGATCGCGCTCCCTCTGGCCGGCATCGGTTTCGTCGCCATCGCCTACTTCTGGATCGTCGGCTTCTCCAACGCGGTCAACCTGACCGACGGCCTCGATGGCCTCGCCATCATGCCCACCGTGCTGGTGGCCTGCGCGCTGGGTGTGTTCGCCTATGCCTCCGGCAATGCCACCTTCGCCGCGTACCTGCAGATCCCGCGGGTGCCGGGCGCGGGCGAGCTGATCATCATCTGCGCGGCCATCGCCGGCGCCGGGCTCGGCTTCCTGTGGTTCAACACCTATCCGGCGATGGTGTTCATGGGCGACATCGGCGCGCTGGCGCTGGGCGCGGTGCTCGGCACCATCGCGGTGATCGTGCGCCAGGAGCTGGTCCTGGTCCTGATGGGCGGCATCTTCGTCATCGAGACGCTGTCGGTGATGATCCAGGTCGCCAGCTTCAAGCTCACCGGCAAGCGCGTGTTCCGGATGGCGCCGATCCACCACCACTTCGAACTGAAGGGCTGGCCGGAGCCGCGCGTGATCGTGCGCTTCTGGATCATCAGCGTGGTGCTGGTGCTGGTCGGGCTTGCCACGTTGAAGGTGCGCTGATGGCCACGACCGCCACCGACAGCCTGGGCCAGGCGACCCGCCTCGACGAGATCGGCGGGCGCATCGACCCGTGGCTGCTGGGCAGCGCGGTGGCGCTGGCCTGTCTGGGCGTGGTCATGGTCGGCTCGGCGGCGATCGCCGGCGGCGGCGTGGATGCCGGCCCGTGGTACTTCCTGACCCGCCACCTGATGTTCCTCGGCATCGGCCTGGGCCTGGCCGCGCTGGTGATGCGCACCGAGCTCAAGACGGTCGAGAAGCACGCGCAGTGGCTGCTGCTGGCCTGCATCGTGCTGCTGGGGCTGGTGTTCGTTCCCGGCGTCGGCGTCACCGTGAACGGCGCGAAGCGCTGGCTCAACCTCGGTGTGTCCAACTTCCAGGCCGTCGAGGCGGTCAAGCTGCTCTACATCATCTGGCTGGCCAGCTACCTGAAGCGCTACAGCGAAGACGTGGCGGCCACCTGGCCGGCCATGCTCAAGCCGCTGGGCGTGGCGGTGCTGCTGGTCGGGCTGCTGCTGCTGCAGCCCGACTTCGGCTCGTCCTCGCTGCTGCTGGCGATCACCGCCGGCATGCTGGTGCTGGGCGGGGTCAACATGCCGCGGATGTTCGGGCCGGTGCTGGTCGGGCTGCCGGTGCTGGCGGTGATCGCGATCGCCGAGCCGTACCGCATGCGCCGCCTTACCACCTTCCTCGACCCGTGGGCCGACCCGTTCGACAGTGGCTACCAGCTGACCAACGCGCTGATGGCGGTGGGTCGCGGCGAGTGGTTCGGGGTCGGTCTCGGCGCTTCGGTGCAGAAGCTGTCCTACCTGCCGGAAGCCCATACCGACTTCATCATGGCGGTGATCGCCGAGGAACTTGGATTCGCCGGCGTGTGCCTGGTGGTGGGGCTTTACGCGCTGCTGGCTGGGCGTGCGTTCTGGCTGGGGATGAAGTGCGTGGAGATGCGCCGCCACTTCTCCGGCTACGTCGCCTTCGGCATCGCGCTGTGGATGGCGCTGCAGAGCTTCGTGTCGATCGGCGTCAACCTCGGCCTGCTGCCGACCAAGGGCCTGACCCTGCCGCTGGTTTCGTCCGGTGGCTCCTCGGTGCTGATGACCTGCGCCGCGCTGGGCCTGCTGATGCGGGTGTCGTGGGAGTACGAACGCGCCGCCCGCCAGGTGGCCCGCCGCCGCGCGGTGGGCGCTGGCGCGGCGGTAGGCGCGCCGCCTGTAGCCGCGCAGCCGCCGTTGCCGGCCGACGCCGGCAATCGCGGCACCAGCCGCCTGCGCCAGCGGATCGAACCCGGCCTGGGCCGGCCGTCCACCGAATCGCCCGCGCTGGCCGCGCTGCGGAGGGCCCGTTGAACGCGGATACGCCCCTCGTCATGGTGATGGCCGGCGGCACCGGCGGCCACATTTTCCCCGGCCTTGCGGTGGCGCAGGCGCTGCGCGTGCGCGGCGCGGACGTGTGCTGGCTGGGCGCGGACGGCGGCATGGAAACCCGATTGGTGCCGCCTCAGGGCGTCGCCATCGACACCATCGCGGTCAAGGGCGTGCGCGGCAAGGGCATCGCCACCCTGCTGGCGGCGCCGCTGCGGATCCTGTCGGCGGTGCGCGCGGCGGCTGCGGTGATGCGCGCGCGTCGTCCGGACGCGGCGGTCAGCTTCGGCGGCTTCGCCGCGGGGCCGGGCGGAATCGCCGCCAAGCTGGCGGGCATCCCGCTGCTGGTGCACGAGCAGAACCGTGCCGCCGGCATGACCAACAAGGCGCTGGCAAGAGTGGCGCGGCAGGTGCTGGTGGGTTTCCCGCAGACCTTCGCGAAGGAAGTCCATGTCGGCAATCCGGTGCGTGCGCAGATCGCGCAGGTGCCGCCGCCCGGGCAGCGCGACTTCGCGCATGCAGGGCCGCTGCGCCTGCTGGTGCTGGGCGGCAGCCAGGGCGCGCGTGCGCTGAACGAAGCGGTGCCGCGCGCGGTGGCCGCGCTGGGCCAGCCGGTGGAGATCATCCACCAGGCCGGCGAGAAGATGCTCGACGCCGCGCGCAAGGCCTATGCCGATGCGAATGTCGAAGCGCGCGTGGAGCCCTTCATTGCCGACATGGCGGCCGCTTACGCCTGGGCCGACCTGGTGGTCTGCCGCGCCGGTGCGCTGACCCTGGCCGAGCTGTGCGCGGTCGGCGTCGGCAGCGTGCTGGTGCCGTTCCCGCAGGCGGTGGACGACCACCAGACCCGCAATGCCGAATACCTGGTGGAGCGCGGCGCCGCCGTGCTGCTGCCGCAGACCGAACAACTGGCCGCGCGCCTGCAGCAGGCGCTGGCCGATCTTTCCGCCGATCCCGGCAAGCGCCTGGCGATGGCGCAGGCCGCGCGTGGCCTGGCCCGTCCCGATGCCGCGCAGCGCGTGGCCGAGGCGGTGCTGGCCGCGATTTCCAACGAGGTTTCCCGATGAGCCCGCACAGCCTGCACCTGCGGCAGATCAACGACCCGGCCAAGGCCCTGCCGCGCGTGCATTTCGTCGGCATCGGCGGGGTCGGCATGAGCGGCATCGCCGAGGTGATGCGCACGCTGGGTTACCAGGTCAGCGGCTCCGACAACGCCGACAACGCCGTGACCAAGCGGCTGGCGTCGCTGGGCATCGTCATCCACCGCGGCCACGCTTCCGCCAACGTGCTGGAGGCCGACTGCGTGGTGGTGTCCAGCGCGATCAAGCCGGACAACCCCGAGCTGCTGGAGGCGCGCGCGCAGCGCATCCCGGTGGTGCCGCGCGCGGAAATGCTGGCCGAGCTGATGCGCTTCAAGCGCGGGGTGGCGGTGGCCGGCACGCACGGCAAGACCACCACCACCTCGCTGACCGCCAGCGTGCTGGCCGAAGGCGGGCTGGACCCGACCTTCGTGATCGGCGGCAAGCTGCTGGCTGCCGGCGCCAATGCCGGCCTCGGCGGCGGCGACTGGCTGGTGGCCGAGGCCGACGAGAGCGATGGCAGCTTCCTGCGCCTGAACCCGGTGGTGGCGGTCATCACCAATATCGACGCCGACCACCTGGAGAACTACGGCGGCGATTTCGAGCGGGTCAAGCAGGCGTTCTCCGAATTCCTGCACCGGCTGCCGTTCTACGGTCTGGCGGTGCTGTGCATCGATGACGAGGAAGTGGCGCAGCTGGCGCGCAGGACGCCGCGCCACGTGGTCACCTACGGCTTCGCGCCGGAGGCCGACGTGCGCGCCGCCGACGTGCGCCAGCAGGGCGCGCGCATGCAGTTCACCCTGTGCCTGCCGGACGGCAGCCGCACCGCCTGCACGCTGGCCCTGCCGGGCCGCCACAACGTGCAGAACGCGCTGGCTGCCGCCGCCATCGGCTGGCAGCTGGGCGTGCCGAACGCGGCCATCGCCAAGGCGCTGGAAGGCTTCCAGGGCATCGGTCGGCGCTTCAACCAGCTGGCCACGCTGAAGCTGGCCGAAGGTGGCGAAGTGGCGCTGGTGGACGATTACGGCCACCACCCGAAGGAGCTCGCCGCGGTGTTCGCCGCGGCCCGCGGCGGCTGGCCGGACAAGCGGCTGGTGGTGGCGTTCCAGCCGCACCGCTACACCCGTACCCGCGACCTGTTCGACGAGTTCGCGGCAGTGCTGTCGAGCGTGGATGCGCTGCTGCTCACCGAGGTGTACCCGGCCGGCGAGGCGCCCATCGCCGGCGCCGATGCCAGTGCGCTGGCGCGTTCGATCCGCACCCGCGGTCGGGTCGAGCCGGTGGTCGTCGGTGGTGCCGCCGAACTGGCCACCGTGCTGCCGGGCGTGCTGCGCGACGGCGACCTGCTGCTGCTGATGGGCGCGGGCGACATCGGCGCCGCCGCGCAGCAGATCGCCCGCGATGGCCTGCAGCCGCAACCTGCGCAGGGAGAACCCGCATGAGCGCCTCCGCATTCGCCCCGCTGCGCTGCACCGACCCGGCAGCGTTCGGCCGTGTCGCCGTGCTGATGGGCGGCAGCAGCAGCGAGCGCGAAGTCTCGCTGGATTCCGGTCGCAACGTGCTGGAAGCGCTGCAGTCGCGTGGTGTCGACGCCCATGCGGTGGACGGCATCCCGGCCCTGGTCGATGCGCTGGTGCACGGCAGGTTCGACCGCGTGTTCAACATCCTGCACGGCGGCGACGGCGAGAACGGCGTGCTGCAGGGCCTGCTGCAGGGCTTCGAGATTCCCTGCACCGGCTCAGGCGTGCTGGGCAGCGCGCTGACCATGGACAAGATCCGCACCAAGCAGGTGTGGATCAGCGCCGGCCTGCCGACGCCGAAGTTCGTCCGCCTGGCGCCCGGCGCCGACCTGCGCGCGGCCGCGCTGGAACTGGGCCTGCCGGTGTTCGTGAAGCCGTCCAGCGAGGGCAGCAGCGTGGGCGTGGCGCGGGTGCTGGCCGAAGCCGACATCGACGCCGCGATCGAGGTCGCGCGCGGCTACGGCGGCGAAATGCTGATGGAGCAGATGGTGGTGGGCGACGAGCTGACCGTCGGCGTGCTGGGCGAAGTCGCGCTGCCGTCGATCCGGATCGTGCCCAAAGGCGAGTGGTACGACTACAACGCCAAGTACATCGCCGAGGACACCCAGTACCTGTGTCCCGGTCTGGAGGGCGGCGATGAGGCCGCGATCCGCGCGCTGGCGCTGGATGCGTTCCGCGCCGCCGGCTGCAGCGGCTGGGGTCGCATCGACGTGATGCGCGACCGCGCCAGCGGCCGGCTGCTGTTGCTGGAAGTGAACACCGCCCCGGGCATGACCAGTCACTCGCTGGTGCCGAAGGCGGCGCGCGAGCTGGGCGTGTCGTTCGAGGAACTGTGCTGGCGCATCCTGGAGCAGACGCTTTGAAGCCTGCCCTGCGCTCGCTGGCCTGGCTGCTCGCGCTGGCGCTGCTGGCGCTGCCGGTGGTGGCCGTGGTCGAGGGCTGGATGGGCGGCGACCACTGGCCGCTGCGTACCCTGCGCGTGCAGGGCGAACTGGCGCGGGTCGACCGCGCGCAGCTGCAGGCGGCGGTGCTGCCCCATGCGCAGCGCGGCTTCTTCGCGGTGGACTTGGGCGCGATCCAGCGCACCGTGGACGGCCTGCCTTGGGTGGAGCGCGCGGAAGTGCGCAAGCACTGGCCGGACGTGCTGGAGGTGCGGATCGTCGAGCACCGCCCGTTCGCGCGCTGGGGCGAGCAGCAGCTGCTGTCCGAGCACGGCCGGCTGTTCCCGGTCGGCAGGCTCCAGCCGCCGCCGGGCCTGCCGCTGCTGGACGGTCCGGAAGGCCGGGTGCCGGAAGTGGTGGCGCTGTACAACCAGGCCCGCGAGCAGCTGGCCGACGCCGGCGGCGTGCTGGGTGTGGCGCTGGACCGTCGCGGCAGCTGGTCGATCAGCCTGCGCGACGGCACCCGCGTGGTGCTGGGTCGCAGCGACCCCGGCGCCCGGCTGGCGCGGTTCGCTCCGATGCTGCCGCAGCTGGCCGCGCAGAACCCGCACCGTCGTCTGGTGCGCGCCGACCTTCGCTATACCAATGGCTTCGCCCTGACCTGGGCGAAGGCTGATCCCACCCCCATGAACCACGGCAGCAACACATGAACCGCAAAGGCGACAAGTCCCTGATCGTCGGCCTCGATATCGGCACCTCCAAGGTCACCGCGCTGGTCGGCGAATACGCCCCGGGCGAGCCCATCGAGGTGATCGGCATCGGCTCGCACGAATCGCGCGGGCTGCGCCGCGGCGTGGTGGTCGACATCGATTCCACCGTGCAGTCGATCCAGCGTGCGGTGGAGGAAGCCGAGCTGATGGCCGGCTGCGAGGTCAGCAGCGTGTACGCCTCGATTTCCGGCAACCACGTGCAGTGCAAGAACTCGCCCGGGATCGTGCCGATCCGCGACGGCGAAGTGACCTACGGCGATCTCGACCGCGTGCTGGAAGCCGCCAAGGCGGTGGCGATCCCGGCCGACCAGCGCATCCTCCACGCGATCCCGCGCGAGTACGTGCTGGACGATTCGCAGGAAGGCATCCGCAACCCGGTCGGGATGACCGGCGTGCGCCTGGAGGTGCACGCGCACCTGGTCACCTGCGCGCAGTCGGCGGCGCAGAACATCAGCAAGTGCGTGCAGCGCTGCGGCCTGCAGGTGGACGAGCTGATCCTGTCCTCGCTGGCGTCCAGCACCGCGGTGCTGACCCCGGACGAGCGCGAACTGGGCGTGGTGCTGGTCGACATGGGCGCCGGCACCACCGACATCGCGGTGTTCATGCAGGGCGCGATCTGCCACACCGCAAACCTGCCGGTGGCGGGCGACAAGGTGACCGAGGACATCGCGCACATGCTGCGCACGCCCACGCCGCACGCCGAGGACATCAAGGTCAAGTACGCCTGCGCGCTGGCGCAGCTGGCGCGTGCCGAGGAGAGCATCCAGGTCGAAAGCGTGGGCGACCGCCCGCCGCGCCGGCTGCCGCGGCACGCGCTGGCGCAGGCGGTGCAGGCGCGCTACGAGGAAATCTTCGAGATGGTGCAGGCGGAACTGCGCCGCTCCGGCTTCGAGCAGCGGGTGCGCGCCGGCATGGTGCTGACCGGCGGTGCCTCGAAGATGGAAGGCGTGGTCGAGCTGGCCGAGGAAATGCTGCAGATGCCGGTGCGGATCGGCATCCCGCAGCACGTCACCGGGCTCGGCGAGGTAGTGGGCAACCCGGTGCATGCCACCGGCGTGGGCCTGCTGCTGATGGGCGCGCAGATGGAACACCCGAAGCGGCCGACGCTGCCCAGCGGCAAGGTCGGCGGGGTGTTGGGCAAGGCGGTGAAGTGGTTCCGCGGCGCGTTCTGAGCGTCGGCAGCGGGCAGTAGCGGCAACAGGCGGGCAGGGCAGGAAAGACAGGCAAGCAGCAAGGCAGCAAGCGCAGGACACAACCCAATAACAAGCCGGCGAAGGCGAAGCGGGACTCCCGCCTCCCCGATCCCGGCCACAACGACAGGACACGGACATGGCACATTTCGAACTGATCCAGCAGGTGGCACCCAACGCGGTCATCAAGGTCTTCGGCGTCGGCGGTGGCGGCGGCAACGCGGTCGCGCACATGGTCAACAGCAGCGTCGACGGCGTGGAGTTCATCACCGCCAACACCGATTCGCAGGCGATCAAGAACTGCGGCGCATCGCAGCAGCTGACCCTCGGCGGCAACGTCACCAAGGGCCTGGGCGCCGGCGCCAACCCGGAAGTCGGCCGCCAGGCCGCGCTGGAGGACCGTGAAGCCATCATCGAGGCGCTGCAGGGCGCCGACATGGTGTTCATCACCGCCGGCATGGGCGGCGGCACCGGCACCGGCGCCGCGCCGGTGGTGGCGCAGCTGGCCAAGGAAATGGGCATCCTGACCGTGGCCGTGGTCACCAAGCCGTTCCCGTTCGAAGGCCGCCGGCGCATGCAGGTGGCGGCGAAGGGTATCGAGGAACTGAGCCAGCACTGCGACTCGCTGATCACCATCCCGAACGAGAAGCTGATCACCGTGCTGGGCCGCAACGCCACCATGATCCAGGCGTTCCGCGCAGCCAACGACGTGCTGCTGGGCGCGGTGCAGGGCATCGCCGACCTGATCGTACGTCCTGGCCTGATCAACGTCGACTTCGCCGACGTGCGCACCGTGATGTCCGAGATGGGCCTGGCGATGATGGGCAGCGGCAGCGCCCGCGGCGACGACCGCGCGCAGGCCGCGGCGGAAGCCGCCATCCAGAACCCGCTGCTGGACGACGTCAACCTGTCCGGCGCCAACGGCATCCTGGTCAACATCACCGCCGGCCCCGACTTCACCATGGCCGAGTTCGACGAGGTGGGCCGCACCGTCGAGCAGTTCGCCGCCGAGGACGCCACCGTGGTCATCGGTACCGTGCTCGATCCGGACATGCAGGACGAGGTGCGCGTCACCGTGGTCGCCACCGGCCTCAGCCGCGCCACCGTGGGCCTGCGCCAGCCGGCCGGCAATGACCGCCGCGAGGTGCGCTATGAAACCGCGCAGGAGCCGCTGCGCCGTCCGCAGGTGCAGCTGATCAATACCCAGGTCAAGCGCGACGGCACCACCGGGCTGCCGATCGACGCGATTGCCGACAGCTACGCGCCGACGGCGCCGGTGGGTTTCGCCGGTGGCCTGCGCCGCAATGCCGCCGAAGCGGCACCGGCCGCCGCCGAGCTGCCGAAGGACGACTACCTCGACATCCCGGCGTTCCTGCGCCGCCAAGCGGACTGAGGGTAGCAGCGTGCGGGTGGTCCGCTTCGGACCGTCCGGCTGTCGCTCAGCGCCTCCCGCTTCCCCTGCGGAGCGGGAGGGCGGAACGAGCCTGCGCTGACCGGCGCGGCCCATTCCCGATCCCTGCCGCCGCGGCCGTGGCAGCAGGGCGTGGCACCCCTGTCGAATCGCGCGCCGGGTCGTCCGCCCGGTCGCGTCTTCCGGCCGGCTGGCGCAAGCTGGCCGGCCCCTTTCCCAGCCGCCGCAGCGGGCGCTGCCGGGACGGGCCGGAAGTTTTTTACGGATCGATTCAGCAAGTCCCGTGATAATCTGAACCGATGCTTCGCCAACGCACCCTCAAGAACGTGATCCGCGCCACCGGCGTGGGTCTGCATGGCGGAGAGAAGGTCTTCCTGACCCTGCGGCCGGCGCCCGTCGATACCGGCATCGTGTTCCGCCGCATCGACCTGGACCCGGTGGTGGAAATGCCCGCCGCCGCGGCGCTGGTCACCGAAACCACCCTGTGCACCGGGCTGAGCCGCGATGGCGCCAAGGTGCAGACGGTTGAACACCTGATGTCGGCGATGGCGGGCCTGGGCATCGACAACGCCTATGTCGAGCTGAGCGCGCCGGAAGTGCCGATCATGGACGGCTCCGCCGGTCCGTTCGTATTCCTGCTGGAATCCGCCGGCATCGTCGAGCAGCGCGCGGCCAAGCGGCTGATCCGCATCCTCAAGCCGGTGGAAGTGCGCGATGGCGACAAGGTCGCCCGTTTCGACCCGCATGACGGGTTCCGGCTGGGTTTCACGGTGAAGTTCGACCATCCGGCGATCCCGGATGCGCTGTCGCGGGTGGAGGTGGACTTCTCCACCAGCGCCTACATCAAGGAAGTCAGCCGCGCCCGCACCTTCGGCTTCATGCGCGACCTCGAGTACATGCGCGACCGCAACCTCGGCCTCGGCGGCTCGATGGACAACGCCATCGTGCTCGACGATTTCCGCGTCCTGAACGAGGACGGCCTGCGCTACGCCGACGAATTCGTCCGCCACAAGATCCTCGACGCGGTCGGCGATCTCTACCTGGCCGGCCACGCCATCCTCGGCGCCTACGAGGGCTACAAGTCCGGACATGCGCTGAACAACAAGCTGGTGCGCGCGCTGCTGGCGGATGCCGAGGCGTGGGAAGAAGTCAGCTTCGTCGATGCCGAACAGGCACCGCAGCTGGGCTACGGCATCGCGCTGCCGGCGGTCTAACCCCGGCGGAAACCGTGATGCATTTCACGAAATCCCGCCCGCTCTCCATCGAATTCTTAACAAAACCGGCGGCCGGCGCGGCTAGGATGCGCCCTCGGCTGGTTCGGCGGGGGGTCTCGGTGCCCGCCTCGTCCCCGCCTTGCGGTCGCCCGGGGTGTCTTCCGATGCCTCCGGCCGCAGCATGGCCAAGGCCGTCTCCAGTCCAGCACGGGCGGCGGCCGACATCGGAGTATGGCGCGCGTCGGCCAGCGGTTGTGGTCGCAGCGGTGCGGTGGTCGTCCTGACACCCACGTCGTTCACTTCGAGCCCGATGGAGCGGGCGGCGTCGATCAGCGCGGGCGCGGCTAGCCGCAACTTGGCATGCCAGACCGGTGCGTCGACGACGAACACCAGCCTGTCCCCGCGGACGTTGGCAAGGCGCGTATGCGCCGCCAGCCCCGCTGGCAGGAGGGGCCGCAGCAACCGGTCCATCGCGTCGAGCCATTGGGCCCGGCGCAGGGTGCCCCCGGCAGAGCCGGCGAGCAGCGCGTCCAGCGCTGCACGCGGGCTGGCGGCGGCACGGCCCCTTTCGGGGTTGGATCGAGAACCAGGCATACGGATGATCGAAATCAGCAACCTACACGATACCCGCCAACGCGCCATTGCGCAGGCCCAGCAGCTGCGCCGGTGGGCGCGCAGCAGGCCGTGGGCGGCGCTGGCGCTGCTGCTGGGTGCCGGCATGCTCTGCGGTGCCGCCGCACGCAGCGCGATCGGCATGGCCCAGGTGGAGGCGCTGCAAGCTGCGGACGCCGAACGCCAGGCCGAGCTGGACAAGGTACGCCGCGACGCGCAACGCGATGTCAACGCGCTGGCCGCGCGGCTGGCCGAACTGCAGGCGCAGGCCAACCGCCTGAATGCGCTGGGCACCCGGCTGACCCGCGCCGGCCAGCTGCAGGACGGGGAGTTCGATTTCGAAAAGCCGGTCGGACAGGGCGGTGGCGGGATCGCCCGCGACATGCCGCCGGCCGAGCTGCGCGCGCGCCTGGTCGCGCTGGAAAACGAATACCGGGCTGCCGGCACCCAGCTGTCGGTGTTGGAAACCCTGCTGTTCAACCGCGCGCTGGACCGCAACACGGTGCCCTCGCGCGAGCCGATTGCAGGCAGCTTCGTCACCTCCGGTTTTGGCGGTCGCGCCGACCCGTTCGGCGGCGGCAGCCAGTTCCACAAGGGCATCGATTTCCAGGCCAGCATCGGCGACCCGGTGCTGGCGGTGGCGGACGGCGTCGTCAGCTATGCGGGCGATCGCAGCGGCTACGGCAACACGGTCGAAATCGACCACGGCAACGGCTACGTCACCCGCTATGCGCACAATTCGCGCCTGGTCCGCCAGGTCGGCGACCTGGTGCGCGCGGGGCAGGAGATCGCCAGGGCCGGCTCCAGCGGCCGCTCCACCGGCGCGCACGTGCACTTCGAGCTGTGGCAGGACGGCGTGGTGGTCAATCCCCGCAAGTTCCTCGGCCACAACAACGCGCTGGCCCGCCACGGCCCCGACCGCGGCTGACATCGGGCGAGGGGCTTGCGCACGCCGCAGGCCGCCTCCAGCTAAACTAATCGATTCCCGAACGGGCAGTCCTGCCCGCCTTTGGGTATTCCGTTGCTTTCCCGATGCCGCGCCGCCGGCGCGCATCCCGCCAGGGACACCCCATGTTCAACAGTTTGCTTACCAGCGTTTTCGGCAGCCGCAACGAGCGCCTGCTCAAGCAGTACGGCGCCAACGTCAGGAAGATCAATGCGCTGGAGCCGCAGATGCAGGCGCTCTCGGACGAGGCGCTGAAGGCGAAGACCGATGAGTTCAAGGCCCGCATCGCCAAGGGCGAATCGCTGGACAAGCTGCTGCCGGAAGCGTTCGCGGTCTGCCGCGAAGCCTCGGTGCGCGTGTTCGGCATGCGCCATTTCGACGTCCAGCTGATCGGCGGCATGGTCCTGCACGGCGGCAAGATCGCGGAAATGCGCACCGGCGAGGGCAAGACCCTGACCGCGACCGCCGCGGTCTACCTCAATGCGCTCGAGGGCAAGGGCGTGCACGTGGTCACCGTCAACGACTACCTGGCCCGACGCGACGCCGCCCAGATGGGCAAGCTGTACAACTGGCTGGGCCTCTCCGTGGGCGTGGTCTACCCGGGCATGCCGCATTCCGACAAGGGCGCGGCCTACGGCTGCGACATCACCTACGGCACCAACAACGAATTCGGCTTCGACTACCTGCGCGACAACATGGCGCTGGCCAAGGAAGACCGGTTCCAGCGCGGCCTCAATTTCGCCATCGTCGACGAAGTGGACTCGATCCTGATCGACGAGGCGCGCACCCCGCTGATCATTTCCGGTCCGGCCGACGAATCACCGGAGCTCTACCTGCGGGTGAACGCAGTGGTGCCGTCGCTGCAGCGCCAGGAAACCGAAGAGAGCGAAGGCGACTACTGGGTCGACGAGAAGCAGAAGCAGGTGCACATGTCCGAAGCCGGACAGGAGCATGCCGAGCAGCTGCTGCGCCAGGCTGGCATCCTCGAGGCCGACGAGAGCCTGTACGCCGCGCAGAACATCCACGTGGTCCATCACCTCAACGCGGCGATGCGCGCCCATGCCATCTACCAGCGCGACGTGGATTACATCGTCCGCGACGGCGAGGTGATCATCGTCGACGAGTTCACCGGCCGCACCCTGCCGGGCCGGCGCTGGTCCGACGGCCTGCACCAGGCGGTGGAGGCGAAGGAAGGCGTGCCGGTGCAACGCGAGAACCAGACGCTGGCGTCGGTGACGTTCCAGAACCTGTTCCGCATGTACAAGAAACTGTCCGGCATGACCGGTACCGCGGACACCGAAGCATTCGAGTTCCAGAACATCTACGGTCTGGAAGTGGTGGTGATCCCCACCCACCGGCCGATGATCCGCAAGGACCACCCGGACCTGGTGTTCCTCAACCGCGCCGGCAAGTACCGCGCGGTGGCCAACGAGATCAAGGAATGCGTGGCAAAGGGCCAGCCGGTGCTGGTCGGCACCACCTCCATCGAGGTGTCGGAGCTGCTCAGCGAGAACCTGCGCGAGGCCGGCATCCCGCACGAAGTGCTCAACGCCAAGCAGCACGAGCGCGAGGCCCATATCGTCGCCAACGCAGGCGCCCCGGGCGCGGTGACCATTGCCACCAACATGGCCGGCCGCGGCACCGACATCGTGCTGGGCGGTTCGCTGGAAGCGGAACTGGCCGCTCTCGGCGAGGATGCTCCGCAGGCCGAGAAGGACCGGGTCAAGGCGGCCTGGCAGGAGCGCCACGAGGCGGTCAAGGCGTCGGGCGGCCTGCACATCATCGGTACCGAGCGCCACGAGTCCCGCCGCATCGACAACCAGCTGCGCGGCCGCTCCGGCCGCCAGGGCGACCCGGGTTCGTCCCGCTTCTACCTGTCGCTGGAAGACAACCTGATGCGCATCTTCGCCGCCGACTGGGTGCAGAAGGTGATGGCGCGGATGGGCCTGAAGGAAGACGACATCATCGAGTCGGCGCTGGTGACCAAGCAGATCGCCAACGCGCAGCGCAAGGTCGAGGCCCACAACTTCGACATCCGCAAGAACCTGCTGGACTTCGACGACGTCAACAACGACCAGCGCAAGGTCATCTACGGCCAGCGCAACGAGCTGCTGGAAGCCGAGAGCGTCAAGGAGAACATCGACGGCATCCGCTACGACGTGGTCGCCGAGCTGGTGCAGCGCCACGTGCCGGCCGACTCGATCGACGAGCAGTGGGACCTGCCCGGCCTGGAGGCGGCGCTGGCCAGCGAGTTCGGCGTGCAGCTGGACCTGGTGGGGCTGCACAAGGCGCAGGCCGAGCTGGATGCATCGCAGATCCTTGGCCACGTGCAGGACGCGGTGGATGCACTGTTCGCGGACAAGGAAGCGCAGGTCGGCGGCGAAACCATGCGCATGCTGGAGAAGCACGTGATGCTCAACGTGCTGGACCAGAGCTGGAAGGAGCACCTCGCACGCATGGACTACCTGCGCCAGGGCATCCACCTGCGCGGCTATGCGCAGAAGCAGCCCAAGCAGGAATACAAGAAGGAAGCCTTCGAGCTGTTCTCGGAACTGCTGGAGAAGGTCAAGCACGAAGTGGTCTCGCTGCTCGCCCGCGTGCGCATCCGCAGCGAGGAAGAGGTGGCGGCCGCGGAGGCGGAGGAGCGCGCGCGTGCCGAGGCCATTGCCCGGCAGATGCAGTTCCAGCACCCGGGCACCGGCGGCATGGGTGCGGACGAGGAAGCAGCGCAGGTGCAGGCGGCACGCGCCCAGCAGGCCGCGTTTGCCGACATCGGCCGCAACGATCCCTGCCCCTGCGGCAGCGGCAAGAAGTTCAAGCACTGCCACGGGCAGCTTGCGTAGCAGGCGGCCCTGTTCGTTTCGATGAAGCAGGTCCACGTCGTCGCTGGCGTGCTCCGCGATGCGCGCGGGCGGGTCCTGCTGGCGCGCCGCACCGAAGGCCGCGATCTGGCCGGCCTGTGGGAGTTCCCGGGCGGCAAGGTCGAACCCGGGGAATCCCCCGAGGACGCGCTGGTGCGCGAACTGCGCGAGGAACTGGGGGTCGAGACCGAGGTCGGGGCACCGGTGGCCTGCGTGCCGCTGGAGTCCCCCGGCAGGCGCCTGCTGCTGGATGTGCGGGAGGTCGCCTTCAGCGGTCTCCCGCGCGGGCTGGAAGGGCAGGCGCTGGCATGGGTGCCACTGCGCAAGCTGTCGGACTATCCCATGCCGCCGGCCGACGTGCCGGTGGTGGCGGAACTGCTGCGCCGGGCTTCGCCGCTGCCGGCGGCGGGCAACGGCAACGCTGGCAGCGAATAACGCTCCGCAAGGAAGACTACGATCGCGCCGCGGCAAGACCCCGGTAAAGCCGATCGAGTGCAGTCACCTGGCCGGGCAGTGCCTCCAGTGGCCCGTCGTTGACGATGACATCGTCCGCGATCGTCAGGCGCTGCTGCCGGGTCGCCTGCGCCGCGATCATCGCCTTTGCCAGCGCTTCATCGATGCCGTCACGCCGCAGCAGGCGCGCAAGCTGGGTCGTTTCCGGCACATCCACCACCAGCACCCGGGCCAGCCAAGGGTAGGCGGCGCGGCCACCGCCTTCCGCCAGCAGCGGGATCGAGGCCACGGCGTAGGGGCCCGGCGCGCCGCGGCAGGCCTCGGCCAGCGCAGCGCGCACCCTTGGATGGACGATGGCTTCCAGCTGTTGGCGCGCCTCGGGATCGGCGAACGCCCGCCGGCGCATTGCCGCTCGATCCAGATGGCCATCCGGTCCCAGCACCGTCGGCCCGAATGTCGCCACCACTTCGGCCAGGCCTTCGCTGCCTGCCGCCAGCGCAGCGCGCGCGGCTGCATCGGCGTCCGCCACCACCACGCCCAGCGTGTGGAAGCAGGCCTCGACGGCGCTCTTGCCGGACGCCACCCCGCCGGTCAGGCCGATGATGTATTCGCTCATCGGCGCATTATGTGGTCAGCGCCACCCTGCGGTGCGCTCCCGCGGACGGGGTGTTGGGCCTTACGCCAATCCGGCGAAACGCAGGTACGCATCCACCAGCTGTTGCCCCCACATGAAGCTGATCCAGCCGGCCACCGCCAGATAGGGGCCGAACGGAATCGGCGTGGCCTTGTCGCGGCCCTTTACGCCCAGCCAGATCGAGCCCACCACCGCGCCCACCAGCGAGGACAGCAGGATGGTCGGCAGGATCCCGGACAGCCCGATCCATGCGCCCAGCGCCGCCAGCAGCTTGAAGTCGCCGTGACCCATGCCTTCCTTGCCGGTCAGCTGCTTGAACACCCAGTACACCGACCACAGGCTCAGGTAGCCGGCCATCGCACCGAGGATCGCGGCCTTCTGGCCGACGTACAGGTTTTCAACAGCCGCGATCATGCCCAGCCACAGCAGCGGCAGGGTCAACTGGTCCGGCAGCAGGCGGGTGCGGAAGTCGATGCCCGACAGCGCGACCAGGTAGCTGGTCAGCAGCATCGCCCCGAAGCCCTTCCAGCCAAAGCCGAAACGCCAGGCGCAACCCAGGAACAGCAGGGCCGTGACCAGTTCCACCAGCGGGTACTGGACCGAAATCGGCGCCTTGCAGCCACGGCACTTGCCGCCCTGCAGCACCCAGCTCAGCACCGGGATGTTCTCGTACCAGGACAGCGGCTTCTTGCACTTCGGGCAGTGCGAGCCCTCCACCACGATGCCCGGCGGCGGCGGGTCATACAGGTCCGGCTCTTCCAGGATCTCGCGGGCATCGCGCTTCCACTGCCATTCCAGCCGCGGCGGCAGGCGCAGGATCACCACGTTGAGGAAACTGCCGACCAGCAGGCCCAGGCCAGCCGCGGCGGGATAGCCGAGGCCGGGGTGTGCGTCGAGAAATGCCATCTGGGAGAGGTGTCCTGCTTACATCACCGTCATGGCGATCTTGAAGATCGGCAGGTACATGGCCACCACGATCGAGCCGACCAGGCCGCCGATGATCACCATCACCATCGGTTCGATCAGACTGCTCAGCGCGTCGACGGTGTTGCTAACCTCTTCCTCGTAGAATTCCGCCACCTTCAGCAGCATGGTATCCAGCGCGCCGGCTTCCTCGCCGATCGCGGTCATCTGCACCACCATGTGCGGGAACAGGTTGACCTGCTTCATCGCCACGTTGACCGGATAGCCCACCGCCACGTCGTCTTTGATCTGCATCACGGCCTTTTGGTAGACCATGCTGCCGGTCGCGCCTGCCACGTTGTCCAGCGCCTCCACCAGCGGCACGCCGGCACGGAAGGTCAGCGCCAGCGTGCGGGCGAAGCGGGCGATCGCGGACTCGTGCAGCACCTTGCCGATCACCGGGATCTTCAGCATCAGCCGGTCGACGGTGTGCTGCAGCTTCTCGGAGCGCTTGTAGGAGAAGATGAAGAAGCCCACGGCGGCGGCGATGACGATGCCGATCAGCCAGAACCATTTCACAACGATGTCGGAGATGCCGAACACCAGGTTGGTGAACGCCGGCAGGTCCGCACCGAAGCTCGAGAAGGTCTCCCGGAAAATCGGCACCACGAAGATCATCAGCACTGCGCTGATCAGGATCGCCACTGCGACCACCGCGGCCGGGTAGAACAGCGCCTTCTTGATCTTGCCCTTGATGCTCTCGATGTTTTCCTTGTAGGTGGCGATGGTTTCCAGCACCGTTTCCAGCACGCCGGAAGACTCGCCGGCGCGCACCAGGTTGCGGTACAGCTCATCGAACTGGACCGGGAACTGGCTCATCGCCTCGAAGATGGAGGCGCCGCCCTCGATGTCGGTGCGCAGACTGTTGACCATCTTCTTCATTGCCGGGTTCTTGTTGCCGCCACCGATGATCTCGAGGGCCTGCACGATCGGTACGCCGGACTTCATCATGGTGGCGATCTGGCGGCTGAATACGGCGATGTCGCGCGGCGAGATCTTTTTCGCCCCGCCGCCGAACAGGGGTTTCGGCTTCGCCTTGACCACGGTCGGGGTGATGCCCTGCCGGCGCAGCTCCGCGCGCAGCAGGTTGGCGTTGCGCGCCATCTGCTCGCCCTTCATCACCTTGCCGCGCTTGTCGCGGCCCTCCCAGACGAACTCATCCAGCGCGTTCAACCGGTGGGCTTCGGCTTTCTCGCGGACCCTGCCGATGGCGGCCTTGCGTGCGGACATGGCGCTCCCCTTCAATCCTTGGTGACGCGGTTGATCTCGATGAGGCTGGTGATCCCCTGTTTCACCTTGTCCAGCGCTGAGCGCCGCAGATCGCGGACGCCGCTGCGCAGGGAAGCCTCGGTCAGCTGCTGGACATTACCACCAGCCAGCACGATCTGCTGGATTTCCTCGGTCATCGGCATCACCTGGTAGATGCCGGCGCGGCCCTTGTAGCCGCCGGTGCACTCCTCGCAACCCACCGCCTCATAGACCGTGATGCCGGCGTGGATCTCGTCGGCAGTGAAGCCTTCAGCCGCCAGGGCGTGCTCGGGCAGGTGCACCGCGCGCTTGCAGTCGTGCAGGCGGCGCACCAGGCGCTGGGCGATGACCAGGTTCACCGAGCTGGTGATGTTGTAGGGCGCGATGCCCATGTTCATCAAGCGCGCGATGGTCTGCGGCGCGTCGTTGGTGTGCAGGGTGGACAGCACCATGTGGCCGGTCTGCGCCGCCTTCACCGCGATCTCCGCGGTTTCCAGGTCGCGGATTTCGCCCACCATGATCACGTCCGGGTCCTGGCGCAGGAAGCTGCGCAGCGCGGCGGCGAAGGTCATGCCGCGCTTGGCGTTCTGCTGCACCTGGTTGACGCCCGGCAGGCGGATTTCCACCGGGTCCTCGACCGTGCTGATGTTGCGGGTCTCGTCGTTGAGGATGCCCAGCGCGGTGTACAGGCTCACCGTCTTGCCGGAGCCGGTGGGGCCGGTGACCAGCACCATGCCGTAGGGCTTGTGGATACTGTCCAGGAACAGCTTCTGCTGGTCCGGCTCGTAGCCCAGCTTCTCGATGCCCATCTTGGCGGCGCTGCCGTCCAGGATACGCAGCACGATCTTCTCGCCGAACAGGGTGGGCAGGGTGCTGACGCGGAAGTCGATCTGCTTGGTCTTACTGATGTTGAGCTTGATGCGGCCGTCCTGCGGGATGCGCTTTTCGGCGATATCCAGCTGGGCCATCACCTTCAGGCGCGCGGCGATGCGCGCGTGCAGCTTCACCGGCACCTTCTTGAACGTCTTCAGGATGCCGTCGATGCGGAAGCGCACCCGGTAGTCCGTCTCGTACGGCTCGAAGTGGATGTCCGAGGCGCCGCGGCGGATGGCGTCCACCAGCGCCTTGTTGACGAACTTGACGACCGGGGTGTCCTCGCCCTTGGCGTCCACGCCGGTATCGCTGCTCAGGTCGTCGTCGCCGCCGCCGACCTCCAGGCCGTCCAGACCGTCGGCGTCGGCCAGGTCGTCGGCCATCGCGTCGGCGGCCTCCAGCCACTGGTCCAGGCAACGCTTGATCCGGTCGGCGTCCACCAGGATCGGTTCCACCGTCAGGTTGGTCTGGAACTTGATGTCATCCAGCGCGCGGTTGTTGGTGGGGTCGGCCGTGCCCACGAACAGCCGGTTGCCGCGCTTGAACAGCGGCAGCACCTGGTGCTTGCGCAGCAACTCTTCCTTGACCAGCGTGATCGCGGACTGGGCCGGGTCGATGGCCAGCGCATCCACCAGCGGCATGCCGAACTCGATGGAGTTGGCGGCTGCCAGTGCCCCGGGCGTCACCAGCCGGCGATCGGCCAGGTAGGACGCCATCGGCATCTTCTCGGCGGTCGCGCCGTCCATCGCCTTGCGCGCGACGGCCTCGTCCAGGGCGCCGTCCAGCACCAGGCGCCGGGCGATCCCGGTGATGCCCATCAGATTGGCAGTGGGGGCGGTGCTCATTGGTCAGGCGATCTCCACGGGAACGGTGCGACTTTAGCGTAAACGCATAACAAGGCCCAACGCGGCCCCGCGGCTCGCGGCGGCTGTGGTCCGGCCCCCGGGGCGTGGCGGACGGCCAGGGCGGGGAGCCGCGCGCGGCCGGCCCTGACGTCAGCCGTTCGCGCTAACCTAACCCCATGGGGAACCGAATACTGAGCATCATCCTGCCGGCCAAGAACGAGGCCGAGGGCCTGCGTGGCACCTTGCCGGCGCTGCGGGTGGCCTATCCGGAGGCGGAGATCATCGTCGTGGACGACGGGTCCACCGACGACACCGCGCGGGTCGCCGCCGACGCCGGCGCCAGGGTGCTGTCCTCACCGTATTCCATGGGCAACGGCGCCGCCATCAAGCGCGGTGCGCGGGCGGCCAGCGGCGAGGTACTGGTGTTCATGGATGCCGACGGGCAACACGGAGCGGGCCATGTGCGCGCGCTGCTGGACAAGCTCGACGAAGGCTACGACATGGTGGTTGGTGCGCGCGACCGCAGTGGACAGGCCAACCTGCACCGCGGCCTGGCCAACGGCTTCTACAATCGTCTGGCCAGCTGGATGACCGGCCACCGCATCGCGGACCTCACTTCCGGCTTCCGCGCCGTGCGAGCAGACAAGTTCAAGGAGTTCCTGCACCTGTTGCCCAACGGCTTCAGCTATCCCACCACCAGCACCATGGCGTTCTTCCGCAGCGCTTACCCGGTGGCCTATGTGCCGATCCCGGTGGCCAAGCGGGTAGGCAACGGCAGCCACATCCGCCCGTTCAAGGACGGCGTCCGCTTCCTGCTGATCATCTTCAAGATCGCCAGCCTGTACTCGCCGTTGAAGCTGTTCGCGCCGACGGCCGCGGCGTTCTTCCTGGCGGCGCTCGGCTGGTATGGCTACACCTTCGCCACGCAGGGCAGGCTCACCAACATGAGCACATTACTGTTCAGCGCGGCGGTGATCGTCTTCCTGATCGGACTGATTTCCGAGCAGATCACCAACCTGACCTACAGGCGCGATGGCTGATAACGCCCCGCCGCCCCGCATCCTCCACATCACCCGCAACCTGCCGCCGCTGGTGGGCGGCATGGAGCGGTTGAACTGGCACATCGCCGATGAACTGTCGCGGCGGGCGCAGGTGCAGGTCATCGGCCCGCAGGGTTCTGCTGCGCTCAAGCCTGCGAATATCGGATTGAGCGAAGTTCCGCTGCGCCCGCTGCCTCGCTTCCTGCTGGCGTCTGCCTGGCGGGCGCTGCGGCTGGCACGGCGACAGCGCCCGCAGGTTGTGCTGGCCGGTAGCGGATTAACTGCACCGGCTGCCTGGTTGGCCGCCCGAGCGTGCGGTGCGCGGGCGGCGGCCTATGTGCACGGATTGGACGTTGCAGTGCGACATCCGGTCTACCGGGCCTTCTGGTACCCAGTGCTGCGTCGCATGGACGTGGTGGTCGCCAACAGCCGGCCTACCGCGGACTTGGTCTGCGCGCTGGGTGTCAGCGAGGATAGGCTGCGCATCGTGCATCCCGGCGTGACCTTGCCAGAAGCGCCGCAGGCGCCTGAAGCCCTGCAGCGGTTTCGCGAACAGCACGCTCTAGGGGACGCCCGTGTACTGCTGTCCATCGGCCGGTTGACCCGCCGCAAGGGGCTGCTGGAGTTCGTTCGCAACGCCTTGCCGGGCATCGTGCACGCGGCACCGGATGTCGTGCTTGCCGTGATTGGCGATGCGCCGACCGACTCCCTGCTGGCGGGCGTGCAATCCCGCGACAGCATCCAGGCCACGGCGGATGCCGCGGGCGTCGGCCGGCACCTCCGCTTCCTGGGCGTCATCACCGATCCGCAAGCGCTTGCCTGTGCGTACGAATCCGCGGCCCTGCATGTGTTCCCGGTCCGCGAACTGCCGGGCGACCCTGAGGGTTTCGGCATGGTGGCCATCGAAGCCGCGGCGCATGGCCTGCCGACCGTCGCCTTCGCCACAGGAGGCATCGTGGATGCAGTGGCGGAAGGGCGTTCCGGGAGGCTGATCGCCCCTGGCGATTACGATGGCTTGCGCGATGCCGCGCTCGCCGTGTTGCGTGATGGCGAAGGCGCATGGCGTACACGCGCGCAGGACTTCGCCCGGCAGTTTGCCTGGCTGCGGTTCGGTGCATCCCTGCGGACCAGCCTGAGCATCGGTGGTGGGGCCGCGGATGCGATGCAGGCGGCTGACATATGAACCGCCAAGCACATGCCGTCACCGATCTGGCATCGCGCAAGCCCAAGGCACTCAAGATCGAGCGCCTGTTGGGCCTGAAGCCCGGGGCAAATCCGCTGGAGTTGCTGGAGATCGGGACTGGCTCCGGTGGAATTGCACATTATTTCGGAACGCATCCAACCCTGTCCTGCAATGTCACCGCGGTAGATGTGCACGACAATCGGCAGGTTCACGCAGGCTACGACTACATCCCGGTGCAGGGCGTCGAACTCCCGTTCGAAGACGCTAGATTCGACGTGGTGATCAGCAATCACGTCATCGAGCATGTAGGTGACAAGGAGGCGCAACTGACGCACTTGCGCGAGATCCGCCGTGTGTTGAGAGCCGGTGGTTGTGTCTATCTGGCCGTACCCAACCGCTGGATGCTGACCGAGCCGCACTACCGCCTGAAGTTTCTCAGCTGGCTGCCGAAGCCGTGGCGCACGCCTTACCTTCGATGGTCAGGAAAAGGCGATCTTTACGATTGCGAGCCGCTGGAGCTGGCGCAGATCGAGGCAATGCTGGCGACAGCGGGTGTGAGCTATCGGAATATCTGCGTTGAAGGACTGCGGGAAACGCTGGATATCGAGCGGCCGGGCGCGCTGGCGACCCGATTGTTGAGGCGGGTTCCAGATAATCTGCTCAAACGATTCCGTGGGCTCATCCCTACCTTGATCTATCGTATCGAGAAGAGCGGCCATGGCCGATAGCGCGCCCGCCATCTGGTTTCCCGCCGTACGCACATGCACCGGCACCGACGTGTTCACCGAGCGGTTGGTAGCTGGACTGCGGGCGCGTGGCCTGCGCGCAGAAATCACATGGTTGCCGCTACGCGCGGAGTACGCGCCTTGGACGGTGCGCGTGCCCAAGGCGCCGGAATGGGCGACGGTCTGCCACATCAATACCTGGCTGCATCCGCGCTTCATCCCCCGGCAATTGCCGGTCGTGGCGACGCTGCACCATTCGATCCACGACCCGGCATTGAAGCCTTACAAGGGATGGTTGCGCGCCGCCTATCACCGCTGGTGGATTGCGCCCATTGAACGCCGTGTCTTGCGCCGGGCCGACCGGGTAGTGGCTGTCAGTCGCTTCGTGGCCGAGATGGCCCGCCAGACCCTGTGTGATGTGCCGATGGAGGTCATCTACAACGGCATCGATACGGAGGTGTTTCGGCCCGGAAACCGCGTGCGGCAACCGGGTGAACCGTTTCGTCTGCTCTATGTCGGCAGCTGGATGGCGCGTAAAGGCGTGGATCTGCTGGCCCCGATCATGCGTGAGTTGGGGGGCGAATTTGAATTGCAGTACACCGGCGGCCCGGCGGCGGAAAAAGACAAGCTCACCATGCCGTCAAACATGCATGACGTGGGGCGCCTGACAGGGCCGCAGGTAGTTGCTGCGATGCAAGGTGCGGATGCGTTTCTGTTCCCGTCGCGTAGCGAGGGGCTGCCGTTGGTTGCCATCGAGGCTATGGCTTGCGGCCTGTCTGTCATTGCGATGCAGGGGACGTCCGTCGAAGAGGTAGTTGCGCATGGCAGAACGGGCCTGCTGTGCAAGCGAGAGGAAGTTCTGGCATTTGCAGAGGCTGCACGAGCCATGGCGACGGATCGGCAGCTGCGCCTTGCGTGCGGTGCTGCTGCGCGCGAGATGGCCGCGGCCCATTTCCGGGAAAGCAAGATGGGCGACGCCTATATCCAGACGTATCACGACCTTCTGGAAGGGAACGCATGACCGCCGCCATCACCATCCACTTCCGGAAGCCGGAACTGACCGCAAGGTGCATCGACAGCCTGCTGGCCGATGGGTGGGCGCCGGTTCTGGTTTGGGACAACTCCGCGGACGAGGGGTACAGCCTGCGGGCGCTTGCCGCCCGCTACGCCGGGGAGCCGCGCGTGCAGCTTGTCGCCAATCAAACCAACCTCGGGTTCGGCAAGGGCATGAATGCCGCCCTGTCCGAGCTGGAGCGCAGGGGCCATGCCGGCCCCCTCCTGCTGGTCAACAACGATGCGGAGGTATTGCCCGGCATGCGTGCGGCGCTGCTTGCCGCGCTGCCCCGCGACAGTACCGTACCGGCGCTGGTGGCCCCCCGAATTCTCCAGGGTGGCCAAATTCAGGGGTGGCTGTACTACCAACGATGGCTGGCGCTGGTGACCGGTCGCCCGTTGCCGGGCAGCGTTGCCTACCTCAGCGGTTGTTGCCTGCTGGTGCGACGTACCGACCACGCTTCGCCCTTGTTCGACGAGGACTTCTTCATGTACGGCGAGGACGTCGAGCTGTCATGGCGCTGGCGCAGGCAGGGCGGGGCGCTGGTGTTGCTGGATGAGGTCTGGTTGCGCCACGCCGGATCTGCCAGCAGCGGGCAGGCCAGTGCGGCCTACGAGCGTTTTCTGGTCGGGTCGCACTGGATGTTGGTGCGCAAGCTTGCGGGCGCGGGATTCCAAAGGTGGGTGATGTGCGCCACGAAATTGCCGGCGTTGATTGCCCGTGCTTGCCTTCGGGCATTGCGCTACCGCTCGCTGGTGCCAATCAGGGCGTTAGCTGAAATTGCCCGAGTCGCTGCGTAATTTTTCGATCAACGCGAGATGCTGGCGTGCGGCTTCGGATGCTGTGAACTGTGAAAACCATTGCTCGCTGGGGCGCTCGGCGGTCCATGGCTCCTTGATGGATTGCAATATGGCATCGGCAAGCGCTTGGGCGTCATCGACGGGGACTAGCTTCCCATAGCGTCCATCTTCCAGCAGCTCAGACGGGCCGAAATCACAGCTCGTGGATATCACTTTCGTACCCGCCAACATCGCTTCCACTAGCACCAGGCCGAAGCCTTCAAAGCGCGAGCTGAGCACAAAAGCATGTGCAGCAGACATCTGGGAGATGGCGTGCGGCGTGAAGCCTGCGAGGCATATGGATTCGTTCATTCCGCAGGATGCGATTTGATTTTGTAGGGTGTCACGAAGTGCCCCCTTCCCAAAGATGATCAAGCGTGCATCGGTCCTCTTTCTTGCGCGCGAGAACGCGTCAATGAGCACGTCGAATCCTTTTTGATGTTCCAGTCGCCCCATCGCAACGAATGTGGGGACAGATTTATCCCTTAGCCATGGATGCAGTGTCTCCTCCGTCCCAGTGATTTGTGGCGCCGAGTCATCGATGACCGGGTTGAGGATCGTGGTCAGTCGTGATGATGGGATGCGAAGAAAATCAGCCGTCGGCTGGGCGAGTGATTGAGATACCGCGATCACGTGCGCCTTTCGTGCGGCCCAGCGGGACAGGTGGGGGCCAATAATTCGATTGAGCCAAGTGCCTTGCTGCCAATCGATGTGCAGGTTGTTTTCGTTGCGAATTACTAGGGCTGGGGTATTGCGCCAGCTCAGGCTGGACAAGGCGGCTGCAATTCCAGTATAGATTCCAAAGCAAATGACGGCATCCGGATTTAGTTCGTTTACAAGCGCTGCGAGATTTCGCCGAGCTTTGATGGGTTTGCTTGATTTCAGGTCAAATAATGAGCAATGTCGATTCACTTTTGACGCCAGCTCGCCCGCTAGCGAGGGAGGTGCAATCGTGACCTCGTGGCCCAGTGATGCCATGGCGGAAGAAAGTAATATCGCAACTTGTTGTGCGCCACCACTTGATAGTTGTGGGGTAAAAAATATTATGCGCACAGCTCTACCTTGGTTTGATTAGTAGTATGTCTGTAAATTCGTTGATAGTGCGATATTTATTATTAACCTTATCGAGGGAAGTGCTTGTGCTATTTGGTGACTTAAGGTCGAAAATTTCGTAACCCAGAGTTGCTTTTTTAAGTAATTCAAGTCCTCCGGAATGCTCAAGATATGTGGGGTTGAACTCGCATACCGCCGGAGTCCCCGTGCTGAGCAGCCGCCCAGCGCCGGTGAGTGCATGCCCCTCATAGCCTTCGATATCCATCCAGAGCAGGCTAGGTGCCGATGGAAGGTCTAGATCGTCCAGCTTGGATGAAGAGACCGGGATGCCTTCTGCGCCGATGCTGTGATTCCCGCTGTTCGTGGCGGATTCGTGGAGGTGCAGTGTGACGCCGCTGCGGTCGCCGACTGCCTGCGCCAGCACGGTGACGCGATCCTCCAGCCCATTCAGCGCGATGTTGGCGCGCAGCAGCCGGAGGTTGTGGGGGTGCGGTTCGATGGCGGTGGCAGTCTGGATGAGTCCGCGTTTTAGCGCCGGAATGGTGATGGTGCCGATGTTCGCGCCGACGTCGATCAGGTGAGTGGGGGCTGGGCGCCCCTCCCGCCCCAGAATGGCCAAGGCGGTCTGGAGCTTTGCGAAGTCGAATTCCCCGTGCAGAAACACCTCCCGCCCGATGACCTTGTCGGCCGTGGATACCACGAAGTGCTCCGGGTGTCCGGCCACCAGATAGGGCACCGGCATCGCGTCGTAGGCGGCCCTGCGCAGGAGGGGGGGGCCGCCGCGGAGCAATGAAAACAGCGTTCTGCTGGCGGCCAGCAAGGGGCGACGCAGCAGTCTGGAGTTGCGGAGACGATCTGCGACTTGCATGGGCTATCCAGTAGGTCGGCGTCAGCGCGATGCGCGCATTGCGAAGCCCAGCAATGCCAGGCTCATGGTGGTTTCTGCAATGTAGCTGGCGATCACCGCGCCTGCCATCCCGTGGGCGGGCACCAGTGCGGCCACGACGCAGACGCTGACGCCACCGCCGAGGATGTAGGCCCAGCTGATGTGCTGCATGTGACCGTGGTGAATGGCGTGGAAATTGAGCAGGGACCGGCCTACTTGAAGCAGCGGCAGCCAAGCCAGCATGCGTAGTACGCGGACGGCGTCCTCATGAGCGTTACCCACCAGGAGCGGGAGCAGTGGCGCGGCCAGCCAGACCAGCGCCCCCATGGCCAGTGCCATCAACAGCAGTGCAGCACCGGTTCGGCGCAGCTGCGGGAGCGGGTTCGCTTGTGCATAGAGCTTGGGCCAAAGGGCTTCCTGTAGCGCCTGCAAAGGAAGGCTGGCCATGTCCACCGCGCGCTGCGCGATGTTGTAGCTGCCGGCAAGCCCGAAGCCCGCATGCGCCAGCACTGGTTTGTTGAACTCGCCCTGCAGGCGCATGGCCAGTGCGGATGCACTGAACGGCAGCCCGCTGCGCACCGGCATGGCTTCCGTCGCGTCCTCCGCGACGACCGACGCCACAGTGCGCACCACCGGCCACAGCAGCAGGGCATACACCACGCTGGCGGCAGTGAATGTCCAGAGGACGGAGGCGATGTCCGTCCGGTTGGTCAGGAAAACCAACAGTCCCAGCGCAAGCAGGCGCAGCAGGGGCAGGCCGGCATTGATGGCGCCGTAGGCGTGGTGCCGATGCTGCGCTTGGCGGTAGCGTCCGGCCAGTTCGGTGAGTGAGGACGCCAGCAGTTCGCCGCAGATGGCGGCTGCCATGGCGGCTACTGGCAAGCCTTTGGGGATCAGCAAAAGTGCGATGCCGATAGCGGCGGCGGACAACGGCAGCAGCGTCCGGGTCCAGGTGGTGACGGCACGTTCGAGGTACCACGGCGCGGCCTGTGGATCGCGCGCCACGTTGCGCAACACCATGTTGGACAGACCCAGCCCTGCCAATGGGACGACAAAACCGGCCACGGCGATCACCGCAACGAACTCACCGTAGGTCTGCACAGCAAGCGTGCGCGCCAGCAACACGACGGTGCCGGCTTGTGCGGCGGCGCGCAGCATCATCCAGCCAAGCAGCGCCCCTCCGTGCTGCGCCAGCCGGCCTGGCCGCCATTCGAAAACGGCCGTGCCCAAATTGCGCAGGTGCGTCATGTCAAAGTTTCACTAACGACGGCTCATAACCAGTTGGGGAGGGTTGCCGATCCGCTTGATACGGAGGGACGACGAGCGTCGCTTGATGCCATGGACTTGGTAGCCCTTGGCCAGCAGGAACTCCGCCAGATTTGCGCCGTTCTGGCCGGTGATGCCGGTGATGAGGGCTTTTTTCATGCTTCGCTCGGGGTGACCGGTTGATCGGACTCCAAGCGTACATTCTGCCTCACCAGCACGAACAATCCGCTTTCCGTCCGCGCCAGGGAGTGGCCCCATCCGGAGGCTGAAAGCTGCTGGTGGAAGTCGCGAAGGTGACGCATGAACAGAGCATAGCCCTTCGGATTGAGCGCATAGCCCAGCCCTTCGCTGAGCACGGAGTCCAGCACGGCGAACCGGTGGGGATCCAGCATTCGCAGGTGCTTGCTGCCAAACGAGATTCCCAGGCCGTGTGGCAGTCCCGCGGGACGCCGGGGAGACGCCTGTGCAATGGCTTCCTCGTCGCTGGCTGCGGCCAGGGCGGCCTGCATCCAGCGTTGCATCACGTCGCCCAGGCGTCCTGCGTGGTGTCTCTTCAGGTTGCCCAGCACGCGCCCGCCGCCGCCCCAATAGCAGACGGTTTCCGAGAGCGTTGCTGCGGCCCCGGCAGACGGTGACAGCAGATAGCGGCAAGCCAGGTGCTCCACGCTGCCGGTGGTTTGCACCGTGTCGGCCGGTTGCTCGAGGTTCGCAAGGGCAACGCCACAATCCAGCGCCGGCCGTGTGAAACGGAAGTCCGCGATTGCCAGGACCTCCGCCGAATCGGTGTCGATCACCGTGCGCATCACCCCATCCGCAGCGCGGAACGGCAGCGCGACCCCTCGGCCGTCAAACAGATCCCCCCGCTCGCATGTGGGGCAGATCTGGATCCAGCGCTTGTCGTCCGCCTTTTTCAGAAAGCCCCCGCGGGCGGGTGACTGGCGCAAGGTGCGCCCATTGATCCGGCTTGTTGGGCCGGAGCAATGCTTGCAGGCGCTGCCTGGATGATCGGTTGTCATTGAGCAGCCACCCGCAGCGCTCTTGCCATTTCTGGCGCCAGCGATTCGGCAAAGCTCCCGCTCAGGTGCTGGTTGTCCCGGTACGTCACCCGTCCGTCCAACTCCGCGCGGCAGAGGCCGTCCGGGCAGACATGCGGCCGCAAGTCCACGAACTCGACGTTGGCGAATCGCGATGCGGTGGCTTGCAGCGAACGTCGTATGGCGTCGGCATCGGCATTTCCGGGCGCTGAGGTGCAGCGCCTTGCGTCGGCCAGCCACGCAGGGCGCAAGGCCTGCTGCATCAGGCATTGGGGGCCATCGAAGGGCAGCGCGGGCGTGTCCGCCAGCAGGACGATGCGCGTAGCGGCCGGGCTGAGCCGCGCCAGCACGCGGGCGGTGCCTTCCGTCCATTGCTGTGGGGTGAACGCCGCTGGGGCGCTGCCGAAGATGAACAGGTCTGGCTTCAGTGCCTGGATCTTTTGCAGCGCTGCGTCGCGCCACTGCGCGCACTCGGTGTACTCGCGGCCGATGCGGGCATAGAAGATCGGCGCATCCACCATCGGGCAGGCCGACTTGGTGATCACCAGCAAGCGCCAGCCGGCATTGTCCAGCGCTCGGTGTACTGCAGGAAACCATTGGCCGACATGGCTGTCGCCCATCAGCACCGCGGTACGTGGGGCCTGTTCGCTGCCGAAACTGCAGGTGCGCACCGTCGCGCTGCGGTACCAGTCGTCGCAACCCATGGCGTAGATGGCCGGTGCATCCGTGCGCGCGGCCGCATAGCGTTGCAATGCCGGCGTCTGCAATGCGTCGCTGGCCTGCCGTGTCCAATGCGTTGCCAATGCGACCATCGCCGCCATGCTGGCCAGCGATACGAGCACGGCGGTACGTGGGAAAGCCAGCCACTGCCGCCAGCGGCGCAGCGGTGCTTCCACCAGCGCGTGGGACCCCGCGGCCAGTGCAAGCGAAACCGCCACCAGCAGCGCCCGGTATTCCGGCGCTTGGCTGCCGGTGTAGGCCACGCCCAGCAACAGCACTGGCCAATGCCACAGATACCAGGAATAGGAGATGCGCCCCAGCCATTGCAGCGGCGGCAGCGAGAGCAAGGCGCCGGCGCCGCGCTGGCCTCCAGGCAGTGAGCCTGCCAGCACCACCAACACGGCGCCCATGGTCGGCAGCAGCGCCCATGCACCGGGATAGGCACGTTGCGCATCCAGCAGCAGGCCGCAGGCAACGATCAACGCCAGCCCCAGCAGGCCAAGCCCGGGTGCGGCGCGCGTCAGCCGGGGCGAAGCAGGCGTCGTGCGCGCAAACACCAGCCAGACCAGGGCGCCCGCGGCGAACTGCCAGGCGCGTAGCGGCATCATGTAGAAGGCCAGCAACGGCGCCGTGCGGGTCAGGGCGATGCACGCCAGCAGGCTGGCCAGCAACACCACCCCCATGCCGATCCGCAGCCTGGCGACACCGCGTTCTCCATCGCGTGCCAGCAGCCACAACACCAGCGCGGGCCAGACCAGATAGAACTGCTCCTCCACGCCCAACGACCAGGTGTGCAGGTACAGGTTGGTTTCGCTGCCGGCGGCGAAATAGTCGAAGTTGCCCAGCGCGAAGTGGAAATTGCTCAGCCATAAGGCCGCCATCTGCGCAGTGAACAACTGCTCTGATTGTTCAAAGGGCGAAAGCAGCCAGGTGGAGGCAAGCCCCACCACCAGCAGCATCAGCAGCAGCGCCGGCAGCAACCGACGCAAGCGGCGCACATAGAACGGGAGTAGGCTGATGCGGCCCGTGGCGGTGGCTTCCTGCACCAGCTTGCCGGTGATCAGAAAGCCGGACAGAACGAAGAACACGTCCACGCCAATGAAGCCACCGGCTAGCCAGGGCACGCCCGCATGTGCCGCGACCACCAGCAGGATGGCGATGGCCCGGAGGCCCTCGATGTCTTCGCGAAAAAAAGTGCTCACGAAACCGCGAAGATCATTTCGGGCCTGATTGGCCAGAGACACCTGTGAATCGCCCTATGGCAATGTTTTCGATCTTTCTGGCGAGATCTGGGCGCTGCTTGGTCTTGAGTTCGTCGGCAAGTTGCTGCGGAAACGGATCTGCAGGATTGGCGGCGCTGACAGCAACGGTGAAGTAGGGCATCGCTTGGTCCGGATCTTCCAGGTCGTTCATGATGAAGTAGCCGAGCGATGCGCTGTTGAATGGGGTAATGGACGCCCTTCGGGCCAGGGTAGCAAATGCTTTGAGCATTTCCCGCTTATCCAGCGCCACATCCTTGCGTGCGTAGTAGGCAAGGATCATCGGCGCGCGCTGGTTGTCCCAGCCCATGTGGACAGCGTTCATCCGGCTCTGAAAAAGGGCCCAGTCGTGCTGCGTCACGTCGCCGCGAAGAGTCTTCAGGACAAGCAGGGTTGCCGGGCTGTTGAGTGCATAGGGGGCGGCTGTCGACCCGTTGCGGCATGCCTCGATCGCCTTGTCCAAGTTCGAATTTTCTTTGACGGCTTCGCCGCCGGCCTTGAAGTAATCCATGCACAGGCCGAACCATGCGCGTGCGGAGTGCGGCGCCAACTCGGTGCTGGTGCGAGCAAAGGCCAATTTGTCTGCCCAGCTGTGGGCGCGAACCAGCGTGGCGCTTCCCAGCGTGATCAGCAGGATGACGCAGAGGCCGGACTGCGCCCCAAGACGCAGCCCAAGGCGCGCGCCTGCGTGCGCCAGCAGACTGCCCACCGCCAATACCGCGCCGATGAGGGCAAAGTGGTTGCGGTGCTCGAAGGCCAGTTCCAGTCCTATGACATTGCTGGTGATGACGTGCGCACTGAAAAACAGCAGGATGCCGAAGGAAAACAGGGGCCAGCTTGCACGCAGTCGCCATGCAAGTACTAGCAGGGCCAGCAATGCCGCGATGGCAGGCAGGGTCGTCCAAGGTTGCAGGAAACCACGCGAGGGTTGCAGCCAGTCGTAATAGAACGGCATGTGCGAAGGCAGGGGCACCAAGATCTGCCACAGGTACAGGCATAGCACCCTGGCCTGGGTCAGCAGGCGTTCCGGTGTTGAAAAATCGCGTGCCGGATACGCTTCCCAATGCCAGTGGTTCGGGATCAACCACAGCGCGTATGCTGCCGCACCGGCCAGCGTGGCGATCAGGTAGCCGCGGCGCAAGCGGGTGGCCAAGCCGGTGTCCGCAGCGCCAAAGCGAAGCACGGTCAGTTCCAGTGCCAATGTGTACGCGGGTAGCAGGATGCTGTCTTCCTTGCAGCCCATGGCCACAACCCACAGCAGCATTGAGACCAGCAGGCCCGTTCGCCCTGGATTGCCTGCGATCTGCGCACGCCTTGCCTGCAGGTAGGCCAGCAGCGCCAGCACCAGGAACAACGTGCCCATGGTCTGCATGCGCTGGACCACGTACAGCACGGAGGAGACCTGCAAGGGATGGAGGGCCCATGCCAGAGCAAGTGCGGGGGCGGCCCACTGGGCGCGTGTCGCGGAAACCCTGGTGGCCAGCAGCAGCGCATGGAAGAACCATGCCAATGCGCAGGCGGTCAGGGCATGAATCAGGATGTTTGTGGTCTTGAAGGTCGCGGGGTCGAAGCTGCCCGCGCGCAGATAGTCGAGTGCGAATGTCAGCGTGGGGACGACGCGCAGACTGCCCGAAATCTGGGGTGCGGTGGCAATCGTGGCCAGTTGGTCGACATCAAAGCTCTTGAGCTGGAGGTCATCGTTGTTGACGATATTGGGGATGTCGTCGAGAACGAAGTCACCCGGCAGGCCGGCCAGGAAGGGCAATGCTGTGAGCAGTGCGACGATCAGGCTGAGAAACAGGCGGGGCAACAAGGGCCGGTGGCCGGGGATCATGGGCATGGACAGTGGCATGAAGTGGCGATAGGCACCGGGTCATCGGCGATGGCTCAAGATACTCGCACGGGTGCGTGCCGGCGACTCATCTGGTGGCTGGCAGGGTTCTGTCGGGAAGCATGGTGGGCGGCGGGCCTTTTGCCTTCGGGCCGGCGCACTCGAGCGTCAGTTGAGCACGCAGGTGCCGCTGTTCATGTCGCAGGTGACGGTGCGATTGTAGGGCGGGCGTGGGGTAGCGGTGATATCGGTATCGACATCGGTCGCGGTATCGATCGAGGCGCAGGCGCCAAGGTCTGGGCCTTGGGGTGACGTGCCGTTGTAAATCGAAGCTAGTGAGAAGCTGGCGTAGTTCTTCGCTTCCGCCAAACAGGCCGTTTCAGACGAGCGGATACGGTAGTTGTTGTAAGCCGGCAGGGCGATGGCAGCCAGGATCGCGATGATGGCCACCACGATCATCAGCTCAATCAGGGTAAAGCCGCGTGCGGTGCTGCGCATGGTGGTGCCTCGGGCGAAATGCCTAATACCGAATGCAAAGCAAGACTCGGGCCAAATCCCCTCATGAGTGCGCGGCAAAGTTGTGCGCCCCTGCGGCAGTTGATGATATGCCGGTACAAAAAAAAGCCCCTCTTGCGAGGGGCTCTTGGTGCGAAATGCAATGCGCGCGTATCAGGGCAGGCGGCAGGTCGCAGTGGTCGGGCTGCAGGTCGGATCCTTGATGCCGGGGGCCGCCGAAGTGAACGCGCCGGTGGCGCCGTTACCCGTGGCGCAAGCCTTAGCGTTGAATGTCGGAATGGTCATCGCCGAAACAGATGCTGCCAAGTAGGCATTCATGAACGCCTTGGCCTCGCCCAGGCAGGCATTCTCCGCCGAGCGGATGCGGTAGTTGTTGTAAGCCGGCAGCGCAATCGCGGCCAGGATGGCGATGATCGCGACCACGATCATCAGTTCGATCAGGGTGAAGCCTTGCTGCTTGTTCATGGTGTATCCCCTAGGGTTGGTTGGGTGGTTCACGTGCCGTGGTGCCCGCCGGTTACCGGTCCCGACTACGGGCGGTGACACGTGCGGAAGTTATAACGCAGGATTCATGCCAGAAGCGGACAGCGCGGCTTGGGCGCCAGTTCCGTGACCGGTATCACGCGGTTGGGGTCGTGCGCCGGCCGGAGTGTATGACAGATTGCGTCATCAAGTGACGTCAAGGGTCAACTTCCGATGCGTGATCTGGGTTGCGTGGTTCGGGGCGTTGTGTGCCGCCATGCCTGAGCCACGTCCCTCAATATAGTGTGCCGACCGGCTGCCCCGCGCATGTGGGAACGGCGCAAGGACAGGGCGGGTGCCCACCGCCGCCATCGCGGGCCGGAATGCCCGCATGTGCCATGCCTTGTCGCACTTGGACCCGGCGTGGCAACCGGTTATGGTTCCGGCAATATGAGTATTCCCCCCCGCAGCCCCCAAGCCAACGCCCCGATCTGTGCCCTGGTGGTCGATGACGAGCGCGACATCCGCGAACTGCTGGTGCTGACCCTGGGGCGGATGGGGCTGAAATGCGACACGGCCTCGTCCCTCCACGACGCGCGCGCGCTGCTCAAGCGCAACCAGTACGCGCTGTGCCTGACCGACATGCGCCTGGCCGACGGTTCCGGCATCGAGCTGGTGCAGGAAATCTCGCAGCTCTATGCGCAGACGCCGGTGGCGATGATCACCGCGTTCGGCAACCAGGAGGCGGCGGTGGGCGCCCTGAAGGCCGGTGCCTTCGACTTCGTCAGCAAGCCGGTTGACCTGGCGGTGCTGCGCGGGCTGGTCCAGCACGCGCTGAAGCTGGTGCCAGCGGCTCTTGCCGCTGGCGAGGAAGCGCCCAAAAGGGCGCCGGTGACCGGTGCGGTGGCCTCGCGGCTGCTGGGACAGTCCGCGGCGATGGCCGAGCTGCGCGCCACTCTGGGCAAGGTGGCCCGCAGCCAGGCGCCGGTCTACATCGCGGGCGAGTCCGGCGTGGGCAAGGAGCTGGTGGCGCGCACCATCCATGACGAGGGGATGCGCGCGGCCGGGCCGTTCGTGCCGGTCAACTGCGGCGCGATCCCGACCGAGCTGATGGAAAGCGAGTTCTTCGGCCATCGCAAGGGCAGTTTCACCGGGGCCCATGCCGACAAGACCGGCCTGTTCCAGGCGGCCGAGGGCGGCACGCTGTTCCTGGACGAGATCGCCGAGCTGCCGATGTCCATGCAGGTCAAGCTGCTGCGTGCGATCCAGGAGAAGTCGGTGCGGCCGGTGGGCGCCAATACCGAGGTGCCGGTGGACGTGCGGATCCTGTCCGCCACCCACAAGAACCTGGCCGCGCTGGTGGAGGAGGGCAGGTTCCGCCACGACCTGTACTACCGCATCAACGTCATCGAACTGCGGGTGCCGCCGCTGCGCGAGCGCCGCGAGGACCTGCCTGTGCTGGTGGACGCCATCCTCACCCGTTTGGCCGCAGCGCAGGGGCGGCTGCGGCCGGAGCTGCATCCGGACGCGATGGAGGCGCTGGCGCACTACACCTTCCCCGGCAACGTGCGCGAGCTGGAGAACATCCTCGAGCGCGCCTTCGCGCTGGCCGACGACGACGGCATCCGCGCCGCCGACCTGCGCCTGCCCGAAGCCCGCCCGGCGGCGCCGCCACCGTCGCTGGCGGCGCAGGCCAGTGCAGCGGCCGCCACCCTGGACCCCAGCCTGATCGATCCGCGCGAATCCGCCAGCAGTGCGCTGCCGGGCTTCATCGAGGAAGTGGAGCGCAAGGCGATCGAGCAGGCGCTGGTCGACAACCGCTACAACAAGACCAAGACCGCCGCCCAGCTGGGCATCACCTTCCGTGCGCTGCGCTACAAGCTGAAGAAGCTGGGCATCGACTGAGGCCGCGGCGCGCCGTCAGGCCGTATCGATCGCGCGTGCGCCAGCCAGGCGGATGCGGAAGCAGGCGCCGCCGGCGGGGATGGCGACGTAGCGCAGGTCGGCCTGGTTGGCCAGGCACATCTCCCGGGCGATGTAGAGGCCCAGCCCGGTGCCGTGGCTGGAGGTGGTGAAGAACGGACGGAACAGCTGGCCGGTGACGGCTTCGGGAATGCCGGGGCCATGGTCCACCACGTCCAGCAGCGGGGCGCCCTTGGCGTCGCGGTGCACGTGCAGGGACACGCGCGCCGGCTCGCCGGGCATGCGGCCATAGATCAGCGCGTTGTGCACCAGCACGGTGACCACCTGCTGCAGCTGCCGGCGGTCGACCAGGCAGGGCACGGGCCGGCCGTCGGTGCGGGCCTCGAGGGTGTCGCGGTCCAGCGGATGGCTGTTGCAGTAGTCGGCCACGAAGTGGCGGGCGAATTCGCCCAGGTCCACGTGCTCGGGCTGGGCGCGTTCGCGCCGGGCCAGCCCCAGCACGTTCTCGACGATGCCGTTCATGCGCCGGGTCTGCTGGTAGATGATCTCCAGCAGGCGGCGGTCGGCCTCGGGGATGTCGCGCGATTCCTCCAGCAGCTGGGTGGCGTAGCTGATCGCCGCCAGCGGGTTGCGGATCTCGTGGGCCAGGCTGGCGGAAAAGCGGCCGAGGGTGGCGAGAGTGAGACTTTCCGCCCGCCGCGAGGCCAGCTCGGCGTCGTCCAGGAACACCAGCACCTGGTCGCCTTCCGCCAGCAGGCGGGCGAAGCGCGGCAGCACCTCGGGCAGGTCGGCGGCCAGCTGCAGCGGCGTGGGGTCGTTGTTGCCGTCGCGCTCCCAGCGGCGCAGGCGGGCCTCCAGCGCCGGCGCGGCGGTGGCCAGCAGGCGCCGGCCCTCGCCGGCGTCCCCGAGTTGCAGCATCGCTGCTTCGTTTGCAAGGCGGATCTCGTCATCGCCGTCGACCAGCAGCACCCCGGTGCGCATGCGCCGGATGATCAGTTCATTGACCTCGGCCAGGTTGGCGACCTGGCTGCCGCGCTGTTCGGCCAGCGCCTGACTGGCGCGCAGCTGCCGGCCCAGCAGGCTGGTGAGGGTGGCGATCGCCAGGTAGCTGGTGGCGAACATCACCACTTCCACCGCCGGCCGGCCGTCGTCCTCGCCGACCGCGACGGTCCAGGCGTATTGCAGCAGCAGCGCCAGGCTGGCGGCACAAGCCACCAACAGGCCGCGGCGCAGCGGCAGCAGCAGGGCGGCGGCGCCGACGTTGAACAGCAGCATCATGGCGATGCTGGAGGCCAGCGACGGCAGTGCGTGCATGGCCAGGGCGGTGACCAGGATGTCGCCGGCCACGCCGGCCGCGACCTGGCTTTGCACCGCCCCACGGCGGCCGGTGGCGAACAGCAGCATCGCCCCCAGCAGGTAGGCCAGCGCCACCGCGGCCGCCAGCTGCGGGTGGCGCGGCTGCGCCAGCAGGTCGCCGACCGGGCCGAACACCGTCAGGCACAGCAGCGCGGCCTCGAACACCCGGTACAGGGTGAAGAAATAGAGCTCCCGCCGGATTTCGGCGTGGTGGACCGAGCGGGCGTCGGCGGTCGCGGCGTCAGGCGGGGCCATGGGGCCGAGTATGCGGGATGCGACGGGGATCGAAGCATGCCGCGCCGCAACACGTTAAAATGGCCGGCCGCCCGCGCCGGACCGGTTCCACCGGACACGCGGAGCGTTCCAGCCGTTATCGGCAAATTCCTCCCCGGGTGATCCATGAATTTCCACGAGTACCAGGCGAAGCAGTTGTTTGCCGATTACGGCATTGCGGTTCCGGCCGGGCGCGTTGCGTCCAGCGCCGACGAAGCGGTCGAGGCGGCCAAGTCCTTGGGCAACGGCCCCTGGATGGTCAAGGCGCAGATCCATGCGGGCGGCCGCGGCAAGGCCGGCGGCGTGAAGTTCTGCAAGACCACCGACGACGTGCAGGCCGCGGCTGGCAAGATGCTCGGCACCAAGATGGCCACCTACCAGTCCGCGGGCGTCGCTCTGCCGGTCAACCAGGTGCTGGTCACCACCGCCGGCGAGATCGTCAAGGAGCTGTACCTGTCCCTGCTGGTCGACCGCGACCGCAAGGCGATCACCTACATCGTCTCCAGCGAGGGCGGCGTCGACATCGAAGAGGTCGCCGCCAACACCCCCGAGAAGATCCACACCCTGACCGTCGATTACGTCGAAGGCGTGCAGCCCTACCAGGGCCGCGAGATCGGCTTCAAGATGGGCCTGACCGCCAAGCAGTCCAACCAGCTGGCCGGCATCATGGGCGGGCTATTCAAGCTGTTCAACGACAAGGACCTGTCGCTGGTCGAGCTGAACCCGCTGGCGATCCTGGACGACCAGAACCTGTACGCGCTGGACGGAAAGGTCAACTCCGACGACAACGCCACCTTCCGCCACAAGGACCTCGCCGCCATGCGTGACACCACGCAGGAAGACGAGACCGAGGTGAAGGCCAGCGAGCACGACCTGAACTACGTGACCATGGACGGCAACATCGGCTGCATGGTCAACGGCGCCGGCCTGGCGATGGCCACCATGGACGTGATCGCCCTCAACGGCGGCGCCCCGGCCAACTTCCTCGACGTCGGCGGCGGCGCCACCAAGGAGCGCGTGACCGAGGCGTTCAAGCTGATCCTGTCCAGCGACAAGGTGAAGGCGATCTTCGTCAACATCTTCGGCGGCATCGTCCGCTGCGACATGATCGCCGAGGGCATCATCGCGGCGGTCAAGGAAGTGGACGTCAAGGTGCCGGTGGTCGTGCGCCTGGAAGGCACCAACGTCGAGGCGGGCAAGAAGCTGCTGGCCGAATCCGGCCTGGCCATCACCCCGGCAGACGACATCAACGACGGTGCCCGCAAGGCCGTCGCCGCTGTGGCCAAGGCGGCCTGACCCCACACCTGTAGGAGCGCACCGCAGGGGCGCGATCGCGTTTTGCCGGATCACGCCAAAAGCATCGCGCCCCTGCGGTGCGCTCCTACGACAGCAAAGGATTCAATTCCATGTCCGTTCTCATCAACAAGAACACCAAGGTGATCGTGCAGGGCTTCACCGGCCAGCAGGGCACCTTCCACGCCACCCAGATGGTGGAATACGGCACCCAGGTCGTCGGCGGCGTCACGCCCGGCAAGGGCGGCACCACCCACATCGAGCTGCCGGTGTTCAACACCGTGGCCGAAGCCGTGGCCTCCACCGGCGCCGACGCCTCCGTGATCTACGTGCCGCCGCCGTTCGCGGCCGACGCGATCCTGGAAGCGGCGGCTGCCGGCATCAAGGTCATCGTCTGCATCACCGAAGGCATCCCGGTGCTGGACATGCTGCGCGTCAAGAACGTGTTGAAGCAGCACCCGGACGTGGTGCTGGTGGGCCCGAACTGCCCCGGCATCATCACCCCGGGCGAGTGCAAGATCGGCATCATGCCGGGCCACATCCACCAGAAGGGCAAGATCGGCATCGTCAGCCGCTCCGGCACGCTGACCTACGAAGCCGTGAAGCAGACCACCGCCGCTGGCCTGGGCCAGTCCACCGTGATCGGCATCGGCGGCGACCCGATCAACGGCCTGAACTTCGTCGACTGCCTGAAGCTGTTCAACGAAGACCCGCAGACCGAAGGCATCATCATGGTCGGCGAGATCGGCGGTGCGGCGGAAGAAGCCGGCGCCGAGTACATCAAGAACCACGTCAAGAAGCCGGTGGTCGGCTTCATCGCCGGTGCGTCCGCGCCGAAGGGCAAGCGCATGGGCCACGCCGGTGCGATCGCTTCCGGCGGTTCGGGCACGGCCGAAGGCAAGTTCGCGGCGATGGAAGCCGCGGGCGTCACCACGGTGAAGTCGCCGGGCGACCTGGGCGCGGCCATCGCGGCGCGCCTGGCCAAGTAAGCCTGCGTTTCATCCGCACGACGCAAAGGTCGCCTCCGGGCGGCCTTTGTGTTTCCGGTGCCGGCCCACTGTCGTCGCGGTGTGCAAAAGAAAACGGCGGCCCGAAGGCCGCCGTTGTCGTGTCGCGTGACGCGGGCCTACTCGGACGCCTTGGCGTCGTCTGCGTCGGGCGTCGCTTCGTCTTCCGTCGCCTGCGCGGGCGCGGCCTCCGCCGGTGCGGCCATCGGCGTCGCCATCGCGGCGGCATCGTTGGCCGGGGCTTCCATCGCTACCGGCGCAATGGCCGCTTCGCCACCACCGGCATTGACCGGCAGCAGCGGCACGATCAGCAGCGCCACGATGTTGATGATCTTGATCAACGGGTTGACGGCCGGGCCAGCGGTGTCCTTGTAGGGATCGCCGACGGTGTCGCCGGTCACCGCGGCCTTGTGCGCCTCGGAACCCTTGCCGCCGAAGTGGCCGTCCTCGATGTACTTCTTGGCGTTGTCCCACGCACCGCCGCCGGTGGTCATCGAGATCGCCACGAAGATGCCGGTGACGATGGTGCCGATCAGCAACCCGCCCAGTGCCTGCGGGCCCAGCGCCAGGCCCACGATCACCGGCACCGCGACCGGCAGCAGCGAGGGCACGATCATTTCCTTGATCGCCGACCTGGTCAGCATGTCCACGGCCTTGTCGTACTGCGGCTTGCCGCTGCCGTCCATGATCCCCTTGATCTCGCGGAACTGGCGGCGCACTTCCTCGACCACCGCGCCCGCCGCGCGGCCCACGGCTTCCATCGCCATCGCGCCGAACAGGTACGGGATCAGGCCGCCGATCAGCAGGCCGATGATGACCATGTGGTTGGACAGGTCGAAGGTGAAGCTGATGCCCGGATGCGCGGCCTGCAGGTTGTGGGTGTAGTCGGCGAACAGGACCAGCGCGGCCAGCGCGGCCGAGCCGATAGCGTAGCCCTTGGTCACCGCCTTGGTGGTGTTGCCCACCGCATCCAGCGGATCGGTCACCGCGCGCACTTCCGGCGGCAGCTCCGCCATCTCGGCGATGCCGCCGGCGTTGTCGGTGATCGGGCCGTAGGCATCCAGCGCCACGATCATGCCGGCCATCGACAGCATGGCGGTGGCGGCGATCGCGATGCCGTACAGGCCGCCCAGCTCGAACGCGCCCAGGATCGAGGCGCACACCGCCAGCACCGGCAGCGCGGTCGACTTCATCGACACGCCCAGGCCGGCGATGATGTTGGTGCCGTGGCCGGTGGTGGAGGCCTGCGCGACGTGCTTGACCGGCTTGTACTGGGTGCCGGTGTAGTACTCGGTGATCCACACGATCACGCCGGTCAGGACCAGCCCGATCAACGCGCACCAGTACAGGTTCATCGCACCAAAGGACGAATCCGCCATCAGCGAGGTGGTGATCGGGTAGAACGCCACCGCCGCCAGTACGCCGGAGACGATCACGCCGCGGTACAGCGCGCCCATGATGTTGGGGCTGCTGCCACTCACCTTCACGAAGAACGTGCCGATGATCGAAGCGATGATCGAGGCGCCGCCCAGCACCAGCGGGTACAGCACCGCGTGCTGGCCGACGGTGGCGACCATCAGCCCGCCCAGCAGCATGGTGGCGATGACGGTCACCGCGTAGGTCTCGAACAGGTCGGCCGCCATGCCGGCGCAGTCGCCCACGTTGTCGCCCACGTTGTCTGCAATTACCGCCGGGTTGCGCGGGTCGTCCTCGGGGATGCCGGCCTCGACCTTGCCCACCAGGTCGGCGCCGACGTCGGCGCCCTTGGTGAAGATGCCGCCGCCCAGACGCGCGAAGATCGAGATCAGGCTCGAGCCGAAGGCCAGGCCGACCAGCGCGTGCAGCGCTTCGGCTTCGGTGGCGCCGAGGTGTTTGGTCAGCACCGTGTAGTAGCCGGCCACGCCCAGCAGGCCCAGCCCCACCACCAGCATGCCGGTGATCGCGCCGCCCTTGAAGGCCACGTCCATCGCCGGGCCCATGCCGCTGCGCGCGGCCTCGGCGGTGCGCACGTTGGCACGCACCGAGACGTTCATGCCGATGTAGCCGGCCGCGCCCGAGAGCACCGCGCCGATCAGGAAGCCGATCGCGGTGTGCCAGCTGAGGAAGAACCCGATCAGCACCAGCAGCACCACGCCGGCGACGGCGATCGTCGTGTACTGGCGGTTGAGGTAGGCGCGGGCGCCTTCCTGGATCGCGCCGGCGATCTCCTGCATGCGTTCGTTGCCGGCGGGTTGTTTGTTGATCCAAGTAGCGGCCCACAGGCCATAGAGGATCGCGACCACGGCACTGGCCAGTGCCAACACCAAACCATATTGCTCCAGCATGAAACCCCTCCCCGGAGTGTTCGAATGGAAGACATCAGGTTGTCGTGCCCACCCGCAGGCGGGCGACGTCCGACTATCGCACACACGCACCGGCACGCGTGAGCCGCCCGGCCTCGAGCGGGGCGGTGACGGTGATCCCGGCAGTGCGGCCCCGCGTGGCGATGCGATTCAGGCTGTGCGTGCCAGTCTGGCCATCCGATCCGTGTTGCCGAGGCTGTTCCCATGTTGCGACTGCACACGCTCTGCGCAGGCCTGCTCGCCGCATCCGCGGCCGTTGCGGGCGACGGCGCCCCGGAAATCCAGCGCCCGCCCGCCACCCCGCAGGCCGTTGGCGTGGTGCATACCCTGCGCACCATTCCGGAGGCCTGCACCCGCCTGGAAGGCCGCTTTACCGCCGATGGCTCGGCTCCCTACGCCCTCGCCGCGGTGCGTACCGGGGCGCGCTGCCAGTCGCGCGCCGCGCTGCAGGAGCGGGCGCCTGCGCCCGGCGCTGCGGGCTGGGTGCTCAACGACCTGATCCGCGTACCCAGCGCGGCATGCCCCTCGCGGCAGGCAGTGATCCGGGTCTGGCGCAAGCCGGCGGGCGGCGCCGTGCCGAGGATGGACGCGCAGGGCAAGGCCCGCGTCTATCTCAAGGACGGGCTGGATGCCGCATCCGCAGGCCAGCTGGGGGAGATCCCGCAGTACGCGGTGGCGATGGCGCTCGAGGGCAAGGCCTGCCGCTGAGGCGGGTTCAGTCCGGCACCAACACGCGCTTGAGCTTGCTGCCGGCGCCGGTCTTGATGGTGACGGATGATTTCGTGCAGCCGAAGGTGCGCGCCACCAGCTCGACCAGTTCGGCGTTGGCCTTGCCATCGACCGGTGGCGATTTCAGCTGCGCCAACCAGGTGCCGTCGTCCTGCTGGGTGAGCGCGGAGACGCGGCTGTTGGGTTTGGCTTTGACCTGCAGGATCGGCATGTGCACAAGGATCGCACGCGGTGTGCGCCCGCAAAAAGCGAACGCCCGGTCGGGCCGGGCGTTCGCGGTGAACCGTGTTGCGATGGAGCGGTGTCAGTCGCCGACCTTGAGCGTGCCACCCTTGCCCAGGCCGCCCTTGACCTGCTGCGGCTTGTAGTCGCGCATGGCCACGACCAGGTTGTTGTAGGCATTGGCGAACGCCGCGGCGATGGTCTTGCCTTCGGGCGTGTTGCTGTAGCCGCCAAGCGCGCCGAAGCCGTTGCTGCCGGCGCCGCCGATGCCGATGCCGAAGCTGGTCTTCTTGGCCGCGCCTTGGGCCACGCCGATCTGCACGCCCGAGCGGTTGTCGATCATGGTCAGCATGGTTTCGGCCTTGCCGAACTTCAGGCCGCCGGCCAGCGCGCCAACCGCGCCCAGCGCGCCGCCGAAATGGCCGAGCGCACCGCCGATACCGCCCGCATTGCTCTGCGAGAAGTTGATGCTGGGGTTGATGGTGTAGTCGGCGGCGACCATCTGGCCCTTGCCGAAGTTGCTGCCGCCGCGGATTTCACCGCTTTCCTGCAGCGCACGTTCCTGCATCATGTTCTGCATCGCGCGGCCGCGTTCCACCACCACGAAGCAGTTGGACTGCTGGATCAGCATGCGGATCACCGGCACGGTGGAGGGCAGGCGCAGGTCGGAGGTCAGGTAGCGGTACCAGTCGCCTTCCTGTTCCTCGACCACCGCGACCGTGCCCATCGGCTCGTCGCAGGACTCCAGGTTGATGGCGGCACCCTTGGCATTGGCGCCACCGGCGGCACCCTGCGGGTCGGTCTTCTTGCTGCTCCACTGGGCGTGCGCGGGCACGCTGGTGGCGGCCACGGCCAAAGCCAGCGCGGCGGCGGTGAATGCGGTCTTCATGGTGTCCCCGTTCGATGTGATGGGCGTCGCGGAATGCGCGCGGTGGTGAGTTTAAACCGGAGGCGCTCAGTCGCTCCAGCCCGGAAGCCTGCGACGCAACTGCCGCAGCTTGGGAATAACGTAATTCGGCAGTCCGTCCCGGCCAAATGGCGGATAGGCCTCGCCCGCTACCAGCGGGGTCAGGTAGCGGCGCGCCGCTGCGGTGATGCCGTAGCCGTCCGCGCGGATGAAGCCCTTGGGCATGGTTTTCTCGTGGTTGGCGATGCGGGCCAGCGGGGCGATGTCGATATGCCAGCGGTAGGGCGCGTCACTGTCGCGCACGATGACCGGCATCACCGCGTTCTGCCCCGACAGTGCGCACTCGACCGCCGCCCTGCCCACCGCCAGCGCCTGCTCCAGGTCGGTGGCGCTGGCCAGGTGGCGGGCCGACCGCTGCAGGTAGTCGGGCAGCGCCCAGTGTACTTTGTAGCCCAGCTTGTCCTTGACCCGCCCGGCCAAGTGCGAGGCCACCCCGCCCAGCTGGGTATGGCCGAAGCTGTCCTTGCCGCCGCCGGCATCGGCGACGAACGTCCCGTCGGCGGTGCGGATGCCTTCGCTGGCCACCACCACGCAGTAGCCGATCCGCTTGACCACGGCATCGACCCTGGCCAGGAAATCGGCCTCGTCGAACACCCGCTCCGGGAACAGGATCAGGTGCGGCGCCTCGTCCTTGCCTTCGCCTGCCAGGCCGGCCGCCGCTGCCAGCCAACCGGCATGGCGGCCCATCGCCTCGTAGACGAACACCTTGGTGGAGGTTTCCGCCATCGCCGCCACGTCCAACCCGCATTCGCGCACCGACACCGCGGTGTACTTGGCCGCCGAGCCGAAGCCCGGGCAGCAGTCGGTCACGGCCAGGTCGTTGTCCACCGTCTTCGGCACGCCCACGCAGGTCAGCGGATAGCCGAACTCCGCGGCCAGTTGCGACACCTTCAGGGCGGTGTCGGCGGAGTCGTTGCCGCCGTTGTAGAGGAACCAGCGCACGTCGTGGGCGCGGAAGACCTCCAGCAGGCGCTCGTACCTGGCGCGGTCGTCGGCCAGCGACTTGAGCTTGAGCCGGCAGCTGCCGAATGCGCCGCCGGGGGTATGCGCCAGGCCCTTGATCTCGGAGGCGGTCAGGGTGGAGGTGTCCAGCAGCTCTTCGCGCAGGGCCCCGAGGATGCCGTTGCGGGCGGCCAGGACCGGCACCTTGCGGGCGCGGGCGGCCTGCAGGACGGCGGAGGCGGTGGCGTTGATGACGGCGGTCACGCCGCCGCTCTGGGCATACAACAGGGTACCGGCGGGCATGGAAAATCCTTCGGAATGGGTCTGGAACGACGGCCGGATGCGTTAAGCTGGCCGGGTAGCGGGGGTTCGGGTGCAGTCTAACGCCGCCCCGCCTGTCCCTTACTGGAGTGATTCGATGCGATTGGTTCTGTTGGGCGCGCCGGGTTCCGGCAAGGGCACCCAGGCGACGCGACTCAAGGAACATCTGCAGGTTCCGCACATTTCCACCGGCGACCTGCTGCGCGCCGAAGTGGCCGCCGGCACCCCGCTGGGGCTGCAGGCCAAGGAGGTGATGGCACGCGGCGACCTGGTCAGCGACGAGATCCTGCTGGGCATGCTGCGCTCGCGCTTCTCGCAGGAAGACACCCGCGCCGGCTTCATCCTGGACGGCTACCCGCGCAATCTGGCACAGGCCGCTGCGCTGGACGAACTGCTGGCCAGCCTGGGCCAGAAGTTCGATGCCGCGGTGCAGCTGGCGGTGGACAACGAGCAGATCATCGAGCGCCTCGCCGGCCGCGCCAAGGCGGAAGGCCGCGCCGACGACACCCCCGAATCGGTGCGCCACCGCCTGAACGTGTACGACGAGAAGACCGCGCCGGTGATTGACTATTACCGCCAGCACGGCCAGCTGACCGTGGTGGACGGCGTCGGTTCGCTGGACGATGTGTTCGCCCGCATCATCGAGGCGATCCAGCCCGGGCACGACGTCGGCTGACACTGCCCGACACGTGCGAAAGCGGGGCGGCGGGTGCGTCGGCCCCGCAACCAAGCGAGTATCGGGGAGCGACTTGCGGGGCCGACGCACCCGCCGTTCCGCACCCTCCCGGAGCCCATGACGTGAAACTCCATATCCTCGGCATCGCCGGTACCTTCATGGGCGGCGTGGCCGCGCTGGCGCGCGAACTCGGCCATGCCGTCGAAGGCAGCGATGCCAACATCTACCCGCCGATGTCCACCCAGCTGGAGCAGCTGGGCATCGCGCTGCAGCAGGGCTATGCGGCCGGCAACATCGGCGCGGACTGCGATGAAATCATCGTCGGCAACGCGCTGTCGCGCGGCAACCCGGCGGTCGAGCATGTGCTCGATGCCGGGTTGAAGTACACCTCCGGCGCGCAGTGGCTGAGCGAGCGCGTGTTGCCCGGCCGCGACACCCTGGCGGTGGCCGGCACCCACGGCAAGACCACCACGACGACCATCCTGGCCTACCTGTTGCAGGCCGCGGGCCGCGAGCCGGGTTTCCTGATCGGTGGCGTGGCCGAGGACTTCGGCGTGTCGGCGCGGGTGGGCACGGGCCGCGAATTCGTGGTCGAGGCGGACGAGTACGACACGGCTTTCTTCGACAAACGCAGCAAGTTCGTCCACTACCGCCCGCTGGTTGCGATCCTCAACAACCTGGAATACGACCACGCCGACATCTTCCCCGACGTGGCCGCGATCCAGCGCCAGTTCCACCATCTGGTGCGCACCGTGCCCGGTCGCGGCCGGTTGATCGTCAACGGCCACGACGCGCACCTGCGTGAAGTGCTCGCGATGGGCTGCTGGACGCCGGTGGAGCGGTTCGGCTTCGATCCCGCATTCGAATGGAGCGCGCGCAAGCTGGCCGAAGACGGCAGCCGCTTCGCGGTGCTCCACGCTGGCACCGAGCTAGGCGTCGTCGACTGGCCGCTGCTGGGCGACCACAACGTGCTGAATGGCCTGGCCGCGCTGGCGGCATGCGCGGCCGTGGGCGTGGACGTCGCGAGGGTCATGCCGGCGCTGTCGGGCTTCCACAGCGTCAAGCGACGGCTGGAGGTGATCGGCGCGCACGCTGGCGTCACCGTGTATGACGACTTCGCCCACCATCCCACCGCCATTGCGACCACGCTTTCCGGGCTGCGGGCGAAGGTGGGCGATGCCCGCATCGTGGTGGCGATGGAGCCACGCAGCAATTCGATGCGCCTGGGCGCGCACGCCAATGCGCTGGCGCCGTCGCTGGATCTGGCCGACGCGGTGGTGTTCCTCGCCCGGCCGGAACTGCCGTGGGACGCCGGCAAGGTGATCGCGGCGCTGCGTGGCGAAGGCCATGCCGTCGCCGACGCCGATGCGTTGCTGGCCGCGCTGGGCGGCATCGTGCGCGCCGGCGACCACGTGGTGTTCATGTCGAACGGCGGCTTCGACGGCGCGCCGCGCCGGTTTTTCGCCGCGCTCTGAAGCCTCGTTTCGGATCTTTTCCCCGCGCGGGAGAGGGTTCAAGCAGGACGAGTGTGGAGCGCTCCTGCGCCGGCAGGATTCGCGTTCAGCGCGGATGCGCCAGCGCCCGCAGCGCCGGGGGATCGCCCAGCGCCAGCAGGTCTGCCGGCAGCGCATGCGCCGGCGGGTCCGGCTTCCACAGGTTCAACAGGTACAAGCGGCGACGCAGCTGCATCACGTCATAGCGTGCCACCCACAGCGTGCTGCCGTCGTCCAGCCGCACCGGGGCCGGCCAGATGCGCAGCACTTCGATGCGTTCTGGATCGTTGCGATCCGCGCGTCGCAGCAGCAGCCGTTCGGGATGTGCATCCAGCGCCAGCGGCAGCACCGGGCGCTGCGCCGGCGACAGGTCGTCATCCAGCAGTCCGAGCGCAGCCACCCAGTCCGCCGCCGGTTGCACCCGCCAGCCGCGCGCCTGCAGGCGCTGGCGCAGCAGTTCGATGTCGCCAGCGATTTCCAGATCGAAGCGCTGGTGATCCTCGCCGAGCCCCTGCGCCTGCCAGCGGCGTGCGTCCAGCACCTGTGCAGGCGGCGGTGGCTCGAACTGCGCCAGCGTCTGCGGTGCGCTGCGCGGCGCGTACCAGAGGGCGGCGAGCAGGAAGCTGCCGTAGAAGGTCCAGCCCAGCGGACGCATCCAGAAGGAGCGCTCGCTGTGGCTGCGGTAGGCGATGCCGATCAGCAGCACCCACAGCGCGCCCAGCAGCACGCCGCCGACGATGTCCGACAGCCAGTGCGCGCCCAGGTACAGGCGGGCGAAGCCGACCAGCGCAGTGGCTATCCCGGTGAGCAGGTAGGGCCAGACCCGCTGCCGGCCCGGCAGCTCGCGCGCGATCAGTACCGCGAAGAAGCCGAACACCACCGTGGTCATGGTCACTGCGACCGACGGGAAACCGAAGCCCGCAGCAGCGGTGGGCGGGCGCGGCATGTCGACCAGCGCCTCCAGTCCTTCGGTCAGCCCCAGTCCCACCGCGATGGCGATCAGCCAGTGCACCGCCGCCTTCCAGCGCCGCCGCCACAGCAGCCACAGCATCGCCGACATCGAGGCCAGCCCCAGCACGGGCGCGCTGCCGATCGCCGCCAGCGTGGCCATCATCCGGTCGGCCAGCGGATTGCGCAGGGTGAACATCAGCGCGTGCACGTCGTGGTCGGCCAGCAGCGGACCGCCGCGCAGCATCAGCGAGGCGCTGAACCACGCCCATAGCCATGCCACCGCGAACAGGCAGACCGCGAGCAGCAGCAGCGGCGCCGATTCCGGCCGGCGGCGGTCGATCAGCGCCGCGGCATAGCGGCCCAGCCACGGATGCCGGCGGCTCCAGCGCAGCAGCCGCGCCAGCAGACTGTCGGCGTTCATCGCGAACCAGCGCCAGCTGTACAGCACCACTGCCCAGGCCAGCGCCAGCGCCGTCAGCAGGCCCAGCAGCACCAACGCCAGCTTGTCGGCCACCGCGGCCACGGCATCGTAGGCCTGGCCCAGCGCCCAGCCCGGCAGCAGGAACAGCACCGCCCACGACAGGCAGGCCACGCCGCTGGCCTGCAGGTAGCGCGGCAGCGGCATCCGCGACATGCCGGCGATGGCGGGCACGAACGGCCGCACCGCGCCCACGTAGCGGGCGATGAAGATGCTCTTGACCGCGTTGCGCCGGAACAGCGCCTCGCCACGGTCCAGCAGTTGCGGATAGCGGCGGAACGGCCACACCCCGCGCAGCGCATTGCCCCAGCGGCGGCCGATCCAGTAGCTCAGGCTGTCGCCGGCGAAGGCGCCCAGCGCGGCGCAGGCCACAGCGTAGGGGCCTGCGATCTCTTCCATGCCGATCAGCACGCCGATGGCGATCATCAGCGGCAGTGCCGGCACGATGGCGCCCAGCACGATCACCGCGTCGCTGAATGCGATCACGAAGATCAGCAGGCCGGCCGCCTGCGGGTGCGCGCCGATCCACGCGACGATGTTGTCGAACCACGCGCTTTGCATCGGCGGATTATAGGTGGCGGAGGCTACACTTCCGTTCGTCGATACCACGGTGAATGCGCATGACCACGCTTTCCGGCAAGACCCTGTTCATCACCGGCGCCTCGCGCGGCATCGGCCTGGCCATCGCGCTGCGCGCCGCGCGCGACGGCGCCAATGTCGCCATCGTCGCCAAGTCGGACGTGCCCAATCCCAAGCTGCCCGGCACCATCCACAGCGCCGCACGCGCCGTCGAGGAGGCGGGCGGTCGCGCGCTGGCGCTGAAGTGCGACATCCGCGAGGAAGACGAGGTGCGCGCGGCGGTCGCCGCGACCGTCGATGCCTTCGGCGGCATCGATATCCTGGTCAACAACGCCAGCGCGATCTGGCTGCGCGGTACGCTGGATACCCCGATGAAGCGCTTCGACCTGATGCAGCAGGTCAACAGCCGCGGCAGCTTCCTGTGCGCGCAGGCCTGCCTGCCGCATCTGCTCGCCGCGCCGAACCCGCACATCCTCACCCTGTGCCCGCCGCCCTCGCTGGAACCGAAGTGGTGGGGCCCGCACACCGCCTACACCCTAGCGAAAATGGGCATGAGCTTCGTCACGTTGGGTCTGGCCGCCGAATTCGGCCCGCGCGGCGTGGCGGTGAACGCGCTGTGGCCACGCACCCTGATCGCCACCGATGCGCTGAACATGATCCCCGGCGTTGCCGCCGGCAACGGCCGCAAGCCCGAGATCATGGGCGACGCCGCGCACGCCGTGCTGACCCGCGAGGCCGCCGGTTTTTCCGGCAACTTCCTGATCGACGACCAGGTGCTGCGCCAGGCCGGCATCAGCGATCTGTCCGGCTACGCGCAGGACCCGTCGATGCCGCTGCTGCCGGATCTCTACATCGATCCCTGAACCGGGCTTCGTGGGATCATCTTGCGATCCCCCTCTGAACGGAATCCAGCCATGAAATACCTGCACACGATGGTGCGCGTACGCGATGTCGATGCTTCGCTGCGCTTCTACTGCGAAGGCCTGGGCCTGCGCGAAACCCGGCGCATGGAAAACGAAGCGGGCCGCTTCACCCTGATCTTCCTCGCCGCCGACGAAAGCCCGGACGCGGAGATCGAATTGACCTACAACTGGGACGCCGACGAGGACTACGGCAGCGCCCGCAACTTCGGCCACCTTGCGTTCCGCGTCGCCGACATCTACGCCAGCTGCCAGCACCTGCTGGACATGGGCTACACCATCAACCGTCCGCCGCGCGACGGCCACATGGCGTTCGTGCGTTCGCCGGACCTGGTCTCGGTGGAGCTGCTGCAGGATGGCCACCTGCCGCCGCAGGAGCCGTGGGTGTCGATGCCGAACACGGGAGTCTGGTGAGATGGCACGCGACGCGAGCGTGGAGGAGCTGCTGGCGCTTGGGCGCGACGTGCTGCTGCCGGTGTACCGCCAGCGCGAGATGATCATGGAGCGCGGGCAGGGTGCGCGGGTGTGGGACAGCGAAGGCCGCGAGTACGTGGACTTCGGCGCCGGCATCGCCGTCTGCAGCCTCGGCCACTGCAACCCGGAACTGACCGCCGCGCTGGTGGAGCAGGCCGGCAGGCTCTGGCATACCAGCAACGTGTTCTACAGCGAGCCGCCGCTGCGGCTGGCGCAGGAACTGGTGGCGGCCTCGCGCTTCGCCGAGCGTGCGTTCCTGTGCAATTCCGGCGCCGAGGCCAACGAGGCGGCGATCAAGCTGGTGCGCAAATGGGCCGCATCGCACGGGCGCGGACCGGAGCGCCGCGTCATCGTCACCTTCCGCGGCAGCTTCCACGGCCGCACTCTGGCGGCCGTCACCGCCACCGCGCAGCCCAAGTACCAGGAAGGTTACGAGCCGCTGCCCGACGGCTTCCGCTACGTCGATTTCAACGACATCGCGCAGCTGGAAGCGGCGATGGCCGGCGGCGACGTGGCCGCGGTGATGCTGGAGCCGGTGCAGGGCGAAGGCGGGGTGATGCCGGCCGCGCCCGGTTACCTGCAGGCGGTGCGCGCGCTGTGCGACCAGCACAAGGCGCTGCTGGTGCTGGACGAGATCCAGTGCGGCATGGGCCGCAGTGGCGCGCTGTTCGCGCACTGGCAGGACGGCGTCACGCCCGACATCGTGACGCTGGCCAAGGCCTTGGGTGGCGGCATGCCGATCGGCGCGCTGCTGGCCGGCCCCAGGGTCGCGCAGGCGATGCAGTTCGGCGCCCACGGCACCACCTTCGGCGGCAACCCGCTGGCATCGGCAGTGGCGCGCGTGGCGCTGCGCCGGCTGGGATCCGCCGAGATCGCTGCCAACGTGGCGAAGCAGTCGCAGGCGATTCGTGACGGCATCGAAGCGATCAACCGCGACCTCGGCTTGTTCGCCGAAGTGCGCGGCCGCGGCCTGATGCTGGGCGCGGTGCTGAAGCCTGAACATGCGGGCAAGGCCGGCGCGATCGGCGACCTTGCCGCCGCGCATGGCCTGCTGCTGCTGCAGGCCGGGCCGGACGTGCTGCGTTTCGTGCCGGCGCTCAACATCGGCGATGCCGATGTCGCGGAAGGGTTGGCGCGGCTGCGCAAGGCGCTGGACGCTTTCGTCGCAGGCTGAGTCCTCAGCCCAACGCCTGCTGGAAGTCGGCGACCAGGTCGTCGCCGTCTTCCAGACCCACCGACACCCGCAGCAGGTTCTGCGGCGAGCGCGGGTTCGGGCCTTCCACCGAGGCGCGGTGTTCCACCAGCGATTCGCAGCCGCCCAGCGAGGTGGCATTGGTGAAGATGCGTAGCCTGCCGGCCACCGCCAGCGCGGCTTCGCGGCCGCCGCGCAGTTCCACGCTCAGCATCGCGCCGAAGTCGCGCATCTGCGCCGTGGCGACCGCGTGCCCCGGGTGCGTGGGCAGGCCGGGCCAGTTGACCCGCGCCACCGCCGGATGCGTCGCGAGGAACGTCGCCAGCTTTCGCGCATTCGCGCAGTGCATCGCCATGCGCGCGCCCAGCGAGCGGCAGCCGCGCAGGATCAGCCAGGCGCTGAATGGTGCCAGCACCGCGCCGGTCACGTGCAGGCGGTGCGCCACGTGCTTCGCGAACTCGTCGTCACGGGCGAACACCAGCGCGCCGCCGAGCACGTCGCTATGGCCGCCGAAATACTTCGTGGTCGAGTGCATGACGACGTCCGCGCCCAGCGCCAGCGGGCGCTGCAGCAGCGGCGTGGCGAAGGTGTTGTCCACCACCACCCGCGCGCCGGCCGCGTGGCCGATGCCCGCGAGCGTCGCGATGTCGCTGATCTTCAGCAGCGGGTTCGACGGCGTTTCGACCCACAGCATCGCCAGCGGCGTGGCGCAGGCCGCGCGCACGGCGTCGAGGTCGGCCATGTCCACGGTCCCGACCACCAATCCCCGTTCTGGCAGGAACTCGCCGAACAGCATGCGCAACCCGCTGTAGCAGTCGTCCGGGAACAGCACGTGGCTGCCGGGCGGCAACGATTCCAGCAACGTGGTCATCGCGGCCATGCCGGAGGCGAACGTCAGCGCGGTCGCGCCGCCTTCCAGCGCGACCAGCGCTTCGCGCAGGCGGTCGTTGGTGGGATCGCCCTCGCGCTGGTACTCGTAGCCGGCGATGCGCTCGCCAGCGGGACCATGGCGGAAGGTGGTGGCCAGGTGGATCGGCGGCGCCACCGCGCCGGTGGCGGGGTCGGCATGGTTGCCGGCGTGGACGGCGAGGGTGCAGGGACGGTGCGTGGTCATCGCGAGCCTCAATCGTGTGGGGGCAGGGCTTCGCCGCATTTGCGGCAGAACCAGGCATCGTCGTCGTGTTCGCCCAGGCTGCACTGCGGGCAGCGCAGTTGCACGCGGCCACGCGAACGCATGGTGCGGGCCAACTCGGCGCTGTAGATGCCGGTCGGCACCACGATGATGCTGTAGCCGATGATGATGAGCATGGAGGCGAGGAAACGTCCCAGCCCGGTGGACGGCGACAGGTCGCCGTAGCCCACCGTTGCCATCGTCACCACCGCCCAGTACATGCCGGAGGGGATGCTGACGAAACCACGCTCCGGGCCTTCGACCACGTACATCAGCGCGCCGAAGATCACCGCGATGGTGAGCAGGGTGAGCACGAAGATCAGGATCTTGCGCCGGCTGCGAATCAGCGCGTGGGTGAGCATGCCGGCTTCGTCGGAATACTTGACCAGCTTGAGCACGCGGAAGATGCGCAGCAGCCGCAGGATGCGGATCACTGTCAGCGACGCGCTGGCGGGGAACAGCAGCGACAGGAAGGTCGGCAGGATCGCCAGCAGGTCGACGATGCCGAGGAAGCTGCGCGCATAGCGCAGCGGCTCGCGCACCACCCAGACCCTTGCGGCGTACTCCACCGCGAACACCAAGGTGAATACCCACTCGGCCAGGTAGAGCTGGAAGTGCCAGCGCGCCTTGATCTCCGGGTCGCTGTCCAGCAGCACCACCAGCACGCTGGCCAGGATCACGCCGATCAGCGTGAGGTCGAAGTTCCGCTCGCCGCGGCTCTCGTGGTGGAACATCAGCCGGTACAGCCGGAAGCGCCATCCTTCGCGGCTGGCAGGCTGGTGGATGGGGGTGAAGAAATCGCCTCCGCCCGTACCCGTCTGCGGCTTGTCGTCCACGGCGCGGGTCAGATCGCGGCGAAGGCGGCGCGCGCCGCGTCGATGGTGGCTTTGATCACTGCATCGTCGTGCGCGCCGGACAGGAAGCCCGCCTCGAATGCCGACGGCGCCAGGTACACCCCGCGCTCGCGCATGGCGTGGAAGAAGCGGTTGAATGCGGCGCTGTCACAGGCCATCGCCTGCGCGAAGGTGTCCACTTTTTCCGCACTGAAGAACAGGCCGAACATGCCGCCCACGCGCTGGGTGGTGAAGGCGACGCCGGCATCGCGCGCGGCGGCCTCCAGTCCGTCGCACAGCGCGTTCGTCTTCGCTTCCAGCGCGTCGTAGAAGCCCGGCGCCTGCACCAACTCCAGCATCGCCAGGCCCGCCGCCATCGCCACCGGATTGCCGCTCAGGGTGCCGGCCTGGTAGATCGGGCCGGCCGGTGCGATCTGCCGCATCAGTTCGCGGCGGCCGCCATAGGCGCCTACCGGCATGCCGCCGCCGATCACCTTGCCGAAGGTGGAAAGATCCGGCGTCACCCCGTAGCGCGCCTGCGCGCCGCCCAGCGCGACGCGGAAGCCGGTCATCACCTCGTCGAAGATCAGCAGTGCGCCGTGTCGCGTGCACAGGGCACGCAGGTGCTGCAGGTAGCCCTCGCGCGGCGGCAGGCAGTTGGCGTTGCCGACCACCGGCTCGATGATGAGCGCGGCGATGTCGCCGCCGCATTCGTCGAACAGGCGCGTCGCCGCTTCGGAATCGTTGTACGGCAGGGTCAGGGTGAGGTCGGCCAGCGCCTTGGGCACGCCCGGCGAAGTAGGCACGCCGAAGGTCAGCGCCCCGCTGCCGGCCTTGACCAGGAACGAGTCACCGTGGCCGTGGTAGCAGCCCTCGAACTTGACGATGCGGCTGCGCCCGGTGGCGCCGCGCGCCAGCCGGATCGCCGACAGCGTGGCCTCGGTGCCGGAGTTCACCATGCGCACCATCTCGCAGCTGGGGATCAGCCGGGCGATGGTCTCCGCCATCGTCACTTCCAGCGGGTTGGGCGTGCCGAAGCTGAGGCCGTTGCGCGCGGTTTCGATCACCGCCTCCAGCACCTTCGGGTGGTTGTGGCCGACGATCATCGGCCCCCACGACCCCACGTAGTCGATGTAACGGTTGCCATCCACGTCGAACAGGTAGGGGCCGTCCGCGCGCTGCACGAAGAACGGCTCGCCGCCCACCGACTTGAACGCACGCACCGGCGAGTTGACGCCGCCGGGCATCAGCTGCTGGGCGCGGGAAAACAGGTCGTGGGAGCGTTCGGTGCTGATCGGCATGGCGGGTCTTCGGAAGTGGTGTGGGGTGGCGGGCGGCTTCCGCCATCCGGTGCAGGATGGGACAATCGCGGCCCGCCCGCCAATTATCGCCCCGATGTCGACTCCCGGTCCTGATCGTCCCTATCGCAGTTGGATGTGCGTGGTCTGCGGCCACGTCTATGACGAGGCGCAAGGGGCCCCGGAAGACGGCATTCCGCCGGGCACGCGCTGGGAAGACGTGCCGGACACGTGGACGTGCCCGGACTGCGGCGTGACCAAGGACGACTTCGAACTCTACGAAGGCTGATCGCCTTCGCTCGCGGGTGGGTCAGCGCGCCGGCGTCGGGATGCCGGGGCCGAAGGTCAGCGTGGCGCCGTCCTGCAGCTTGAGCTTCTCCGCCTGTCCCGCATTGAGTTCGAGCACGTAGCGTGCTGGCGCATTGCTGGGATAGGACGGGCACGCATCGCCCAGCGAGCACGGCGGGACATCCCGCTGCTGGGCCACCAGCTTGCGGTCGTTGTCGAAGTACAGGATGTCCAGCGCGATCCTGGTGTTTTTCATCCAGTAGGCCTGCGGTTCCTGGGTGTCATGGACGAACAGCATGCCGCGGTCTTCGGCCATCGCATCCCGGAACATCAGGCCGCGCGCGCGCTCGGCGTCGTCGTCCGCCAGCTCCACG